>JAODAT010000058.1 GCA_025463565.1 Microbacteriaceae bacterium
GCGCCGCGGCCGACACCGGCATGCGCGCCGCTATCGCGGCCGGCGCCGAGCTGCTGGCTCGCACCGACGCGGACTGTATTCCGCGGGCGGACTGGACCGCCGCCATCCGGCGCTCGCTGGCAACCCTGGGGCTGGTCGGCGGCGAGCTCATCCCGCGCACGGATGAGGGCCTGAACTGGGCGACTCGGGCGGGACTCCGCGGGGTCGTGCACCTGGCCGAGGCGTTCGGGCGGCTGCGCACTGGCAACCGCAGCCCCGAATACAAGGGTCCGTACCTGATGGCGGCAGGCTGCAATGTGGGCATCAGGTCGGAGCTGTACCTGGCCGCCGGGGGATTTCCACGCACGAAGATCGAGGACCTGCACGAGGATCGCGCGCTCGTCAACGCGGTGCGCCGCCTCACCCCGAACTACGCGCGGCGCGGGGACGTCGTCGTCTACGGGTCGTCTCGCCGGGTCACCGCGTGGGGGCTGAAGAACACGCTGCTCTGGTACAAGGACCATGCCTATCGGCCCGAAATAGTCGACATCCGATGACCATCGCGACCGCGCAACGATGGGAAGAGCGGGTGATGCGCGCCGCGCACCCCGTCGCCTATCCGCTGCTCAGAGCGGCGAAACGGCCGGCCCAGCGCGTGCCCGGACTCGGCGTGCTGGTCACCGACGCGACCCTGCTTCGGGCGACCCTCATGAACACGGCGAGCTTCACCAAGACGGGCCCGGGGTCGCCCGCCGACCTGTGGACGCCGGTGCTCGGCCCGAGCGTGCTGCTCAATATGGAGGGCCCCGATCATTTCGCGCTGCGCCGCAAGCTCGGCCCGATCTTCGCGCCCGCCTACGTAGACGGCATGGTCGCCGAGAGCCTCGGGCCGGCCGTAGCGACACTCGGCTCGAGAATGCGCGCCGGGGTCGACCTGGTCGACGAGGTGCGGCGGTACGCGAGCATCGCGATCAGCCGGCTGGTCGGGCTGGACGAGTCCGTCGTCGACGACGAGCTGTTCCGTCGGGTGTCGTCGATCACGTCGATGGTGCGACTGTCGAAGCCGCGCCTGTCGCCGTCGCAGATCACCTATGCCCGGCACACCATGGCCGACCTCGGCGCTCACGCCCAGGCGGCGTACCGAGCGGGGGACGACACGACGGTGCCCGGACGGATGCGTGCGCTTGGGCTCACCGAGCAGGAAGCGATGGGAGCGGTGGGCGCGTTCGTGCTCACCGGAACGGAGACTCTCGTCTCCTATATCCCGCGACTGGTCTGCCTGCTGATCGACAGCGGCTGGCTTCCGACAATCGCCGCATCGCGGGAGCTGGTCGAGTCGGCCATCGCCGAAGGCCTGCGGGTGACGACGCCCTCGCCGGTGATGTTGCGCTCCGTGGTGGCGGATGACGCGATCGGCAGGGTGCGCGTCCGCCCGGGCGACCGCGTGATCCTCGCCACCTTCGCGGCAAACCGCGCACTCGGGCCGTTCGATCCCAAGGTGAACACCTCGGCCGCCCTCAAGCAGCTCTGGTTCGGCGCGGGCGTGCACTTCTGCCTGGGTGCACCGCTGGCCATGGCCCAGATCCGGCTGGTGCTCGACGCGCTGCTCGACGCGGCGCCGAACGCCCGCGTGGTGTCGCGGCGCGCGGCGCGCGGGGTGCTCATCCCGAGCTATTTGCGGGTGGAGCTCCGGGCGTGACGGACATTCTCGTCGCCCTCCTCGACGCCTGTCGTGCTACGCCGGATGCTCCGGCGATCAGCCAGGGCAAGGTCACTTTCACCTACGGCGAGCTTCACGCTCGCATCGCGAGTGTCGCGTCGGGCCTGAGGCAACTCGGATTCACGCCGGGTGACCGGGTGCTGTTCTCGGTGCGCCCGAACCTCGACGGCATCGCTCTTGCCCTCGGGATCATCGCCGCCGGCGGAACCGTCGTCTTCGCGGACCCGGGCGCCGGTGAGGCGATGTTCCGCGCACGGGCGGCGCTCGCGGCTCCGAAGTGGGTGGCGGCCGAGTCTCTGCTCTACCTGGTGTCGTCCCGCCCGCTCCGGCGCGTCGCGCGCCGCCGTGGCCTGGAGCTGCCGCCGTACTCGGCGGTCGTGCCGAATGCCCGCCACATCTACGCAGGCCCCTGGCTGCCCGGCACTCCGCGTCTGGGAACGAGTCTCGGCTCATTGTTAACCGGGTCCAGCTTGTCGAGACCTCACCCGGTGGAACCCTTAGTCGACCAGCACCACGAAGCCCTCATCATCTTCACCAGCGGCACGACCGCCCACCCGAAAGCGGTGGTGCACTCCCGAGCGTCGCTCGGCACCGGGCTGGCGGGGTTCGCGGCACACACCAGGCTGGCCCCCGGCCAGCGGCTGCTCACCGACCAGCTGATGATCGGCATCCCGGCCCTCATCTCAGGTGCGCACTGGCGCTTGCCACTGCCCGGTGCCGATCCCGGAGCGAAGCCCGAGAAGTATCTCGACGCGCTGCCGGAGACGGACGTGATGTTCATGGTTCCCGCTGCCCTCGATGCCCTGCTGCGCGCACCCGGCACGCGAGCTCCGAAACTGCAGACGCTGCTGATCGGGGGAGCGCCGGTGCTGCGCCCGTTGCTCGAGCGGGTGCGGTCGCGCTGGCCCGAGACTCGCGTGCTCGCGATCTACGGCATGACCGAGATTCTGCCCGTGGCCATCGCCGATGCCGACGACAAGCTGGCGTACGACGGTCTCGGCGACTACGTGGGGGAGCTGTTGTCACCGGCAGCGATCGTCGACGGCGAACTGGTGCTCAGCGGGCCGGGGCTCGCCATCGGCTATCTCGGGTCGCCGCCGCTGAACACACTCGCGACCGGCGACCTCGCACGAATCGACGGGAACAGGCTCGTGTTGCTCGGCCGCAGCAAGGACATGTTCATCCGCGGCTCGACGAACGTCTATCCGGGCCTCTACGAGCCGGTGATCGCGGGACTGCCCGGCGTTGCCGAGGTCGCGATGGTGGGGGTACCCGACGAGATCGGTGACGATCGGATCGTGCTCGTGATCGTACCCTCGACGGATGTCCCGCCCGGGCTGACCGCGGAGCACCCGGTGCTCGCCGCCGTTGCGGCAGCGTTGCCGGGGCTCATTGACGCCGCCGTGCTGCCCGACCTGGTGCTCGCATCGCCCACGCTGCCGAAGACGGGCCGCAGCGCGAAACTCGACAGAGCCTCGCTCGCTGACCTCGTCGAAGCGCAGCTCCGGTGAGAATCGCGGTCACCGGCGCCGCCGGTTTCATCGGCAACGCGGTCGCCACCGACCTGGAGCGGGACCACGAGGTGACGCGGTTCACGCGTCGCGAGTGGGACATCACCGCCGGCCCGATCGACGGTGATGCGGATGCGGTCGTGCACTGCGCGGCGCTCGCCGACGACTGGGCCTCGCTGGGCGACGCGATGCTGGTGAACCGCGACGGAACGCGAAACGTGGTCGCCAGTTTTGCCGCAGCCCGGTTCGTGCACATCTCGACGTCGAGCGTCTACGACGCGTTCGTGCCCACCGTGAACCTCGCGGAGGCCCCGCGCGCTACCCGCTTTCTCAGCACATACTCGCGATCGAAGGCCTCCGCGGAGGAGTTCGTCAGCGACGTGATCCTGCGCCCTCACGCGGTGTACGGGCCCGGGGACACGACGCTTCTGCCCAGGGTCCTGGCGGGCATCCGTCGCCGCCGGCTCACCCTGCCGAACGGCGGACGGGTGCTGCATTCGCTCACCCATATCGACAACCTGGTGCAGGCGGTGCGGCTCTCCCTCACCGGCCCGCCCGGCGTGTACAACATCGCCGATGCCGAACCCGTCCTGCTCTCGGACGCGATCGGGCGGTACACGGATGCCGCCATCCGCAGCATCCCGTATCGCACCGCCTACGCGGCCGCCGCCGTCGCGGAGAGGCTGCCGGGCCGCCCGAGGATCACGCGGTACGCCGTGAGCCAGCTCGGGCTCGAGCGCACCCTCGACATCACGAAGGCCCGCGAGTTGCTGGGCTACCGCCCGAGGTAAAGCGGGTCGAGCTTGTCGAGACCTCACCAGCGAGCAAACCGTTGGTGAGGTCTCGACTAGCTCGACCCGCTCTAGTCGAGTTTCTGAACGACCAGGGAGCGGTACGCCGGGATCAGAACCTTTCGCCCGTACTCGCGCGAGACCACGCGGTAGGGCATGCCGTTGCCGACGAGCAGTTCGATCATGGCGGTCAGCTCCGCGCGGGCGAGCGGTCCGCCGAGGCAGAGGTGCCGGCCCGCGCCGAACCACAGCTGGCGGTTCTGCGGAATGTATGGCCTGTCGATGCGGTACTCGCCGGCCAGGTTATTTGCCGTCCAGGTGAGCACGATGATGCGTTCGCCCGCCGTGAGGTGCCGGCCCGCGATGGTCAGATCCGCGAGCACCGAACGGCCGATGATCGGCGCGGGCGAGGTCACCCGGAGCGCTTCGCGAACGGCGTTCTCGGTGAGCGACCGGTCGGCGATCAGCCGGTGCTGCTCGCCGGTGTCGTCGAGCAGCGCGGCGGTGCGCGCCATGGCGGAAGCCGCCGTCTCGGTGCCCGCGACCATCAGCAACGTCGACAGGCCTTTGGTTTCCCGGATGCTGAGGCCGAGCTCCCGGCACCGCCCGATGATTGTGGAGGTGGGCGCGGTAGCAAAGGCGACGTCGATGTGCCCGGTGAGCCGTTCGACGATCTCGCGGGCCTTCGCGATCTTTTCGGGCGGCAGCACCGTGTCCGCCGTGGTGCCGAGTGCGATGGATGCCAGCTCCTCGCCGGTCTCGAAGATCTCGAGATAAGCGTCATCGCCGTCGCCCACCACCGGCATGCCAAGAAGGGTGACCACCATCTGGCCGACCAGGATGCGGCTGAGGCGCGCCACATCCAGGGGCTCGCCCGCCTCGAAGGACGCCCGAGCGGCGCGAACGCGCGAGCCCCAAGCCGCCTCGACGAACGCGAAGCTGGTCTTCTCGGTGAACAGTTCGCGGCTGCGGGTACGCAGGTCGTAGTGTCCGGCGCCATCGAAAAGGTCGTAGACCCAGTCCCCGAGAATCTGCGCCCAGAGGTGGCCGACGCCTCCCTCGCTGAGCAGGGTGAAGTGCTCAGGATCGTTGAGCACGGAGCGCGCGGTGAGCGGGTCGGCGGTGATCCAGCCGAGCCTGGGCACCTTCATGAGCGGCTTCGCGAAGGTGCCCAGCCAGTTCAGCCAGGGCAGTGCGGGGCGTGCGGCGACGAGCAGCCGGTGTTCGTGGGCGGTCGCGCTCGAACCGATCCCGTCGCGCCACGGGGCGAGTCGGCGTTCGTGGACGGGAGCTTCGAGATCCTCGGCGACGGGCACGCTCCCAACCTAGCGCTGCGGATACCCTGTGGGCATGGGCGAGAACAACAAGGAGTACGACCGGTTTCTCAGCACCGGCACGAACACCGACCGCATGCAGTTCTTCAGTGACGCCGTCTTCGCGATCGCCATGACCCTGCTCGTGATCGACATCGCCGTGCCGACGATCGCCGGCACCGTCTCCGACGCGCACCTGGACAGCGCGCTGTGGACGGCGATCGGCGGCCAGTGGCAGTCGTTCCTGGCATACGGGATCAGCTTCTGGGTGATCGCCATCAACTGGGCGGGCCATCACCGCAAGTTCCGACTCATCCACACCTACGACGGCGGCCTCATCCAGCTGAATCTCTGGTTGCTGTTCTTCATCGCCTTCGTGCCGTACCCGACCAGCCTGATCAGCAGGTACGCGGGGGCCATGCCGGGCATCGTGCTGTACTCGCTCGAGATCAGCATCGTCAGCGGGCTGCAATGGTGGATGTGGCGGTACTCATATCGCAAGGGCTACGTGGACGCGAAGGTGACCCCAGGTATGTATGCCTACGTGTCGCGGGCGTTCATCTCGGTGCCGCTGGTCTTCCTGCTGTCGATCCCGGTCGGGTACATCTTCGGCGGATACGTGGCCATGTACTTCTGGGTTCTCAACTGGCCGGTGAGTGCACTGATCGGGCGCTGGGAGCCGCGCGGTACTCGCGCTAGTCGAAGTCCAGGCTCAGCTTCCTGAGCAGTCCGGCAACGCGTTCCTGCTCCACGGGGGTGAGGGCCTCCAGCAGATCCGCTTCGGAGACGAGCAGGGTCGCGATCGCGGAATCCACCCGCGCCTGACCGGCGGGCGTCATCGTCACCAGGATGCCGCGGCCGTCGCCCGGGTCCGCCCGTCTTTCGACCAGCTGGCGTTCCACCAGGCGGTCGATCCGGTTCGTCATCGTGCCGCTAGAGACGAGCGTCTGCTGCAGCAGCGACTTCGGGCTCAACTCGTACGGCGCGCCCGCGCGGCGGAGTGCGGAGAGCACGTCGAACTCCCAGGACTCGAGGCCGGACGCCGTGAAAGCCGCCCGGCGCGCTCGGTCGAGATGCTTCGACAGCCGGTCGACCCGAGAGAGCACCTGCAGCGGCTCGAAGTCGAGATCGGGTCGCTCGCGCTGCCAGGCTTCGACGATGCGGTCGACTTCGTCAGATGCGGGCATCCGTCCATTATCCCTTCGAGTGATTGTTCTCTTTGGTCGCGAAAGTGCATCGGCGCCGAGGAACAATCGCTACGCGAGGGAACACGGATGCGGCGCGGGCGTCATCTGGCAGACTTACGGGGTACTAATCCGCCTTGGTGTAATGGCAGCACGACAGCCTTTGGAGCTGTTAGGTCTAGGTTCGAATCCTGGAGGCGGAGCTGAAAAAGGGCGCAACGCGCCCTTTTTCAGCTCCGCCTTTGTGCGGGTCGAGTAGCGCGTCGCGAATGCGACTCGCGTATCGAGACCTCACCGGCGGAGTGCGAAGGTTTCGACACGCGTCGCTTCGCGGCGCTACTCAACCAGCAAGGGGAGCCGAATGCCAGACCTCGCCGTAGTCATCCTCGCCGCGGGCCAGGGCACGCGAATGAAGTCGCAACGGCCGAAGGTGCTGCACACGATCGCCGGCATCCCGATGGTCTCGCACGTGCTCGCCACAGCCGATGAGCTGGGCGCCGCGCACGTGGTCGTCGTCGTGCGCCACGAGCGCGACCAGGTCGCCTCGGTCGTGAGCGAACAGCTTCCCGGCGTGATCGTCGTAGACCAGGACGATGTCCCCGGCACCGGCCGTGCGGTGCAGCTGGCCCTCGCCGGCCTTCCCGGAACCTTCAGTGGAACCGTCGTCGTGCTGAGCGCCGATGTTCCACTGCTCGATGCGGCGACCGTTCGCGGGCTCATCGACGGTCACGTGCTCGCCGGCAATGCCCTCACCCTGCTCAGCGTGCACCTCGCCGACCCGACCGGCTTCGGTCGCATCGTGCGTTCGTCGAACGGCGAGTTCGAGTCGATCGTCGAGCAGAAAGACGCGACCGATGCCGAGCGCGCGATCACGGAGACGAACGCCGGTGTGTACGTGTTCGAGTCTGTCGCCCTCGGCACCGCGCTTTCCGGAGTGACCACCCAGAACGCGCAGAACGAGATGTACCTCACCGACGCGGCCGCCGGCATCCGCGCGGCCGGCGGGGCGATCGAAGCGGTTGCGGTGACCGACCCGTGGCTGGTGACGGGCATCAACGATCGGGCGCAGCTGGCAGCGGCGGCGGCAGAGCTCAACGCGCGAATCGTGCGCGGCTGGCAGCTGGCCGGAGTGACCGTGCAGGAGCCGGCCACCACCTGGATCGACCTGAAGGCGGTGCTCGCCGAAGACGTCGAACTGCTCCCGGGAACCCAGATCAAGGGAGCGACGGTGATCGAACGCGGCGCGATCGTCGGCCCGCAGACCACCCTCGTCGACTGCGAGATCGGCGAGGGCGCGGTCGTGAAGCGCACCGACGCGACGCTCGCGGTCATCGGCAAGAACGCATCCGTCGGCCCCTTCGCGTACCTCCGCCCCGGGAGCTACCTCGGCGAGGACGGCAAGATCGGCACCTTCGTCGAGACGAAGAACTCGAAGATCGGCCGGGGCACCAAGGTGCCGCACCTCAGCTACATCGGTGACACGACGGTGGGCGAGGAGTCGAACATCGGCGCGGGCACCATCACCGCCAACTACGACGGCGTCAACAAGCACGCGACCACCGTCGGCTCCCACGTTCGAACCGCGTCGCACAACGTCTTCGTCGCCCCCGTTAGTATCGGAGATGGAGCGTATACCGGTGCAGGCACGGTCGTCCGAAAGGACGTTCCGGCCGGTGCCCTCGCCGTCAATGTCGCCCCGCAGCGCAACATTCTCGGCTGGGTCGTGGACAAACGCCCAGGTACAGCAGCAGCGAAAGCCGCCGCCGAAGCCGACACCGCGTTGACCAGAGAGTAAGGGAGCACCGTGGCCGACATCACCGCCAGCGGAAAGAAGCGGCTGGTGCTCGTCACCGGAAGAGCTCATCCCCAGCTCGCGATCGACATCGCGGCCGAACTGGGCGCGGATCTCGTGCACACCGATGCTCGCACCTTCGCCTCGAGCGAGATCTACGCCCGCTACGACGAGAGCGTGCGCGGCTCCGATGCCTTCGTCATCCAGTCACACACCCGCCCGATCAACGAATGGCTCATGGAGCAACTCATCATGGTCGACGCGATGAAACGCGCATCGGCCAAGCGGATCACGGTGGTCGCTCCGTACTACCCCTATGCGAGACAAGACAAGAAGGGCCGCGGCCGGGAGCCGATCTCGGCGAGACTCGTCGCCGACCTGTTCAAGGCTGCAGGGGCGGATCGCATCATGAGCGTCGATCTGCACGCCGCTCAGATCCAGGGCTTCTTCGACGGCCCGGTGGACCACCTATTCGCCATGCCCGTGCTGCTCGAGCACTTTCAGAAGCTGCTCGACCCGTCCACTCTCACGGTCGTGAGCCCCGACATGGGCCGGGTGAAGGTGGCGGATGTCTGGAGCGACAAGCTGGGCGCCCCCCTCGCGATCATCCATAAGCGCCGGGACCCCATGGTGGCCAACAAGATCACCGTGCACGAGATCGTCGGTGAGGTGAAAGGTCGCGTCTGTCTCCTGGTCGACGACCTCATCGACACCGGCTCCACCATCGTCAAAGCCTCCGAAGCGCTCAAGGAGGCCGGCGCGTTGAGCGTCGTCGTCGCCGCGACGCACGCGGTCTTCTCCGACCCGGCAACCACCATTCTGCAGAGCGAGTTCATCGACTCCGTGGTCGTCACCGACACGTTGCCGATTCCGGAGGACAAGCGCTTCCCGACTCTCACCATCCTGCCGATTGCGCCGCTCATCGCAAGTGCCATCCATGAGGTGTTCAGCGACGGCTCGGTGACCTCGATGTTCGACGGCGCCGCGTAATGGCCACGCCAGCGGCGCCGAAGAAACCCGCCGTGAAACGGTACGACCCGCCGCGCCCCTGGATCAAGTCGTACGCCGACGGGGTGCCGGCCGAGATCGACCTGCCGACCGGGTCGCTCTACGACCTGGTCTCGGCATCCGCCGACGAGTTCGGCGACCACGTCGCGCTCGAGTTCTTCGGCAAGACCACGACCTACGCGGAGATGAACGAGCAGATCCAGCGCGCGGCCGAGGCTCTACGTCGCCTCGGCGTGCAAAAGGGTGACACCGTCGCCCTGGTGCTGCCGAACTGCCCGCAGCACATCGTCGCCTTCTATGCGGTGCTGAGACTCGGCGGCATCGTGATCGAGCACAATCCGCTCTACACGCCGCGCGAGCTTCGGCACCAGTTCGAAGATCACGGCGCGAAGATCGCCATCGTCTGGAACAACGTCGTGAAGACGGTGCAGGAGTTCCCCGACGACGTGAAGGTCGAGACCATCATCTCGATCGACGTGACGCGGGCCATGCCGTTCGGCACCCGTGCCCTGTTGCGGCTGCCGATCAAGCGGGCCCGCGACTCCCGTGCCCAGCTCACGACCACGGTGCGCAACACGATCACCTGGGAGAAGCTGCTCGAGACCGAGCCGATCGACCCGCACATCTTCAGCCCGGACTCGGCGGATGTCGCCCTGATCCAATACACGTCCGGAACCACCGGAGCGCCCAAGGGTGCAACCCTCACTCATCTGAACCTGCTGGTGAACGCAGCACAGGCGCGGGCCTGGGTGCCCACCGTGGAGCGCGGCAGCTCCGTCGTCTACGCGGTACTGCCGATGTTCCACGCCTACGGGCTCACCCTGTGCCTCACGTTCGCGATGAGCATGGGCGCGCGGCTGGTGCTGTTCCCGAAGTTCGATCCCGACCTCGTGCTGCCGGTCGTGAAGAAGCATCCCGCGACGTTCCTGCCGGCCGTTCCGCCGATCTACGAGCGTCTGACCGAAGCGGCGAAGGAGAAGGGGGTCTCGCTGAAGGGCATCCAGATCTCGATCTCCGGCGCCATGCCGCTGTCGGCATCCGTCGTCGAACCGTGGGAGAAGGAGACGGGCGGCTGGCTCGTGGAGGGCTACGGGCTCTCCGAGACCTCGCCCGTTCTAATGGCGAACCCGGTGGGCGAGACGCGCGTCGCCGGTACCGTCGGCCTGCCGATGCCGAACACCGAGATCCGCGTCGTCGACCCTGAACATCCCACGAAAGACAGGGAACCCGGCGAGGAGGGCGAGCTCATCGTGCGCGGCCCGCAGGTGTTCTCCGGCTACTGGAAGAAACCGCAGGAGACCGCGGATGTCTTCGTCGACCCGTCGGACAAGGGCCTGCCGTGGTTCCGCACCGGCGACATCGTGACCCTCGACAAGAAGGGCTACGTTCGCCTCGTCGACCGCATCAAGGAGCTCATCATCACCGGAGGCTTCAACGTGGCGCCGAGCGAGGTCGAGGACTGCCTGCGCGGGCATCCGGACATTCAGGATGTCGCGGTTGTCGGCCTGCCGAGCGAACACAGCGGTGAGGAGGTCGTGGCCGCCGTCGTGCTGAAGCAGGGCAAGTCCCTGAACGAGCAGTCGATCCGCGACTTCGCCCGCGACAACCTCACCCCATACAAGGTTCCGAAGCACGTCGTCGCGGTGGATGAGCTGCCGCGCTCGCTCATCGGCAAGGTGCTGCGCAAACAGGTGAAAGACGAGCTGGTCGCAAAGGCGGAATAGGGCGGGTCGAGCTTGTCGAGACCTCACCATCGAGTTGCACGTCAGTGAGATTTCGACAAGCTCAATCCGCTAATTTCGACTAATGGACACCCTCTCCCTCTTTCTCGTACCGCTTCTGGCAGTCGTGGCGCCGATCCTCGCGGCGATCGTGGGCCGGGTCGCCTTGGTGCCGCTGGTGGTCTTCGAGATCGTGCTCGGCATCGTCGTCGGCCCGAGCCTTCTCGGCTGGGTGCACTCGACCGATGTGCTGGCCTTCCTGTCCCAGATCGGGCTGGCGATGCTGTTCTTCGTCGCCGGGAGCGAGATCGATTTCGCCGCGATCAAGGGGCATCCGATCCGATTCGCGGGGCTCGCCTGGCTGATCGCGATCGTCGTCGGGGTGGGCCTCGGCATCCTGGTCGCCCCGAATGTGGACACCGGGGTGGTCATCGGCATCGCGGTCGCGTCGACGGCGCTCGGCACGATCCTGCCCACGCTGCGAGATGCCGGCGAGCTGGGCACGCCGTTCGGGCGCTCGATCACGGCGATCGGCGCAATGGGCGAGTTCGGGCCTCTCTTGGCGATCTCGCTCTTCCTCAGCGGGCGAGACCTCGGAGTGTCTCTGGTGGTGGTGATCATCTTCGCGGTGGCAGCGGTGGGTTCGATCCTCCTTGCGGCACGCGGGCGCGGGTTCCAGCGTCCCCAGCGGTTCATCACGGCGACCCTGCACTCGAGCGGTCAATTCGCCATTCGCCTGATCCTCGCCATTCTCGCCGCCCTGGTCGCGCTGAGCATCGTGCTCGGGCTCGACATGCTTCTCGGCGCCTTCGTCGCCGGCGTGCTCTGGCGCATCTTCGCGTCGGGAGCGACGCCGCAGGCCCGGGAGAGCGTCGAGTCGAAGATCGAGGCCATCTCGTTCGGCTTCCTGGTGCCGATCTTCTTCATCACGACGGGCGTCAACTTCAACCTCCACTCGCTGATCGATGCGCCCCGTCACCTCATCTACGTGCCGATCTTCCTGGTCGCGCTGCTCGTGCTGCGAGGTCTGCCGTCACTGCTGGTCGTTCCAAAGGGGTCGAGCTGGGCCGACCGCCGCGCCACCGTGCTGTTCGGGGCGACGAGCCTACCGATCATCATCGCGGTGACAACGATCGGCGTGCAGCGTCACCTCATCGATGACGCGTTCGCCACCGCACTGGTAACCGCGGGCATGCTGTCGGTCATCATCTTCCCGCTGCTCGGGATGTCGCAGCGGCGGCGCCAGCTGGCGCGCGAGGCCCAGCAGGAGCTGATGGCGGAAGACGACAGCTAGGAGTTGATCGTCGGTGAGATTTCGACGAGCTCAATCAGCTATTCGTGGCGGGCTTCGGCACCGGGCTCAGTGTTGGTGAGATGGGGATGAGCCCGAGGCTCGCGACGTGCTTCGCGCCGCCGAATCCGCCGGAGGAGTAGCACTGCCAGCCGATGCCGTACGCCCCCATGAGTTCGAACTGGGTGTTCTCACCGGTCGCACCCGGGGACTCGTACTTCACCCACTGGGTGCAGGCGTCATTGGCCGTGGCCGAGGCGACATTCCAGGTGGTGAGGATGCCGGGCAGAACCAGGCAGACGATGCCGACGGTTACGAGCACACGCATCGTGACGAGCATGTGGCGACGACGGGGGATGCCCTCCGTCGGCACGTAGCCGGCGAGTTCCGGCTCCATCTCGTACTCGTCCATCAGCCGATTCTCGCACCGATCAGCTCGTGGTGCCCTCCGGATGCGCGGGCAGAGCCACCGAGTGCCCCATCGTCACATCGTTGCTGATCGCTCGCACCTGGTCGACGAACCACCACTGGCAGGACGCGAACTGCGGGTCCGCCTCGACGATGAGAAAGCCGTGGCTGTCGAGGTCGCACCAGCGCATGTCGGGCAGGTTGCGCAGCAGCGCGGCCTCGTAGTCGAGGGACTTGGCGGCCCGCGGCCAGCCCATCTTGTCGTCGAGGTTCGGCGACGTGATCGAGGTGACGGTCCACTCGTCGAACACAGCCCCATCGCGCGTGCTCGCGAACTCGGCCGAGAAGTGCACGTCCCCGCTCAGTGCGACGGCGCGCGGCAGTCGCGCGACCCCGTCGATCAGCTGGTTCTGCTCCCACTCGAAGCTGTCCCAGAGGTCGTGGAAGTCCTTCGGCGAGTCCGCCTCCGCCAGTTTCAGCTTGTGCAGGGCGAACAGCGCCTCCTCGTCGCCGATCGCGTGGTCGAGGTCGGACAGCATCGAGGGCACGGCCAGGAAGGTCCAGCCGTCGCCGCCCTCCGCGAGCTTGTCGAGCATGAACGCCCGCTGCTCCGCGCCGAGCGCGGTCTTCGTGACGCCCTGGGGCGTGTTCGGGTCGCTGCGCTTCAGGCGGGTCTCGCAGAGCAGGATGCGGCCGGCCGCCCCGAGGTCGATCTCCCGCCAGACGACATCGCCGTCCTGCGGGCGTCGCAGGGTCGGCATCCAGTCGCTCCACGCCGTCATCGCGCCGCGCACGCGATCGGACCACGGGCCCTCGGTGGCGGGATCGTGTTCGTCCGCACCGCCCTCCCAGGCGTTGTCCGACAGCTCGTGGTCGTCGATGGTCGCGATCATCGCGTGCTTCGCGTGCAGGGCGATGAGGTCCGTATCGCGACGGTAGAGGGCATACCGGGTGTCGTAGTCCTTATAGGTGACGCAGTTTCCGAGCGGATCCATCGGCCGCCCGATGCCCGCCCCCGGCGTCTGCTTGCCGGTCGGGACCTCGGCGGCCTCATAGATGTAGTCTCCGAGCTCCAGCACGAAGTCGATGTCGTCCATGTCGGCGATCGCGCGGTAGGCGTTGAAAAAACCCGAGTTGTACTTGGCGCAGCAGAGCACCGCGAAGCGCACGCCGCGGTCGGTCGGGATGGTGCGGAACCGGCCCTCGATCAATTCACCGCCTGATGAGAATGAGTAGCTGTACTGCGCGCCCGCGTCGAGACCCTCGACGAGAACGTGCACCGAGCCGGTCTTCGGGTCGCTCGTCGCGGTGCCCTCTGCGTCACCGCAGCGCCAGCTGACGCTCGCACCAGGATCCGTCTTCGCCCACAGCACTACGCTGTCGTGGCTCACATCGCCGCTTGCTAGTCCGAACGGAAAATGGAATGACATGGCGTCATGCTAATTATCTAAACCGCCGAGGCATAGCCTCGTCGGCGCTGGCACGCCGCAGCTTGCGCTGCCCTAGCTGCAGGGAAGGCCCACCGGGCCTTCCCTCTAAGCTCCAGCGCGCATTCCGTCATGCTATTTACCGAGCCCGTCGTCGTCCATGCCCGCGCCGTAACGCGCCCACGAACACGAGAGTGCCGATCGCCAAAAGCAGCGCCCCTGCCGTGATCGCAGGCCGTGCGTCGAAGCCGGTGAAAGCGAGTGCGCTGTCGACCGACAGGATGTACGTGGCGAGAGACGCGGGTCCGACTCCGTTGCTGGCCGACACTGTGAATGACGTCGACTGGGTGCGAGTCGGCGTTCCGGAGATTCGTCCATTGGAACTCAGGGACAAGCCGGTGGGAAGCGTGCCGGACACCAGAGTGACCACCGGCGTCGGGCTGCCGCTCACCGGAATCGTTGTGCTGAAGGCGCGGCTGACCACAGCGCGCGGCAGAGCAGTGCCGGCGAGGGACGCACTCGTCGAGACGACGGTGCCGCTGGCACTCGCGCATCCGGTCGGCACGGTGATCGTGTTGGTGTCGAGGGTGACAGCGCCGTTCTCGGCCAGAAGTCGCCCGGCCACCGTTGCGTTGGTCAGTGCGCTGACCGAGGTGAGCGCCATGACGCTCCCGACGAACTGGCTTCCGACCCCGATGGTCGCGGACGAGCCGACCTGCCAGAAGACATTGCAAGCGCTCGCGCCGTTGGTCAGCAGCACCGAACTGTTGGTCGCAGTGGTGAGCGTGCTGCCGGCCTGGAACACCCAGACGGCGTTCGGGTCGCCGGCGCCGTCCAGCACCAGCTGGCCCGTGACCTGCAGCGAGTTGCCCGAGGTGTACACGCCGGGTGTTAGCGAGAGGCCGCCGAGCTCGTTCTGCCCGGACAGGGTCGGGGTGAGGCTGGCCGCCACCGTATAGGCATTGCCGAGGTCGGCCTGCGCCTGAAGCGACTGCGCGTCCGCGGTGTGCACGACCGTGCCGCCGGGTTGGGTGACGGACGCCTGCCCGGTGTATGACGATGACGCCCCCGGGCTCAGCCCGATATCACCGGCGATGGTGGTCGGCCCCGTGTTGCTGATCGCGGTCGCGGCCACAACTCCGTAACTCGTTGCGGTTGCCAGGTTGATCGGACCATTGATCGTGGTCAGCGCATCGGCAGGCGAAGCGACGGAAAGTACTACCGCACCGGCCCCGAGAATCGCGGTTGCAATCGCGATACGACCGACACGCACAGAGAAAAATCCCACGCCAAACTCCTTAGAAAAGGAGTGCCCCAGATGTCGGATGTGGGTACTCGGTAACGCCTTACAACGATTACTAGTGAGAGGAGTCGAACACAGATCGCTCGAAACCGTGCTGCCCCTTTCTGGGGGTGTACCGGTCAGTCTCCGTGTGCTAAAGGTAGGTCAGTGAGAAGAACCCTCTGACTCGATCTCCGAGCGGTCACCCGACCACAGTGTGTGGAAGGTGCCGTCCATGTCGACGCGCTTGTAGGTGTGCGCGCCGAAGAAGTCGCGCAGCCCCTGGGTGAGTGCGGCGGGCAGCCGGTCCGCGCGCAGGCCGTCGTAGTACGAGAGCGACGAAGAGAACGCAGGGGAAGGGATACCGGCGATGGCCGCCGTCGAGACCACGCGGCGCCAGGAAGCCTGCGCGCCCTCGATCGCTGTACGGAAGTAGGGTGCGGTCAGCAGCGCGACCAGTCCGGGGTCGTCGGCATACGCGTCGGTGATGCGGTTGAGGAACTGTGCACGGATGATGCAGCCGCCCCGCCAGATCTTCGCGATGTCGCCCTTGTGAATGTCCCACTTGTACTCATCGGCGCCGGCGACGATCTCGTCGAAGCCTTGGCTGTACGCGATGATCTTCGACGCGTACAGCGCGAGGCGCACGTCTTCGATGAACGTCTCGGGGTCATCCACGGTCCACTTGTCGGTCGGGCCGGGCAGGTCGGATGCCGCGGCGCGCTGGGCGGGCTTCGACGACAGCGAACGGGCGAAGACGGCTTCGGCGATGCCCGACACCGGGATGCCGAGGTCGAGCGCGGTCTGCACGGTCCACGCGCCGGTGCCTTTGGCTCCGGCCTGGTCGACGATCACGTCGATGAGCGCTTTGCCGGTCTTCGCATCGACCTGCTTCAACACCTCGGCGGTGATCTCGATGAGGTACGACTCGAGCTCCGTCTTGTTCCAGGCTTCGAAGATGGTTGCGATCTCGGCCGGCGACTTGCCGGTGCCGCGGCGGATGAGGTCGTAGGCCTCGCCGATGAGCTGCATGTCGGCGTACTCGATGCCGTTGTGGATCATCTTCACGAAGTGGCCAGCGCCGTCGGTGCCGACATGGGTGACGCACGGTTCACCCTCGGCGATGGCCGCGATCGACTTGAGGATCGGCCCGAGGGTCTCCCACGCTTCGGCGGAACCGCCTGGCATGATCGACGGCCCCTTCAGGGCGCCCTCCTCGCCGCCGGAGATGCCGGCGCCGACGAAGTTGATGCCGGTCTCGCGCACCGCCTTCTCGCGACGGATGGTGTCAGTGAACAGGGCGTTGCCGCCGTCGACGATGATGTCGCCCGGCTCGAAGACCTTGGTCAGTTCGTCGATCACGGCGTCGGTGCCCTTGCCGGCCTGCACCATGATGATCGCGGTGCGCGGCTTGCTCAGCGCGGAGGCGAACCCGGCGTAATCGGTGGTGCCGACGAACTCGGCCTCGGGGTGCTCGGAGAGCAGCGTGTCGGTCTTCTCGTGCGAGCGGTTGAACACGGCGACCGTGTTTCCCTCGCGGCTGGCGAGGTTGCGCGCCAGGTTCGAACCCATGACGGCCAGGCCGACCACTCCGATGTTTGCGACTGCCTCGACCACTTCGTCTCCCTATTTGTACGTCTGATTAACAGGCTACCGGGTTCGTACACCGGCTACCCTTGGCCCATGTCCGCGACCCCGCCGCTCATCGTCGTGATGGGCGTGAGCGGCTCGGGCAAGACCACCATCGGTGAGCTTCTGGCGAAACGGCTCGGTGTTCCGTTCGAGGACGCCGACGGTCTGCACTCCCCGGCAAACGTCGCGAAGATGGCGGCCGGGCATCCGCTCACCGACGCCGACCGCTGGCCCTGGCTCGCCGCGGTGGGTCGCGCGCTCGCCGCGGCCCAGGCCACCGGCATGGTGATGGCCTGTTCGGCGCTGAAGCACGCCTATCGGGACGCGATTCGCGCCGACGCCCCCGCGGCGCGTTTCGTCGAGCTGGACGGCTCGCGCGCGCTGCTCGAATCCCGGGTGGACCACCGCAAGGGTCACTTCATGCCGGCCTCGCTGCTCGACTCGCAGCTCGCCACCCTCGAGCCTCTCGCCGCCGACGAACCCGGCATGCGGCTCGATCTGCACGCTGACAGCTCTCCCGATTCGATCGTCGACACCGCACTGAAGGAGTTCGCATGACCGCTCTTCGCGCCATCATCGGCATCGTCACCTCCGTTGTCCTCACCCCGGTGGGCCTTGCAGTGATCTGGTTCGGCGACGGCGAGTTGCGGCTCAACCGCATCGCCGGCATCCTGCTCACCCTCGTCGGCGTCTTTCTTCTGCTGATGGTGGTGCAGACCGGGCACGTCTCGTCCATCGGACTCATCGTCGCCAGCCTCGGCGTCACCGTGATCGGGCTGCTCGGACTGTTGATTCCGGATGTTGCCCACTCGGTCGAGTCGCTGCTTCGCGGGTTCTCACCGCAGATCGTCAAGCCAGCGGGTGAATGGTTCGCGTTCGGATTCGTTCTTGCTGTCGGTTTCGTGCTGCTGGGGATCGCCATCTCCACCTGGTTCGCGCACCGGCCGACCGACGTGTCGTCGTCGCCGGCACTCCGTGGCGTGCTGTCGATCGTGCTCGCCATCGTCGGGGTAGTGGTCGGGCTCGGTTTCCTCACGCGCACCGACGTCTCGTTCGTGGTGCTCGGCGCCGCCGTGCTGGGAGTCGTGGCCATCACCGGCATGGTGTCGTCGGCTGGACTGTACGTCACGGGTGCGCTAGTGCTCGTCATCGGCATGATCTCGTTCATCTTCGACTCGATCGCCCTGGCGATCGCCCATTCGGATGTCGTCGGCGGCAACGGCATGGAGGCCGGTTCGCAGTCGTCGCTCGAGGTCGGGTTCGTGGTGGCGCTCGGTGCCCTGCTTCTCGGCTCCGGTGTGGTGGTGCGGGCTGTGCGGGCGCGTGCAGCCCGTCGGGAGAGCAAGGCGCGGGACGTGGCAGAGACCGAGCGTGTGTAGTATTGGCAGGTAGATTTCGATACGCGTGCTTCGCGCGCTACTCAATCTTCTACGAACTTCGGCGAGGGATGTCGTGTGTGACATCCGTGATCGACGCGGTGGAGCGGGCTTTCGGTAAGTCTCATTCCTCACGCTTGATGCGTTCGAGTTGAAACCACGAGACCAACAGGAGAAACCATGTCCGAGAAGAAGGCTCACAAGGAGCTCACCAACAAGATCGAGGCCGAGCCGCGCACCACGTTCGGCAAGGGTGTCGCCCGCAAGCTGCGCGCCGCCGGCAAGATCCCGGTCGTCGTGTACGGCCACGGCACCGACCCCCAGCACTTCGCTGTTCCCGCGCACGATGTCGGGCTGCTGCTGCGTAAGGCGAACGCCATCCTCGACCTGCAGATCGCCGGCAAGAGCCAGCTCGCGCTGGTGAAAGATGTGCAGAAAGACCCGCTGCGCCAGATCATCGAGCACATCGACCTCGTGATCATCCGCCAGGGCGAGAAGGTCACGGTCGACATCCCGATCCACCTCGAGGGTGAGTCGTACAGCGGCACGACCGTCAACCAGGATGCGAACACGCTGTCCATCGAGGCCGAGGCCACGAACATCCCGGAGCGCATCGTCATCGACATCGAGGGCAAGGAAGACGGCTACACGCTCCTCGCCAAGGATGTTCCGCTGCCCGCCGGCTCCAGCCTCATCGGCGACCCCGACATGCTCGTCGTCGCAGTCACGTCTGCCGCAGAGGCCGACCTGGGCGAATCCGCCGAGTCGACGACGGATGCTCCGGCAGCCGCCGACGCGCCGGCCGAGGCAGCCGAGTAGAGAGTTTCATAATCCAACTGGATACCCTTCAGTGGCTCGTAGTCGGGCTCGGTAACCCCGGGCCCGACTACGCGAGCAATCGGCACAACGTCGGGCAGATGGTGCTCGCCGAGCTGGCGCACCGCGTCGGGTCGACGTTCAAGAGTCAGAAGACCAACGCGATGGTCGCTGAGGGGCGAACGGGCATCGAGGGACCGCGGCTCATCCTGGCCAAGCCGAACAGTTTCATGAACCTGTCGGGCGGCCCGACGGCGGCGCTGCTCAAGTTCTACAAGCTGCCGCCTTCGCAGCTCATCGTGGTTCACGACGAGCTGGACATCCCGTTCGACCGCATCAGGCTCAAGTTCGGCGGCGGCTCGGGCGGCCACAACGGCATCAAAGACATCGTCTCGGCGATCGGCACCCCCGACTTCACCCGCGTGCGGGTCGGCATCGGTCGCCCGCCCGGGCGCCAGTCCGCCGCCGATTTTGTGCTGCGAGACTTCGGGTCGACCGAGCGCGCCACCCTGCCCAACCTGTTGACGGATGCCGCCGACGCGGTGGAGCAGATCGCGCGCGAGGGCCTCACCGCGGCGCAGCTGCGCTTCCACACCGAAGCCTGACCGGTCCCCGGACTGGGGGGCGTACACCCGATATATCCCTGTTACCGTCAGGCAAGCGCTCGTTTTCGGCGTGATATTCCGGGGGGAATCTCAGTGCATTCACGTCTATTCGCACGCGGTCTTGCTGCGCTCGCAGCTGTCTCGCTGCTCGCTGCAGCAGGGGTTGCCACTGTCGCTGCGCCGGCGCTAGCGGACAATCCGTCGATCACCCTCACTGCGCCCGCGCCTGGCAACGCGACGATCACGGTGCAGCTTCCGGTCAACACCGGCCTCGCATTCGGTGCCCTGGTCGATTACGCGATCACGGTGACGTGCGAGAACCCTTTCGGCAACGGAAATTCTCCTTTCCTTTTGTTGGAGTCGCAGAATTCCAATATGGGGTTCTCGCCCAACCCTTCCGACCCGGCCAGCTGGACCGGCGACACCTACACGGGTTCGGCGCTCCTGCCATTGGAGGCGCCCACGGCGGACGTGTCGTTGTTGGCCGTAGGGCCGGCCTGTTTCAATTCATCTTTGTCCGGGCCCATCGATTCGCTTACTGCCGATCCCGCGACGAAGCCAGCCGCAGATGCTCCATGGAACCAGGTCTTCTTTTACACGCCCTACGTCGGCCGTCCGAGCGACGGAAACCTTCACGGGCCCGAGGGCGACTCATATACCTACGCGATCTCGGGACCCGTTCCTCCCGGCATGGACATGAGAAGTTACGGCACGGTCTACTGGGTTCCGACGACTCCCGGCCCGGTCAGCTTCGTGGTTGTCGCCACCGATGCCGTCGGCAACCAGTGGACGAAAACGATAACGGCAAACGTTCTGCCGCCGCTGTCATGGGTGAAGTCGACCGTTGCTCCATTCGTTACCGGCCTGAGTTATAGCGATTACGTGACCGGTCCCTTCTACGGTCAGCCATATGAGCCGCTTACCTATGCGCTGACTAGCGGAGCTCTGCCCAACGGACTCACCCTCGGCCAGGACGGCACGATCACCGGTACGCCCGATGACCAGCCCGGCACGTACAACTACCAGATCACAGTGACCGACGTGGCGAGCTACACCTCGGTGTTGAACCTCAGCACGGAGCTCTTAGAGGGGCCCGGCCCCAATTCGCCGTGGGTGAACTCGACGGTTCCCGATCTGCAGTACGGGCACGCGATGAGCGTGCAATTGGCTGGACCGGCTAATGACTCGTACACCTACAGCTACACGGGCACCTTGCCGACCGGGCTTGTGTTGCTCTCGGACGGAACAATCTCCGGCAGCTCGCAGGATGCCCCTGGCGCCTACCCCCTTCAAGTGACCGCCACTGATCCCTATGGAACGCACTGGGTGAAGACGGTCACCCTCACTCTCGGTGCGGAGAAGCCGTGGGTGAACAGTACCCTGCCGAACGCGATCATCGGCTCGCCGTACAGCGCGCAGATCATCGCTCCGGACTACGGGTTGACGTACACCTACTCCTCCGTGCTCTATGACTACGACCACACCCAACCATCCGCGGCCAGGGTGCTGTGGATCGTCTACGGCGACGACGGCACCATTTCCGGTACCCCGAACGTTTCGAGCACCGGCACGGTGATCCAGGTCACGGCCACCGACTCGGAGGGAAACGTTTTTACGACCCTCGTCAACCTCGAGACAACGGGCGTGCCGCCGGTCTGGTCGACATCCGCCCTCCCGGCTCTGTACCCGGGCATCCCGGTGTCGAGCAGCGTGACGGCGGGCGGCGATGATGTTGCGTACAGCGTGGTCGCTGGGGCCATGCCGTCTGGGCTGGCGCTCAACAGCGACGGCACGTTCTCGGGCTCGCCGGTGATGGTTGGGCCGTATGACGTGACCATTCGCGCTGAGCGGGATGGCGCTCACAGCGACCAGGAGTTCGCGGGCAGTGTGCTGCCGCCGTCAGCAACCCTGACCCCCGGCTTCGGCGTCGGCAGCAGCATCGATCTCACCGTTGATGTAGACGCGGCCGGACTTGCGCCAGGCTCCGACTGGTCGCTCGAACTGCACTCGACGCCGACGATCATCGGCTCCGGTGTAGTTGCAGGAGACGGAAGCTTCTTCAGTACCGTCACCATCCCCGCAGGAACCCCCGCTGGAGCGCACGAATTGATCTTGTCGGGTGTGTCCCCTTCCGGCGCAGCCGTCACCGCCCACGCCTGGTTCACGCTCGGCCGCAACGGTACGATTCTCGCGATCTCGTTTACCGGGCCGACGCCCGGGCTGGCGGCACTGGCGTCGACAGGTGCGCCGGATGTCAGTGGAGCGTTGCTCACCGGGGTGCTCGCCCTGCTGGCGGGCGCAGCCCTTCTGCTGGTCCGTCGGCGTCGGGCCCGGTAGCTCTTCCCCCAACTGGGGTCGCCGGCATCCGTTTCTCCACCCCGTTGCCTGTTACCGTCAGGCAAGCGCTCTCTTCGGGTGCGCAGTTCCGGGGGGAATCTCAGTGCCGTCACGCACAGCCGTACACTCGCGCGCTCTCATCGCGTCTATCACCGCGATCCTGATTGCCGCAGCGGGCGTCGCATTCGCGGCACCGGCCTTCGCGGACAATCCACCGGTCACCTTCACGTCGCCCGGTGGCGGAAGCGTGAGCATCACACTTCCCACGGTCACCGAGGTCGCGTACGGCGCATCAGCCACCTACTCGATCGCTGTCACCTGTGCCGATCCGTTCGGTGCCGGCGGCTCGCCGTTCTTCGCCCTCAGCTCGCCACAGACTCTCGCCACCTTCTCGCCGAACCCGGCGTCGCCGTCGAGTTGGGATGGCTCGACCTACACCGGCACCGCGGCGTTCCGAATGCAGGTCTCTCGATCAGACATCCGGCTCAGCGCCAATGGAGCGGCATGTTTCTCCGGCGACGGAATCACGGGAGCCCTCGACACCCTCACGACCGATCCCACGACGAGGCCGGCGGATGAGGCACCCTGGGTGCACGCGTCCCTCGGCACCGCATACGTGGGCCGGCCGTTCACCTCCTACGTGAACGGACCCGCCACCGACCTCTATACCTATTCCGGCGGGGAAGACCTTCCCGCGGGCATGACGATCGCTTCCAATGATGGAATCAGCTGGACGCCCACCCAGTCCGGCCCCGTCACGTTCCACGTGATCGCCACAGACGACACCGGCCACCAGTGGACGACCACGCTCTCAACGACCGTGCTGCCCGCGCAGCCGTGGCTGAAGGCGACTGTCGCGCCCTTCAGCACGAACATCCCCTACTCCGATGTGCTCGAGGGCCCGGACTACGCCAACTACTACCCCGACTACGAATTGACCGGTGGCGCGCTGCCGACCGGACTCACGCTTGGCACGAACGGAGCGATCACCGGTACGCCGACGGGGCAGCTCGGCGACTACAGCTACCAGGTGACCGCAACCGATCAGCAGAACAACAGTTACTCGATCGACGTCGTCACTGAGCTCGTAGCCGGGCCGGGACCCGATTCGCCCTGGGTGACATCCACCATCCCCTCCGCGCAGTGGGGTCACAATTTCAGCGCACAGCTCGAGGGCCCGGCCGGTGACACCTACACCTACGTGCAGACGGGCGGATCGCTGCCTGGCGGCTTCGACGTCTACTCGGACGGAACGATCTCGGGTTCGTCGGGGGACACTCCCGGCAACTACACGGTGGAGGTCACGGCGACCGATCCCAACGGCACGACGTGGGTCACCGACGTCACTGTTACGCTCGGTGACCGGCTGCCGTGGGTGCGCGACACCATTCCCGGCGCCATGATCGGCACCCCGTACAGCGTTCGGCTGATCGCCCCGGCGTACGGCTCCAGCTACAGCTACACCTACCAGGTCTTCGACTTCGACGATCCAGAGGACCAGAATCCCCTGCCGCCGTCCTGGCTCACATTGGGCGACGACGGCACGCTGTCGGGCACGCCCGATGCTATCAGCGACACCATGATCATGGTCATTGCGACCGACCCCAACGGGAACACCTTCGGCACCGAGGTCGATCTCAACGTGACCGCATTCGCCCCGATCTGGTCCACGACCGCTCTTCCGGCCCTGTACCCCGGGGTGCCGATCACGGGAAGCGTCTCGGCGAGCGGCAACCTGCTCTCCGAGAGCGCCGTCGACTACAGCGTCGTCGCGGGTGACATGCCGTCAGGAATCACGCTCAACCCTGACGGGACGATCACCGGCTCGCCCGTACTGGTTGGCCCGTACGACGTCACCATCCGCGCCGAGCAGGATGGCGTGTACACCGACCAGGAGTTCACCGGCAGCGTGCTCGAACCGTCGGCGACAATCACGCCGAACTTCGTGGTCGGAGACAGCGATCTCACCCTCGGTGCTGCTGCAGCGGGTCTGGAGCCCGGCTCAACCTGGTCGCTCGAGCTGCACTCGACACCGACGATCATCGGCTCCGGAGTCGTCGCGGGAGACGGCACCTTCTTCAGTACCATTCGGATTCCGGCCGGCACGCCCGCCGGCGCCCACGAACTGATCCTCAGCGGCACGTCGCCGTCCGGTGCGGCCGTCACCGCCCATGCCTGGTTCACGCTCGGCCGCAACGGCACGATTCTCGCCATCTCGTTCACCGGGCCGACGCCCGGGCTGGCGGCACTGGCGTCGACCGGTGCGCCGGATGTCAGTGGTGCGGTGCTCACGGGCCTGCTCGCGCTGATCGCCGGCGCGGCCCTGTTGCTGTTGCGGCGCCGGCGGCACCTGCCGATCGAGTAGCGCCGCGAAGCGACGCGTATCGAGACCTCATCGGCGGGGTCTCGATACGCGAGCGACTTTGTCGCGCGCTACTCGACCGACACGGCGGTCAGGGGTGCCGCGTAAGCTGAACCAGTGATCCTCGAGGGCTTAATCCCGGCGCTTCAGCGCGCCCGCACGTTCGATAACGCCCTCCGATGGTCGAAGCGCAGCGCCGATTTCTCGCTCGTCGAAGGGCTTCGGGCCCCCCTATTGGCGGGCCTCCTGGATACCCGCACCGGCCCGCAGGCGCTCCTCGCGATCGTCGCGACCGGTCGTGACTCCGAGTCGCTGCGCGCGGCCCTCGCCAGCATCCATCCGACGGCGGAGGTCATCGAGTTCCCCGCCTGGGAGACGCTGCCGCACGAGCGCCTGAGCCCGAGCGCGGAGACGGTCGGCAAACGCATCCGCGCGTTGCGTGACCTGGCGAAGTGGCAACTCGATCCGCAGCACGACATCGTGGTGGTGGCGAGCGTGCGCGCTGCTCTGCAGCCGCTGGCCGACGATCTCACCTCCACGGCATCCATCGAGCTGACCGCCGCCGGCCGCGGCTACAACCTCTCCGACCTGTCGACGAGGCTCGTCGATCTCGCCTACGCCCGCGTCGACATGGTGACCCGCCGCGGGGAGTTCGCGGTGCGCGGCGGCATCCTGGACGTGTTCGCGCCCACCGCCGAGCATCCCTGGCGCATCGAGTTCTTCGGCGATGAGGTGGAGCAGATTCGCGAGTTCTCGGTCGCCGACCAGCGCTCGCTGCCCGAGCCCGTCGCGGGAGTCGAGCTGCTGCCGAGCCGCGAACTGCTGCTGACACCTGCCGTGCGGCAGCGGGCACGGGAGATGCAGCACGAGTTCCCGAGCCTCGCGCAGATGCTCGCCAAGATCGGCGAGGGCATCCCGGTGGACGGCATGGAGTCGCTCGCACCGGCGCTGGTGGAGCGGCTCGTGCCGCTCACGCACTACCTGCCACCGGATGCCGCGATCGCCGTGATCGCGCCGGAGCGAGTCGCGACCCGCGCAGTCAGCCTGGTCGAGACGAACCGCGAGTTCCTCAGCGCGGCCTGGAACGCGGCCACCGCCGGCGCCGAAGCTCCGATCGACCTCGCGTCGGGGGAGTTCCTCAGCGTGACCGCCCTGCGCGACTCGGCCGGCCACCGCGCCTGGTGGACCCTCAGTACTTTCGACAGCGGTGCCACGGCCCCGCCGCCCCCGCTGGTCGAGCTCGTCGAGACCTCACAAGGTCGTAAGGCGAGCGAAATAATCCCGGTCACCTCAGAACTCATCGACGGCGACCACTACCTCCGTGTAGACGGTCGTGCCGTCCCCAGCTTCCAGGGCAACGCGAGCGGCGCCGTCGACTACGTGGGCGACAAGCTGGCCGACGGGTGGTCGGTGATCATCGTCGCGCAGGGGCACGGACAGGTGGAGCGTGCCGCCGAGGCGCTGGGCGAGAACGGGTCCGCCGCGAGGTTGGTCGAAGAGCTGCCCGCGACGCTGGAGGGCGGTGTCGCGTACCTGCTGAAGGCATCCGTCGAGTCCGGCTTCGAACTGCCGGAGCTGAAGCTCGCCATGCTCAGCGAGAGCGAGTTCTACGGTCGTGCCGCCGGCTACGACGCCCGCCAGGTGAAGAAGCTGGCCAGCCGTCGCAAGAATGTCGTTGACCCGCTGCAGCTGAAGGCCGGCGACTTCGTCGTGCACGAGACGCACGGCATCGGCAAGTTCATGGAGCTCGTGCAGCGCGAGGTGTCGACCGGCGGTCGCAACCCGGTGAAGAACAACCGAGAGTACCTGCTCATCGAGTACGCGCCGTCGAAGCGCGGCTACCCGGGCGACAAGTTGTACGTGCCCACCGACCAGCTCGACCTCCTGACGCGATACGTGGGTGGCGAGGCGCCGGCGCTGAGCAAGATGGGCGGATCCGAGTGGTCGGCGCAGAAGGGACGCGCCCGCAAGGCCGTGCGCGACATCGCCGTCGAACTGGTGAAGCTCTACTCGGCCCGCATGGCATCCCGAGGCCACGCTTTTCCGCCCGACACCCCGTGGCAGCAGGAGCTGGAGGACGCCTTCCCGTTCGCGGAGACCCCCGACCAGCTGACCACCATCGACGAGGTGAAGGCCGACATGGAGCGGCCCATCCCGATGGACCGGCTCATCTCCGGTGACGTCGGCTACGGCAAGACCGAGGTGGCGGTGCGTGCCGCGTTCAAGGCGGTGCAGGACGGCAAGCAGGTGGTGATGCTCGTGCCCACCACGCTGCTGGTGAAGCAGCACATGGAGACTTTCGCGGAGCGCTTCGCCGGCTTCCCGGTGCACCTGAAGGCGCTCAGCCGGTTCCAGACCGACAAGGAGTCGAAAGAGACCATCGAGCAGATGGCGGACGGCACGGTGGATGTCGTGATCGGCACCCACCGGCTGCTGTCGCCATCCATCGTGTTCAAAGATCTCGGGCTGGTGATCATCGACGAGGAGCAGCGGTTCGGCGTCGAGCACAAGGACGCGCTGAAGAAGCTGAAGACGAACGTCGACATACTGGCGATGAGTGCGACCCCGATCCCGCGCACGCTGGAGATGGCGGTGACCGGCATCCGCGAGATGTCGACGCTGGCCACCCCACCGGAGGACCGGCATCCGATTCTCACCTTCGTAGGTCCATACAACGACGGCCAGGTTTCGGCAGCGATCCGACGTGAACTCCTGCGCGAGGGCCAGATCTTCTTCGTGCACAACCGTGTCTCATCGATCAACCGGGTGGCGTCCCACCTGGCCGAGCTGGTTCCGGAGGCTCGAATTGCGATAGCACACGGCCAGCTGCCGGAGCACGTGCTCGAGCAGGTGATGGTGGACTTCTGGGAGCGCAAGTTCGACGTGCTCGTCTCGACCACCATCATCGAGACCGGGCTCGACATCGCGAACGCGAACACGCTGATCATCGACCGGGCCGACAAGTACGGGCTGTCGCAGCTGCACCAGCTGCGCGGTCGCGTGGGCCGCGGTCGCGAGCGCGCATATGCGTACTTCCTGTACGACGCCGACAAGCCGCTCGGCGAGGTGGCGCACGATCGGTTGGCGACGATCGCCGCGAACAACGAGCTGGGTGCCGGCATGCAGGTGGCGCTGAAGGATCTCGAGATCAGGGGCGCAGGAAACCTCCTGGGCGGCGAACAGTCCGGCCATATCGCCGGCGTGGGTTTCGACCTCTACCTGCGCATGATCGGCGAAGCCGTGTCCACCTTCCGCGGGGATGTCGCGGAGGGCCAGACCGAGCTTCGGCTCGAGCTGCCCGTCGATGCGCACATTCCCGAGGAGTACGTGGAGAGCGAGCGCCTGCGGCTGGAGGCCTATCAGAAGCTGTCGACCGCGGCGTCGCCGGCGGCATCCGCCGACTCGATCGATCGCGTGCTCGAGGAGCTGACCGACCGTTACGGCGAGCCGCCGGTGCAGGTCGTGAACCTGATCGCGGTGTCGCGGCTGCGACGGATGGCGCAGAAGGCCGGCCTGTCAGAGGTTGTGACCGCGGGCGGCAACCTTCGTGTCGCGTCGGCCGAGCTGCTCGACTCCGTGCAGGTGCGGCTGCAGCGCATGTTCCCCGGTGCGCGCTACTTCGCCCAGACGAAGTCCGTCTCAGTGCCGCTGCCCGTGCGCGACGGGGTGCCGCTCGCGGATGCCGCCCTCATCGAGTGGACAGGGCAGTTGCTCGTCGCAATCTTCGGGGCTGAGCTGAAGGTGGATGTCCCCGCTTAAGGTCGAGCGCGGAAGCGGGTCGAGCTTGTCGAGACCTCACCGACGAGATCCTTGGCCTAGTTCGCCGGTGGCTGAGTCTCTTCATCGTCTGAAATTTCATGGGTGGCGACAATCATCAATGAATGCATGGCTAGAGCAAACAATCCGACGCCGAACACCGTCCAAGGTATGACGCTGGTCAGCGGGGGGTATCCATTGATCTGAACGCCAACCACGGACAGCCCGAGCCCTATTAGCGCGCAAGACACCCCGGCCTGCTGGAGGTTCTTGAAGAAACGCATTCTTCGTAGTTTTAGGGTGACTCTTTGACGCTCTAGAACCAGGACAACCAAGATAAGCGGGTACACGCCAGCGAGGACGCCACAGGTCGTGCTATTCAATTTCAACTCGATTCAATGGCGGGATTCCCAAGCGAAATCAACTTGCTCAGCTCTCTAGCTTGATCCAAAGTTCGCGTTGATAGGTGGCATTTGACGGATGGAGCTGGTGATCGGCGCGGAAGCTAAGATCGGCAAACCGCGCGAGGTCTGCTGTGCGGGCGAGGCTGTAGTCATCGAGGATGACCATTCCACCGATGTCTAGTTCAGTGTGGTGGTTCGGGCACAGGCACAAAAGGTTCTCTAAGGCATCATCTCCAAGATGCGGGCGGCCCAGTGGTCGAACATGTGCTCCTTCGGAGTAGAGCCGCTCGCCGATTCCGGGCACGACAGTGCCGCATATCTGACAATGATTCCCGTACATCTCCTTCACCTTGCGCGACACCGAGGTGTCACGAATTCGCCTTGTGACCGTGGACGTTGCGAAAGCTGGGTCTGTAATCGGCCTGGTAGCTGAAACGAGTTCGGCCTGTTCCGGAAGTCGTTCGAGTTTGAATTTGATCAGGCGATATCCGTTGGAATCAATTTCAGTCCAAACATCAGAAACTTCGAAGAGGCCGCCGTATACGTACCCTGATGGCGGTGAGAATGGTGACTTCAGATTTGCGCCGCGAATCACTCGCACCGGCAGGCCGAGCACCTTGCTCGTTATCAGCCCGGCATTGCCAGGATCATCAACAGACTGGTCGCGTTCTTGACGACGGGTGTTTGCGTTTTGCCCGCCGTGGCCCGTGTAGATGATGTAGTCACCTTCGTCGGCGTCTCCGGAATATCCGCCGGACAAAACTATTGAGTCGGCACCTTCGCTGCGATTGCCATGAATCCCACCCTGCGTCGGGCGATGAACGTTCAGCTTGCTCAATTCGGCTCTGTCGATGAATTGCTGTCCGACATGGATCCCGTCAGGCGTCCCGAAGAATTTGGCCACAAAGTGCCTCCCACAGTGAAACTAGTGGCCCTTGTTCTCGAAAGCGATAGCAACTCAACCTAATCCGTCGCGGATTCGAACGGTGTGTCCCCGCTCAGGTCTACCATCGCCCCCATGACCATCACTTTCGGCACGGTCGCCCTCGACGCGGCTGACATCAAGGGACTCGCCAACTTCTACACGAGCATCCTCGGCTGGGAGGTTCGCGACGGCGCTGACGACGAGTGGATCACCATCGCCGACCCCGCCAACCCAGAGGCCGCCCACATCTCGTTCCAGCTCGCACCCGACCATGTCGCGCCCACCTGGCCCGACAACTCGGTACCGCAGCAGTTGCACCTCGACTTCTACGTCGACGACATTGACGCGTATGAGAAAGAAGTACTCGCAGCCGGCGGAACGAAGACCGGGATGCCTACCGAAGAGGGCGCCAACTGGCGGGTCTATTTGGATCCGGCTGGGCATCCGTTCTGTCTGTGCTGGCACTACTAGTTCGTTGGTGAGGTCTCGACGAGCTCGACCCGCTTAACCGCTCGACCCGCTTAACCGCTCGACCCGGTTAACCTGCGCGAGACCGGGGACTGCCCCGAACTGGGGAATCGCGGCGCTAGCCCGGCGCCCATACCGTGAGGGTTCACCAACCCAGAAAGCGGTACCAATGCTCGACTTCAACAGCAACCTCGTCTTCAAGCTCAAAGAGATCCCGGCCCAGGAGGGCATGCAGCTTGTCGGAGGCATGCTCATCGATGGCGAGAGCATCTTCGCGTCGTTCAAGACCGTGCGCGATCACGTCATCTTCACTAACCACCGCGTCATCGCGATCAACGTCGAAGGCATCACGGGAAAAAAGCGCGACTACACCTCGCTGCCGTACGCGAAGATCCAGGCCTTCTCGGTGCTCACCGCCAGCCTGCTCGGCCTCGACACCCAGATGGATCTCTGGTTCATGGGCATGGGGCTCGTTCACTTCGAGTTCAGCGGCAAGTTCGACATCGCGTCGTTCAACAAGCTGATCGCCAACTACATCCTCGAGGCGCCGATCCGCTAGGCGCTCTTGAGCGCTGCGGCGAGCGCCGGCAGGTCCGCCGTCATCGTATTCCACAGCAACTCGACATCCGGGCGTGGATAGTTGCGCGCGGCCAGCGTCCAGATCGGTTCGGCGTAGCGTGCCGGATCCACCGAGATCAGCTTCTTCGCGAGGTCACCGACACGGTTGCAGATTGCCTCACAGGCGAGCGGCAGTGCGAGGTCGCTGTCGAAGGCAGCGCGCCCGCGCGACACCAGGGTGGCCGCGTCCGTGAGCGTTGCCGTCAGATCGGCGCGCCACCGTTCGGTGCGATCGGTCACAGCGGGACGGCTGACCCGAGGATCGCGTCGTCGGCTCCCTCGGCCAGGGAACCACGGCTGACGACGTCTACATGACGATCGAAGACCTGCTCGAGGTCGAGCGCGAACTGGCCGAGATCGAAGAGGGATGCTCCGGGCAGCGGGTCGACGAGAAGGTCGATGTCGCTGTCGGGGGTCTCCTCTCCGCGAGAGACCGAGCCGAAGACGGATACCGCACCGATCCTGCTCAACGAGGCGAGGCGCGCGATCAACTTGCTACGGTTCTGGAGCTGCCCGAGGAGCGACGGTTCGGTACCGCGGTACCGAGCGAACGGAACAAGGACCGCTTCAGGCTTTCGGTGGGCACCAAGAACGACCGGTTCCGCGGAGGGAGATTCGCGGAATGTGCGCAGAATCTGCGAAAGCTCGGCGCGCGCGTCGGCGACCGTTGTGACATCCATTCGCCCAGCCTAGCCATTATGTACATGTTATGTACATCTCTCGCCTCCCCGGTTCCACGCGCGGAGACGAGGTGCCCAAGAAGGTTGGTTTTCGGCCCGAAAAAGCAACCTTCTTGGGCACCACGCGTATGCGGCGAAAGGAGCGCCCGGGAATGCGAAACCGGAAGACCGACTTAGATAGTCAGGTGACTTCTTCCGCGCCCACACTCGACGTCGGCTTCCGCAGCGAGCGCGGCCCCATCCTCATCGCGCTCATGGTGACCACCGGAATGGTGGCGATCGACGCGACGATCCTCGCGACAGCCGTGCCCTCGATAGTGAAAGACATCGGCGGCTTCGCGAGCTTCCCCTGGCTGTTCTCCATCTACCTCCTGGCCCAGGCCGTCTCGGTGCCGGTCTACGCGAAGCTGGCGGATACGGTCGGTCGCAAGCCGATCATCATGATCGGCATCGCGCTCTTCCTGCTCGGCTCGATTCTCTGCGGGCTGGCGTGGAGTATGCCCGCGCTGATCGCGTTCCGCGCGCTGCAGGGGCTGGGCGCGGGCGCGGTGCAGCCGATGGCCATCACGATCGCCGGTGACATCTACACGGTGGCGGAACGGGCGAAGACGCAGGCCTACCTGGCGAGCGTCTGGGCCGTGGCATCCGTCGTCGGTCCGACCCTCGGCGGCCTGTTCTCGCAGTACCTCACCTGGCGCTGGATCTTCTACGTGAACGTGCCCCTGTGCGTCGTTGCGATCATCCTGCTCGGCCGGGTCTTCCACGAGTCGATCGAGAAGCGCAATCACAGAGTCGACTACCCCGGGGCCATCACGCTCACCATTGCGCTCAGCCTCATCATCCTCGCCGTGCTCGAGGGCGGCCAGGCCTGGGCGTGGAACTCCTGGCAGAGCATCGGATCCTTTGCGCTCGGCGGCGTTCTGTTGGTCGTGTTCGTGCTGGTCGAACGCCGCGCGGCGGAGCCGGTGCTGCCGCTGTGGGTATTCTCCCGTCGAGTGCTGCTCACCACCACGCTCGTAGCCCTCGGTACCGGCGCGATCCTCATTGGCCTGACGTCGTACGTGCCCACCTACCTGGAGAACTCGATCGGCGCACCGCCGCTGCTGGCCGGCCTCGCGCTCGCCGCGCTGACCATCGGATGGCCGATTTCCGCCTCGCAGGCCGGCAAGATCTACTTGCGCATCGGGTTCCGCTCGACCGTGCTGATCGGGATGTCGATGGTCGTTCTCGGCCCGGTGCTTCTGCTCATCTTCAGCCATTCACCGTCGGTGATCACCGTGGCGCTGTGCTGCATCGTCACCGGGCTGGGCCTCGGCCTGGCCGTGCCACCGTCGCTGATCGCCGCACAGTCCAGCGTGCTGTGGAACGAGCGCGGTGTCGTCACGGGCACCAACCTGTTCGGCCGCTCGGTCGGCAGCGCTGTCGGCGTGGCCATCTTCGGTGCGGTCGCCAACGGTGTGCTGAACGGTTACCACGGTGGGGAGTCGAACCCCAGCGCAGTGATCACCGCGACGAGCGCCGTCTTTGTCGGAGTGTTGATCGCCGCCCTCGCGACGGTGATCGCCGCGTTCGTCATGCCGAAGCAGACGACGGAGGCCGTCGCGGCCCCCGCGGCCACCTAGCTGCGGCTCAGCGCACGCGCTGCACGCCGTAGACGAGCACCGGGATGACCACCAGCGAGCGCAGGTCGATGAGCGCGTGCGCGATGATCGACACCAGGATGCTGCCGGTGCAGAGGTAGAGCAGCATCAGGAACGCGCCGATCAGCGTCGCCCCGATGACGCCCGGCAACCCCTGGTAGGCGTGCAGCGCACCGAACAGCACGACGCTGCCGAGCACTGCGGCGAGAACGTTGCCGCTGGCGCCAAACAGCGCGGCGGGAACGGCGAGGCGGAACAGCAGCTCCTCGACCAGACCCGCATTCACGGACAAGCCGAACCCGTAGTACAGCTCGGCTCGGTTGCGGGGGAGCAGCGCGCCGATGTCGCCGAGGGTCGGAACATCCGCCGACTTCCGCGCCAGGTAGATGGCGACCACCGTGCCGATCACCAGGGCGATCGCCACACCGAGCGCGAGCCCCGGGATGAACCCGTTGCCGGCGACCAACGCACCGAGCCAGCGGCCGGGCGGGGTGGCGCGCACTGCTGAAAGGAAGATCCCGACGTAACGCCACGCGAGAACGAGGAGCAGGGCGGCGGCGACCCCGAAGAACGCGAACGAGGTGATGAGCCAGCGGCGCATCATCCGCTGCCGGTTGCGCGTGCGCTCGAAGCGCTTGAACCGCTGGTATTCGGTGCGATCCTTCGTGACGGCCCGGACGACGAGCGCGACCACCAGAACGACCAGTGCGACGATCAGCACGACTCGCGTGTACGGCCAATCCGGTGAGAGCACGACCCATTGTCTCTTGCGAGAATGAGACATGGCCGACATAGAGGTGCACCCCCACCCCCAGCTCGATGAGCTCATCGCGACTCTCGAATACCTGCGTGCACCGGGCGGCTGCGCCTGGGATGCCGAGCAGACTCACGAGTCGCTGGTGCGCTACCTGGTCGAGGAGACCTACGAGCTCGTCGACGCCATCGAGAGCGGCAGCCGCGACGACCTGCTCGAGGAACTCGGCGACGTGCTCTACCAGGTGATCTTCCACTCCGATCTCGCCGCACACACGCCCGGCGAGGAGTTCACTCTCGAGGATGTCGCAGCCCACATGACCGCGAAGATGGTCGGCCGTCATCCGCACGTCTTCGGCGACGCGGCGGCGGCCACCGCTGGCGAGGTCGTCGACCTGTGGGAGATCCAGAAGAAGGTGGAGAAACCCCAGCGCACCAGCGTTCTGGATGGCATTCCCCAGGCGATGCCGTCGCTGCTGCTGGCTGAGAAACTGCTGGGGCGCGCCGAAAAAGTCGGTGTGCACCCAACCACTACCGCTACGGTAACAAACGAAGACGAGTTGGGAGCGCTGTTGCTGTCGTTGGTCGCCGGCGCTCGAGCCAACGGCCTCGACGCGGAGCGGGCCCTTCGATCCACGCTCCGGACGCTTCAGGACGACATCCGAGCCAAGGAATAAGCGGTGCCCTCCCCAACCCGAATGGGGAGGGCACCATGGCTCGGAGATCCATTTCGCTGGGAATTCCACAGCAAACGGAGGTAACCGAGCCAGGGCGGAGGATTACCCGATCCGCCGCCCGGCTGTATAGTCACAGCTTTCCTGCTAGCTATGACACGTTATGTATGAAACGACACCGTGCCATCGAACGGTTCAATCCCGGACAGACTTTTCGACGCGAGCGACGGGATGGCAGTAGTTCATCTTACCAGCGATGAGCGCGGGTGGGGCGTGCGCATGGGGGACAATGGGGGCATGGCGTCACAGGTGAACCCTCCGCGCGGCATGCGGGACTTCCTTCCCTCGGAAAAGGCCCACCGGGAACGAGTGCTCGCCGTCATCCGCTCCACGTACCGTTCGCACGGTTTCGACGAGATCGAAACACCCGTCATGGAGGAGTCCGACCGGCTGCATGCCGGGCTCGGCGGCGACAACGAGAAACTCGCCTTCGCGGTGATGAAGCGGGCGCTCGGGCCGGATGACCTGGCCGCCGCGCAGACCCCGCTCGACCTCGCAGACCTCGGCCTGCGGTTCGACCTCACCGTGCCGCTCTCCCGTTTCTACGCGACGCACCGGGCCGAGCTGCCCGCCGTGTTCCGGTCGATTCAGATGGCGTCGGTCTGGCGCGCTGAGCGGCCGCAGAAGGGTCGGTACCGGCAGTTCGTGCAGACGGACATCGACATCATCGGTGAGCCGGGGCCGCTCGCGGAGATCGAGCTGATCACCGCCACGGCGGCGACCCTGAGCGCCCTCGGACTCACCGGCTGGACGATCCGGGTCAACGACCGCCGCCTGCTCATCGGCATGCTGGATGCGCTCGGCTTCGAGGAGAAGGATCGCGAGTCCGCGCTCATCACCATCGACAAGCTGGACAAGATCGGCGCGGCGGGCGTCGCCGACGAGCTCCGAGCCAAGGGGCTCCCGGGTGACGCGTACGAGCAGTTCGTCAACCGCCCGCAGACGATGGAGTTTCTCCCCTTCGGGGAGCGCCTCATCCGCAAGAGCCTGCCGCAGGGCGCCGACGACGAGGTGGTCGCCCAGCTCGCCCGCATCGGGCTCGCCGTCGATGAGGGCCAGGGTGCGCCGGTGGTGCAGTTCGACCCGTTCCTGGTGCGTGGCATGGGCTATTACACCGGCGCGATCTTCGAGATCTCGCACCCGGAATCCGCGGGATCGCTCGGCGGCGGCGGCCGCTATGACGGAATGATCGGCCGCTTCCTCGGCAGCGATGTGCCGGCCGCCGGCTTCTCGATCGGCTTCGAGCGAATCGTCGACCTCGTGGAGGCCGGCGACACGGCCGACGCCGGGTCGGTCGCCCTCATCTATGACGACGATGTCGAGTACGGAACACTGCTGTCGCTGCAGGCCGGGCTTATCGCCGAGGGCAAGCGAGTGCGGCTGGAGCGCTCGCCCAGAAACCTCAAAGCACTTCTTTCCCAGTTAAAGGAATCCGGATTCTCGTCCGTTGCGAATATCACTGGTGACATACATTCGACGGGTCAACTCGTCTTCCGTACACTGGGCTGACTTCTCATGACTGATACCAGTTCCCGTCCCTTCGAACTGCCGCGCGCCGGGTCGGCAGGGGACCTGTTGCTCGACCGGCTGGTGGACCATTTTCTCGACGACGGTGATCCGCGCGCTTCGTTGCGCTCCCTCGCGGATGCGATCGGCACCAGTCACCGCATGCTGCAGTACCACTTCGGCACGAAGGAGAGGCTGCTGGGTGGAGCGCTGCTCAAGATCATGCAGCGGATGCCCGCGCCGCCGCCCGAGCAGCGACCCACGACGCGCGCGGAGTACCTCCGTTACGCCTGGGGCGTGTACCGCCGGCCGGAGAACTTCATCCTGCTCGAGCTGCTGCTGATGATCACCAACCCCGCGGCGGGCGCACTCAACGACGAAACGCTGATGAAGCAGCTCAGCGGGGCCTTCCGCGATCAGATGGTCGCACTGGGCCTAAAGGAAGGGCTCGCCCCTGAGCGGGCGAACGCGGAGGCGCGGCTCGTGATCGACGCCTGGCGCGGCCTTCACCAAGACCTGTACGGCACCCGCGACGTTGCGGCCGTCGACGCAGCGATGGACGTGCTGACCGAGTGGGTCTCACCGTAGGATTGCCACGAAACAATCCCCCTTCTTAAGGAGTAACCCGTCGTGGCTTTGATCGAAGCAGTTGGCGCCCGCGAAATCCTCGACTCCCGGGGCAACCCGACCGTCGAGGTCGAAGTCCTGCTCGACGATGGTGTGGTCGCCCGTGCCGCAGTTCCCTCCGGTGCCTCCACCGGCGCCTTCGAGGCCTATGAGCTGCGCGACGGCGACAAGAAGCGCTACGGCGGAAAGGGCGTGCTGAAGGCCGTCGACGCCGTCATCGACGTGCTCGGCCCGGCGATCGAAGGCTTCGACGCCACCGACCAGCGGCTGATCGACGCCGAGATGATCGCCCTCGATGGCACCGACAACAAGAAGAAACTCGGCGCGAACGCCATCCTCGGCGTCTCGCTGGCTGTCGCGAAAGCCTCGGCGGACTCGCTCAACCTCCCGCTTTTCCGCTACCTCGGCGGGCCGAACGCGCACACGCTGCCGGTGCCGATGCTGAACGTGATCAACGGTGGCGCGCACGCGGACACCAGCGTCGACATCCAGGAGTTCATGATCCTGCCGATCGGCGCAGAGACGTTCAGCGAGGGCCTGCGGTGGGGCGTCGAGACGTATCACGCGCTGAAGGCGCTGCTGAAGTCGAAGGGTCTTTCGACCGGGCTGGGCGACGAGGGCGGGTTCGCTCCCGACCTGTCCGGCGGTCGTGCAGCGCTGGACCTGCTGATCGAAGCGATCGTCAGCGCTGGTTTCAAACCTGGTCAGGACATCGCCCTCGGTATGGATGTCGCCTCCACCGAGTTCTACGAGAACGGCGTCTACTCCTTCGAGAAGCAGAAGCTCTCGGCGGAGCAGCTCACCGACTACTTCGTCGGCGTAGCGAACGACTACCCGCTCGTCACCATCGAAGACCCGCTGGCCGAAGACGACTGGGAGGGGTACATCCACCTCACCGAGAAGCTCGGCACGAAACTGCAGATCGTCGGCGACGACCTCTTCGTCACCAACCCGAAGCGCCTGCAGGAGGGCATCGACAGGCACGTCGCCAACTCCATCCTGGTGAAGGTGAACCAGATCGGAACGCTGACCGAGACGCTGGATGCCGTGGCGCTGGCCCAGCGCAACGGTTACACCGCGATCCTGTCGCACCGCTCCGGTGAGACCGAAGACACTACAATCGCCGACCTCGCGGTCGCGGTCGACGGTGGCCAGATCAAGACCGGTGCGCCGGCCCGCAGCGACCGGGTTGCCAAGTACAACCAGCTGCTGCGCATCGAGGAGGAGCTCGGCGACGCGGCGGTTTACGCCGGCGCGTCGGCCTTCCCGCGATTCAAGGGATAGTTCGCTTACCCTCGTTAGATGGCCAAGCAGGGTGGACGACCGCGCACCGAGAGCGTGGCCGTCCGCCTGCCCTCCGAGGCGCCGTTCGCGCAGTGGCTCCGCAGCATCCGGCTCTCCGGGTTCGCGATCATCGCTCTCGGCCTGATCGTGGGGTGCGTCGTGGTGCTGGCGCCGAGCCTGCGGGTCTACATCGGGCAGCGGCAGCAGATCTCGCAACTGCAGTCCCAGGTGGCCGACGCGAAGAAGTCGCTGGGCACGCTGAAAGCGCAGAAGGCACGGTGGTCTGACCCGAATTACATCGAGGCGCAGGCGCGATCGCGGCTCAACTACGTGTTCCCGGGGGAGTACAGCTACCTCGTGATCAACGACCAGCCCACCGCGACCCTCTCGAATGGCCAGCCCATCAGCGACAAGCTGCAGACCACCCAGGTGGACTGGGTGAAGTCGATGCTCTCGTCCGTGTTCACCGCCGGCCTCACCGACGCGACTCCCGACCAGCTGGTCGCCCCGGTGACCCGGTGACCACGCCACCCTTCGACCCGCCGAGTGCCGACGACATCGCCGTGGTGTCCGCGCAACTCGGCCGGCCGGCGCGCGATGTGATCGGAATCGCCGCGCGCTGCATCTGCGGAAATCCGACCGTCGTATCGACGAAGCCGCGACTCACGGACGGCACGCCGTTCCCCACGCTGTATTACCTGTCGCATCCGGCGGCGACCGCGGCCATCTCCACCCTCGAGGCGAACGGGGTGATGCCCGAGCTGGCTGAACTTATCGATGAGCGCTACCTGGCGGCTCACCTCTCCTACATCGCCGACCGGGAGAGCATCGAGTTCGTCGAGGAGATCGCGGGCATCTCGGCCGGCGGCATGCCGACCCGGGTGAAGTGCCTGCACGCGCTCGCCGCGCACGCGCTCGCCGCGGGACCGGGGGTCAACCCGATCGGCGATCTCGCGTTGGAGCAGGCGGCATGGAGCCCTTTGGTGTGCGAATGCGCCGGCTGATCGCCGGCGCTGCGGCTCTCGCCATCGTCGCATCCGTCGCGATCGCGGCCCCGGCATCCGCCGACACGGTTCGCGACGACGAGTACTGGCTGTCGCAGTACGGGTTCACGCAGGCGTGGAACACCACCAAAGGTGCGGGCGTCACGATCGCCGTCATCGATACAGGCGTCGACGGCTCCGTGCCAGACCTCACCGGAGTAGTCACCGGCGGCACGGATGTCTCAGGTGTCGGAAGCGCGGACGGCGAGACCCCCATCGGCACCGACAAGGAGCACGGCACTCTGGTGGCGTCGATGCTCGCCGGCCACGGGCACGGGTCTGGCGCCGGCGTGATCGGGGTCGCGCCCGCCGCGAAGCTGCTCGCGGTGTCCGTCGGCTTCGATGTCGGTACCGTGGACTCGGATGACCAGATCGCCCAGGGCGTGCGCTGGGCCGTCGATCACGGCGCCAACATCATCAACATGTCGCTCACCCGCAACACCCTCGACTGGCCGCCGAGCTGGGACGACGCATTCCTCTACGCGATGCAGCACAACGTGATCGTGGTGGCCGCCGCCGGCAACCGGGGGAGCGGTACGACCGAGGTCGGTGCGCCCGCCACTATGCCGGGCGTCGTCGTGGTCGCCGGTGTCGATCGCGACGGCAACGCGAGCTTCGACGCGTCGTCGCAGGGCATCACGCTCACCGTGTCCGCACCGAGCGAAGACCTGGTCGGCGCGGGGCCCGGCGGCACCTACTACAACTGGGCTGGCACCAGTGGCTCGGCCCCACTCGTCTCCGGGCTGCTCGCCCTCATCGAGGCATCGCACCCGGGTCTCTCCGCCGGCAACGTGATCAACCGGATGACCGCGACAGCCACCGCCAAAGGCAGCGCGATCACCTACGGCAGCGGCCTGATCAACGCGGAGGCCGCGGTCACGGCCGACGTGCCCTCCGTCAAGACCGACCCCGCCGACGCGCTCGAGGAGTGGATCCGGCTCAACCGGCGCGCCACGGCCAGCCCGGCGCCCGCGGCGACCGGGTCGGTGAAGCCCACCCCGCTGCCGGCGGCCGTGCCGGTGCCCCGCTCACCGTTCGGAACTGTGTTGCCAACCGCGGCATCCCTCCGCGACACCGGCCTGCCGCTTCTCGTCTACGCGGTGTTCATCGCGCTGGTCGCCCTGCTGATGCGTGGCGCGTGGAGGGCTCGGCGCAAATAGTAGGCTGTCTCCGTGCCCAAAATCCTTATCGTCGGCGGCGGCTATGCCGGTTTTTACACCGCGTGGAAGCTTGAGAAGAAACTGCGCCCGGGTGAGGCCGACGTCACAATGGTCGACCCGCTTCCCTACATGCAGTACCAGCCCTTCCTGCCCGAGGTGGCGGCCGGGTCGATCGAGCCGCGGCACGCGGTCGTCTCCCACCGACTGCACCTGAGGTCGACGAACGTGATCACCGCGAAGGTCACCTCCATCGACCATGCGAACAAGAAGGCCACGCTCACACCTGCGGTCGGCGACCCGTGGGAGGTCGACTACGACACCATCGTGGTCACCGCCGGCGCGGTCTCCCGCACCTTCCCGATTCCCGGTGTCGCAGACGAGGCCATCGGCCTGAAGAACATCGAAGAAGCGATGGCGATTCGCGACAAGGTGCTCACCAACTTCGACAAGGCGGCAAACCTGCCGCTCGGCCCGGAGCGCACCCGCCTCCTCACTTTCACCGTCGTCGGCGGCGGTTTCGCCGGCATCGAGATCTTCGGCGAACTGCGCAGCTTCGCCAGCTCGCTGCTCAAGTACTACCCGAACATCTCGTTCGACGACACGCACTTCCACCTCATCGAGGCGATGGGCCGCATCATGCCGGAGGTGTCGCTCAAGACCAGCCTCTGGGTGATCAAGAACCTCGCCCAGCGCGGTGCCGAAATCCACCTCGACACGCAGCTCAGTTCTGCAGTCGGTGGCAAGATCGAGCTGTCCACCGGCGAGAGCTTCGAGACCGACCTCATCGTCTGGACTGCCGGCGTCATGGCCAGCCCGATGCTGAAGAACACTGACCTTCCCGTCGACGAGCGTGGCCGCCTTCGGGTGCAGCCCGACCTCCGCGTCGTGAACGACGACGGCGTCGTGCCGGATGCCTGGGGCGCGGGCGACGTCAGCGCGGTACCCGACCTCAGCGGTGGCGGTGTCGGCGGATTCTGCGTGCCCAACGCGCAGCACGCCGTGCGCCAGGGCAAGCGCATGGCCGACAACATCCTGGCGGTCATCCGCAACGAGGAGCCGGTCAACTACTTCCACAAGAACGCGGGTGCGGTCGCCGGTATCGGCCTCTACGTCGGCGTCTTCCAGTCGGGCAAGCTCGCGCTGACCGGCCTTGCGGCCTGGTTCGCCCACCGCGGTTACCACGGATTAGCGATGCCGACCTGGGAGCGCAAGACCCGCGTCATCGGCGGTTGGGTGCTCAACTTCATCCTCGGTCGCGACATCGTGTCGCTCGCGGCACGCGCGACCCCGACGTTCGCGTTCCAGGAGTTCGCGACCCGCCCGAAGGCGTAGCTCCCCACCGCGATTGTTACCCCGCGTCACGATTGTGCGACGGCGCCGCCCACCATCGGCGACGAACTCGCACAATCACCGCTGGGTAGGGTAGTCCCGCGCCCCCATAGCCCAATCGGCAGAGGCAGACGACTTAAAATCGTCCCAGTCAGGGTTCGAATCCCTGTGGGGGCACCCTCGCTCGGGCTTAGGAAGCCCGAGAATCCGGGCTTCCTAAGCCCATCGGGTCACTTTGGTGGGCTGCTTGCCCACATTTTGCCCACATCTGAGCGCAACGCCTGATCATTCAAAGCCACTGCAACACCGTCTAAATCATCATCGAAGAGGTCGGCGTAGGTATCGAGGGTCATGCTCGCGGAGGCGTGGCCAAGCATCCGTTGCACCGCCTTGACATTGGCACCAGCGCTGATCGCGAGGCTCGCGGCGGTATGCCGGAGGTCGTGCGGAGTGACCCGCGGAAACTCGGGGTCGGCCTTCTGAGCGGCCTTTACCGCAGCGACAAACCAGCCATCGTGAGCAGATGGCGTGGCCAGATGGATGCTGCCATCTCCGAAAAGGAGCTGGTCGGACGTCTTACCCTCGGCGGCCTGCGCGAGATGCAACGTCAGCAACTCAGGAAACGGCACCGACCTCGTCGCGTGCGTCTTGGGCGTCCCGACCAAGATCACGCCACCGACGCGGACAGCGTTCTCTCGGACGTTGAGTCGACGCCGAAGTGGGTTGAGATCCCGAACTCGAAGGCCAACGGCTTCGCCCCAGCGGAGACCCGTGTACGCAAGCGTCAGCGCGAGAGTGCTCTTGTCGCCGGCGTGCTCGGCGAGCAGACTGACCTGGTTGTGCGTCAGGTAGACGTGAGGTTTCTTGACCTTGCGGGGCAGTGAGACTCCGCGAGCAGGATTCGACGAGATGCGGTGATCGCGCAGAGCTACGTCGAGGATCACAGCCAGAACACCATAAGCACGGATGACGACGGTGGCACTCCTCGGGCCAGCGTCGTGAGCGGTCTTCGCGTCACCAGTACTCAGCTGCGAAACCCAGGTCTGCACTGAGCTGTGCTTGATGTCGCCGACAGCTCTGTCTCCCCACATCGGATCGACGAAGAGCCGCCATGCGATGTCGATCGCGTCACGTGACGACGGCTTCAGATGAGTCTGCGACTTTAGCCAGGTCGTGCCGAGCTCGTGGATAGTGACGCGCGCTGCGCTCGCGTCGACATAGTCACCTCGGGCCTTGCTGATCTCGACCGAGGCCAGGAAGAGCTCGGCTTCGCGCTTGGTACGAAAACCGCGCTTGTCGGTCTGACTCTCGTCCGGCTTTCGGTAGCGAACGCGATAGCGCTTGCCCGCGGCCGTTTCATACGAATTGATCGAACCCATCGCTGCTCCAAGGCGATCGTTCGGCCGCGTGCTGGGTCGGGTGCGGCCGAGTTGTCTTCAGGCTACGTCTGGCTTCCCACATTTCTTTGCCCTGACGAGTTCCTTCAAATGCGACGAGCAGTGGGGGCCGTGTGTTGTGGATTCTGGGTCGCGTAAGTTTGGCGATATGGCGAGTGAGGCGTTCGTGAAGATCATGGACGACGGGGCAGCGCGCATTCTGTCCCGGGCAGAGCGCGCCTACGACGTTGATCTTGAAATCGCTAGCCAGCTGTCGAACCTGATCAGCACTTCCGACGAGGTCTCTTCGACCGGTGGCGCATACGTTCTGTGGGCCGAAATCACCGACTTAGTTGACGATCCAATGGGTCCGAATTCCGACGAAATGTGTGCGGCATTTTCGGTCGTGCTTGCGCGCGCATGGCAGCAACTGTCGGATCGGCATGACGAACGTGTTCAGACGAAATTCGTTCGACGGTGGGCCAAGTCCCTCAAGCGCTATTGGCGCAAGGGCAAGCTACCGGTCTGATTCAGTAGTGCGTGCAAGATTGAAGTAGCTCTTTCTGAATAGGGCCATGGATCTCGCGGCCGAACCACGTCGCGCACGCAGAAATCCCAGGCGCGGCCGCGGCTGGGAGCTCTAGCGATAATAAATGTCGGTCGTGCTAGTTAACGAGTCGGGCTCGCTTCCATTGCTCTGCCTGGTCGGAGGTGACGCGGTAGTGAGGCTACGACGCACGTGCGACCTTCCTAAGCATCAACGCGATATGGTCACATTTATCGGAGACGACTGGAAGGAGCAAGCGTGCAGGAACGATCAAAGCCGCGGGCGCGTGTTTTGCTTGCGGTTGTGATGGCCTTGGGTCTCTCTGTTGCTCTGTCAGCGTGTACCGACACGAATGCCTCGAACCTGAGCGGCGAGGTCTGGAAGGTCTTTCGTCCCGACGCTAAGGCGGGTGTGGCGACGGCCGACTTCCGCACACTAGTCGGCGGCCAGTGGACGCAGATGACAATCGTCTGCACTGGCGCTAGCGATGATGAGCTGAATCGCGCTCTCGGGTTTACCTGGAACGAGTCGCACAAGCAGCTGACCGCCTTTGGGTTCGAGGCGATGGTGGTGTTCTCGACAAAGGACTCTGTGGTCGGTTATTACAACGTAGGCCAGGACTGGTACATCGAGTCTGCCTGGAATTTCTCTCCGTGTGCACCGTGGCGGGTAACTGGACAGGTCCCGCCCCGCCAAGTACTCGCGATTCCGCGGGCTGCCACTAAATTACCGATCTCACTCTTTCTGGCTACGGATCTCCACAAAGGCGATCACCCTATTTGGTACTTCACGCAATCTGAGATCGACAAGCTCGCGGTGAAGTACGGCTCGACGTGACGCCTGTCGCCTGACACGAAACGAATCTATGAAAAGCAATATCGCGAAGGTGACCGTTGACGGCGTCGAGGTCTCCCGATATTTCGATCTTGATCCTGTCAGCGAGTTTGCCGCTGAAACCGACGAGGGGCACCACTACGTAGTTCGACGGATAACTCCGGATGGAAAAAAACCGCGCGCGTGGAGCGTCAGTGAGCTAGCTGAAGATGGCGCGGAGACGCTTCGCGGAATGGTGAATCTGTATTGGGGTTCTGGGGCGTATTCCTATACCGAGGATGGTGAATACATTCAGGCCGGATCTCAGAGTGACTTGTGGAACGCGTCGCAGGGGCTTACGACCTGATGGTTCTAAAGCGTATAGTTGTAGCTATACGAAGGGTGAGCGAACTATGACAAGGACAAGCACGCTTCGCACTGCACGTATTGCGCACGGCGTCGGAGTCCGCGAACTTGCCAGACGCATGAACGTCACACCGGGAGCGGTTTCGCAATGGGAGCGTTCGGAAGCTAACGACACAATTCAGGCCAACACCCTTCGACGTGCTCTCGAGGCTCTAAAAAAAGAGCCCAAGGCATCAATCGTGGACGAGCCGGCGCCGCTCGAACGTCGCGAGGATCGGGTCGCCTTTGAGCTTCATCGTGCGGTCGCGAAGAAATTGATGGATGCGCCAGACGCAGTAAAGGCTGCAATCCCGGTCGGTGTCGATCGCATTCGGCCGAACGTGCGCGGGCCATTGGCCGAGGGCTGGCTCGATGAATGGCTCGCGCTCTCAGCCGGGTCGAGCGGCGCTCTCGTGAACGTGCTTATCGGAACGGACGAGCATTCGATCGAGATGCGACAGAACTCCCCGTTCCTGGGTGTGCTGACTCAGGACGAGCGGCTCGAGGCGATCGCGCGGGCGACGAAGTGAAGCGGTCACAGCTCGAGGAGGCCATCACCGCGGCAACGGCGATCGTTCGTCAGGACCGCGTCTACATCATTGGCAGTCAGTCGATCCTGGGCAGCTTCGATGAGTCCCAGCTTCCAGATGCGGCGACGTTCTCAATCGAGGTCGACATAGCTCCGATCATGGACGACGCGGCTGAGACTTTGGCGACCCTGCTCGATGCGCAAGTCGGCGAGCTATCCGAGTTCCATTTCGAGCACGGGTTCTATATCCAGGGCGTTGGAAGGCGCACAGCCAACCTCCCGAGAGGATGGCAGGGCCGGCTGGTCGAGGTCCGTCCGTCTGGAGTGCGGCACGGCATTGGCCTCTGTCTGGATCCGCATGATCTCTGCGCGGCCAAGCTCCTAGCGAACCGCGAGAAAGACCTCGGCTTCGTTAGCTCGCTCTTGGAGGCTGGACTAATCAACTCGGCGACCTTGAGCGAGCGTGTCGATCTGCTCGATCCGAAAGGTGTGTCGGGCGACAGGATCGCGGTCGCGCAGAACTGGGCAGCGTGGGCAGAGGGACAATATCCATCCAAAAATCTCTCCTGAAGCAGGGGTCTGGTTTTTGGTACCCAACCGCAAACTAGTCGGAGCAGACCGGTCGCACGTGGGTATTCGCCAAACCCTTCACCCATCGCGAATGGTTTAGCGAAGGGTTTTGCCCGGGTTTCGCCTGTCCTGCCGCCGCCGCCTGGCGGTGCCAGCTTTCCAACCTCCCGCACTCTGCAAGCATCGTGAGGGAGGTTGGAAAGTAAGGCGGCGGCGGCAGGACAGGCGATGGATGCTTGTTAATTGGATGCCACGAATCGTATCGATGAGAGTCGCTTTGCAAGGCAAAGAGTTTCGCAACGACATGTGTTCATGCCTCATGAAGTTATTTGTGCGCCGACAAAGACTGGGCTGGCACCGGCGAGTCGCCGTGAAATGTCGTTCCGCCCGTCTATATTGTGACGCGTGATATCTGTTCCTTGAGGGTGCGATTCGGGCGTTCTCTCCACAACCACTGGAGACCCAACGTGCCCAAAAATCGACCACCAGATCAAGAACTGTCTTCTGCCCTCGCTAGAGCGATAGTCGGCGTGCCTCTGCGCGTACGCCACATGGTGGGCTTTCCCGAAATTGTGATTCCGATTCTGGACATTGCCATTTTCACGGTTCTGTCTATTTTGGACGATGCTGACTCGCGGGACCTTGATGAAAGGCTCGAGGTGTCAGTCCGCCGCATGAACGAACTCTTTCCGGATGGTTTCGATGAAGAAAAGATTCAAGCGGGATTTCGTAAGTTTGAAAGCGGGCTTGGCCCCAGAGTGCTCAAATTCTCCGAACGACTAAAGCAGGGCGAAACTCAGCGTTTTTGGCTGCGCTTATTGGGCACGAAGAACTTTGAGCGATTGAGGGGTGCATGGTTCGAAGACGGCGCGCTACTTCTCATGGCAGGCAGACGTCTACTGCGATATTTTCTACCGATTGCAGTAGCTGTTGACGACTGTGCTGCTGTGTTGCCTGAATCGAAACGCGATCTTTTTGATGGTCTTTCAACTACGGAGTCCAGCCTCCTGAAGCTGGCCTTCAGGCTCGACGACATGATCGACACCTTTGTCCGAGACAAAGGCATCCGATTGGATGATTTGCCGATCCGGGAGAGCGAGACACGAAAGTTCGATGTTGGGTTGGAAGCGATGCTGGAGACTCTCCGACTGGTCCTACAAGTCGACACGCTGCAACGAGTGGACAATCTGAGCGCAATGCTCTCTCGAAAACTCCGCGGGTTTGAGGACGCATTGTCAGGTTCCGCAGACGGTGTTTCTCAAGCAGCTAGCTCTCTTACAGAATTTATAGATCGCCTGCTAAGGAACTCGTTCGAGGAACAGTTTGTACTCGAGTGGATCGAAGCGCATTTTGCTTCCGAGCCCGGGCTGACCTTTGTCCAAGGAAAGAAAACGCGCCCAACTAAACGTGGGCAAGCGCTCTGTTTTGCTTTCGCTGGGTTAGCGCCGCAGGGAGACGCAAAGCTTCAGAAGATGCTCGCTGCCAGCATGCATGAAATTCGGAACAAAGCTGAGGCGCTCAAGCATGCTGATATTGGCGGAGCAGATGAGGTGGATGCCCTCAACAGCTTGATGAACGGCGTTCGGGGATTCTTTGTCGTGTCAATCCGACTTTCCTGGGCGTCAGATGACAGTCGGCTCGACAGCCTTCGAGATCGCTTCGCTGTTGCCTAGGACGTTGAGAACGCATGGTCCCAGGCTCGACATCCCTAGCGGGAGGCGGTCGTGCCCACATTCTGCCCACAATTGAGCCACAGCGAGACTCATCGAGCCGCACTCTAACTGCCTCAAAATGCTGATATTTCGGGCTTTTCCCGATGGCATCCCCGTGTTTTAGGGCCTGAATACGGGTTCGAATCCCTGTGGGGGCACCGAAACTCGTTGACTTCGCGTACACCCCGTGTTCGACTGAACCATGAGTCGAGTCACCTGCCACCTTTCGATGTCGCTCGACGGTTTCATCGGCGGTCCGGACCAGTCACGTGACAATCCGGTCGGCGCTGGCGGGCTGCAATTGCTTCAGTGGCAGGACAGCGCCGAAGACGCGGATGTCGCCGCCCTTAACGAACTGATGGGCCCGATGGGCGCGTTCGTCATGGGGCGCAACATGTTCGGCCCGGTTCGCGGCCCGTGGTCGGGGGACTGGCGGGGATGGTGGGGCGACGACCCGCCCTACCACGCCCCGGTTTTCGTGCTTACCCACCACCCGCACGACCCCATCGAGATGGCGGGGGATACGACGTTCTACTTCGTCACGGACGGGTTCGAGGCGGCCCTCGAACGCGCGCGAGACGCAGCGGCTGACAAGGATGTCCGCATCACGGGCGGCGCCTCGACCGTCCGCCAGGCGTTCGCCGCCACGGCGATCGATGACATCTACCTCGACATCATCCCGGTGGCCCTGGGTCGCGGCGAGACCGTCTTCGACGGGTCGCCAGGCGTGCGCTTCACGCAGCTGGACGCGACCCACTCCAGCGCCTACTCGCACCTCCACTATCGCGTCGGCTACGGGTCGGCGTGAGGTGCCCAAGAATGTCGTGAATTTGCGGATTTGACGACGTTCTTGGGCACCTCGCGGAAGTCGACGGGTTGCAATTCGTTCGGTAGCTGACGATAATTGTCAGGTAGCTAACGAATTGGAGTAACCATGACTGACCGCATCGCCCTCATCACCGGAGCCAACCAGGGGGTCGGCTACCAGGTCGCCAAAGAACTTATCGCTGCCGGCGTGACCGTGCTGCTCGGGTCACGAGACGCCGCGAAAGGCGAAGCGGCTGCGAAGGAGCTCGGCGCCATCCCGATCCAGATCGACGTGACGGATTCGGCATCCATCACCGCCGCGGCCGACCGCATCCGCACCGAATACGGCCGCCTCGACCTGCTCGTCAACAACGCCGCGATCTCCAAGACCGTGGAGCGCGCCCTCGGCTCGCCCGAGTACGAAGCGCACTCGAAAGCGAGCAACGTCGACATCGACGAAGTGCGCACCATCTGGGAGACGAACGTGTTCGGCACGCTCGCGGTGTACCAGGCGATGCTGCCGTTGCTGCGTGAATCGTCCGATGCGCGCATCGTCAATGTGTCGAGCGGCGTCGGTTCGCTGACCACCAACGCGGACCCGGCCTATGCGTACCACAAGATTTTCGGCCCGGGTTATGCGGCATCGAAGACCGCCCTCAACGCGATTACGTTGACCATGATGATCGAGCTGGAAGACACCGACATCAAGGTGAACCTGGTCTCACCAGCGTTCACCGCCACGAACCTCAACGGGTTCGCCGGCACCGAGTCGGTCGAGGACGGCTCACGCGAGGTCGCCCGGGTGGCCCTGCTCGGCCCCGACGGCCCGACCGGCACCTTCACGCGCTGGGAGAACACCACGATCCCATGGTGATCTAGTCTCGATGTCGTGGCCGACGCATCCGACAACCAGCACCAAACGGTCGGCGCGTGGGCCAAGCGCTACTACTTCGCCAACCGCGCGATGATGGAGTCGATCCTTCGCCCCTACGGTCTCGGCTCGACCCAGTGGTTCGTGCTCTACGAGCTGGTGAACACCGGGCCGACCATGCAGCGGGATCTCGCGCAGCGGCTTCATCTGGAGCGCGCGACGCTCAGTGGCGTCGTCGCGACCCTCGTTCGCAAGGGCCTCGTCGCGCAGGCGACGGGTGCCGACCAGCGCCAGCGACAGCTGACCATTACCGATTCCGGGCTCGCGCTGTGGAAGAGTCTGCCCGACCCGGTGGAAGTGACGAAGGCGATCGCCCTCGAGGGCGCGGATCCGGCAGAGGTCGAGATCGCCATCCGCGTTCTCAGGTCCGCAGCCGAGCGCGTCGAAGGTAACGTCGCCGACTGAGCGCCGGCGAGTTCGCTGCGCAGTCGGAGAAGTCCGCCGCGCAGGCGCTAGGCGGGCTGCTCCTCCAGCGCGGGCACGTGCACGACCTCCTGGTTGCGGAAGTGGCCGGCCACCATGGCGATGACGCCGAGCACCGTCCAGGCGCCGAGCACCAACCATGGCTGGAGTGCATCGGCCGAAGGGAAGTACGAGAGGTCGCGAATCAGGGTCGCTGATGCTCCCGGTACCAAATACTGCCCGACCTCGCCCCAGGGCTGGGGCATGAAGGCGATCGGCGCGGTCGCGGAGGAGAGCGGGTTGCCGATCAGCATCGTGACGACCGACCCGAGCGGGATGCCGGCGATGCCGATGAGAGCGTTGGCGCCCACGATGAATGCGGCGGTGGCGGCCATCCCGAGGCTGATCGCCGCGCCGTTCAACAGCGCGTCGCCCTGCAGCACACCGAACCAGCCCTGCATCACGGCAACCACGGCGGCGCCGGCGATCACGGCATAGACGATCACGCTGATCAGGCGGCGCCAGACGCCGGTGACCAGCAGCGAGATCATGATGCCGCCCAGCATCCCGCCGAGTACCAGTGGGAAGGATGCCGCGGTGAGTCCCACTCCGCGCGAGTCGGCGGAGACCAGGGGCACGACATCCGTCACCGTCACGGTGATCACGGGTGCGGTCGTACCGGCGGGTGCATGGCCGGCAGCGACCGCCTGGGCAACGGCGGCCTGCGCGGCGGTGTTCGCCTGTGCCTGGAGCCCGGCGGCGAGCTGGGTCAACAGCTGGCTGGCCGGCGTACCGGCCGCGGAGGCGACCAGCACCTCTGGCGACTCCCCGAGGGTCGAGTCGCCGAGCACGATCGCGCCCAGCTCGGTACGGGCCTCGATGTCGCGCACGGCCTGCGCGCGGCTGCTCACCTTTGTCACGACGAAACCGCCCGACAGCGTGTCGTCGAGCTGTTTGGTCACCGAGGTGACCTGGGAGGAGGTGCCGACCACGGCGAGCGGAACGTTGCGCACGGTGGACGTGAGGCCCGGCCAAATGAAGGCGACGAGAACGAGGGTGACGAGGGCTGCTGCCCCGATGGCGATGATGATCGCGCGGGACCACTTGGTGTGCGGCATTATGCTCCTGATAAAAAAGAATGTGTGTTCTTTATAGTGGATGTCCGCGCATCACTTGTCAAGAACGAACGTTCGTTTTTATTAACGATCTGTGCCAGAGTTGAGTCATGCCGAAGGTCACACAGGAGCACAGGGATGCCCGCCGGCGGGAGATCATCACCGCCGCCATCCGGCTGTTCGCGCGCCAGGGCTTCCAGGCGACGTCGATGGCCGACATCATCGCGGAAAGCGGTCTCTCGGCCGGTGCAATCTATGGCTACTACAAGAGCAAGGACGAGCTGGTGCAGTCCGCGATGACGGAACTGCTCGACCTTCGGTTCGCCGCGCGAAGCGGGGATGACGCCGCGTTGCCACCCGGCGAGACGATGCGGCGGTTCATCACCGGCCTCGACGACGAGATGGGCGATCTCGGTCTGCTCGTGCAGGTGTGGGGCCAGGCTGTTCTCGACCAGACCAGCCGCGATGCGACGGCCAGGATCGGCGACCGCCTCAGGGCGATCTGGGCGAGCTACCTCACCGAGTGGTATCGCGATGGTCTCGGCCTGTCGAACGCCGAGCAGCTGGGGGAGCGATTTGCGCCCCTCTACGTCGGCATCATGCAGGGCTACATCCTGCAGATGACCGTGTTCGGCAACTTCGATGGCGAGGCGTATCTCGAGGCGGCCTCGGTGATCCGCCCCGGGCCGTGATTGTCACCGTCACCTTGGGCTCTTGACGCTGAGTCAGCTGACTGGGACACTTGACCCACTTCTAAGGGGTGGGCATGAGACTCGCAGCGGACGATCGCCGCGCCGCACTGGTGCAGGCGGCACTCACCGTCATCGCCAGGGACGGCGTCCACGCCGCGACGACGCGAGCGATCGTCGCGGAGGCTGGGATGTCCCTGGCGAGTTTTCACTACGCCTTCCGCACGCGTGACGAACTGATTCGCGAGGTCATCACCTTCGTCGTCGACCAGCAGGAGTTCGTTTCGCGGGCGGCCCTCGAGCCGGCCGGCGACGTTCTTGCCATGGTGCGCGGCGCACTCCAGGCCTACTTCGACCTGCTGCGCGAACATCCGGAGCGCGAGCAGGCGATGTTCGAGCTGATGCACTATTCGATGCGCAGCCCCGAGCTCGGCAAGCTCCCTCCCATCCAGCACGGCAGTTACCTCACCGCGGGCCGCACGCTGATCGAGGCCGGCGGCGAGCTTCTCGGCATCGAATGGACTCTGCCGATCGATGACCTGGCGCGCCTTCTCGTCGCCCTCACCGACGGCCTCACCTATGCCTGGCTAGCCGACCGCGATGACGCGGCCGCCGGGCGACTCATGGACTCCATCGCCTCAACCATCTCCACCTTCGCCCACTCAACCGAAAAGGCCCGCCGATGAGCACTGAACCGGTAAAAATTGACACCACAACGCCCGCCGTTTTTGCCGAACCGAAACGGCTGGTGCCGGCCGCCTGGATCGCGCTGTTCGCGACCGCATGGCTCGGCATCTGGATGGCTCAGCTGACGCCGATCCAACTGCTGCTGCCTACCCAGATCGAGAAGATCATCCCGGGTGCCAACAACCCGAACGCCTGGATCGACAGTGTTGTCGCGTTCGGCATCATCTCCGGCATCGCCGGTGTCTGCGCGCTCATCACCTTCCCGCTCACCGGTGCGCTGTCAGACCGCTGCACCTCGCGATTCGGTCGCCGACGGCCGTTCATCTTCGCCGGCTCGGTCATCTTCGGCGTCGGCCTCATCCTGCTCGGGCTCCAGACCACGCTGGTCGGTGTCGGCGTGTTCTGGTCGGTCTCGCTGATCGGGTTCTGCGTGCTCACCGCGACGCTCACCGCTGTCATCTCCGACCAGGTGCCGGTCAACCAGCGCGGCGTAGTCTCCAGCTGGATCTCGGCGCCGCAGGCGATCGGCACGATTCTCGGGCTCATCCTGGTGACCGCTCTGGCCCTGTCGGTCTTCGTCGGCTACGCGCTGGTCGGAGTGCTCGTCATTGTGCTGGTGCTGCCTTTCGTGCTCAGGGTGAAGGATGCCGTGCTGTCACCGGCGGATCGCCCGCAGTTCACCGTGCGCAGCATGATCGCGGGATTCTGGATCAGCCCGATCCAGTTCCCCGACTTCGGCTGGACGCTGCTCAGCCGCATCCTGGTCAACTTCGGCAACGCCTTCGGCACCGTGCTGCTGCTGCAGTTTTTGCAGTTCGGGCTGCACAGAAAGGATGCCGACGGCGACCTGATCACCCTCTCGCTGATCTATCTGGTGTTCGTCGTTCTCGCCTCGATCTTCGCGGGCATCCTGTCGGACCGGCTCGGTCGTCGTAAGGCGTTCGTGTTCATCTCGTCTGCGCTGCAGGCGGTCGCGGCCCTGATGCTCGCCTTCGTGCCCTCGTTCACCGTCGCGATGGTCGCTGCCGGCCTCCTCGGCCTCGGCTACGGCTGCTTCCTCTCGATCGACCAGGCGCTCGCCACCCAGGTGCTTCCCGACGCGATGACCCGCGGAAAGGACCTCGGCATCATGAACATCGCCACTGCCGTTCCGCAGGCCCTCGCGCCGCTGCTCGGCGCCTTCGTCGTCGCCCTGCTGGCCGGGTTCACCGGGCTGTTCGTGCTCGCGGCGGTCGCCGCCCTGCTCGGTGCCCTCTCGGTGCTGCCGATCCGGTCGGTACGCTGATGACTCTCGAACTTCGCCACCAGACGACCGCCCCCTGGCTCACGCCGGCCGAGTACTGGCCGATGATGACCGCGGCGACCGCGGAACTCGACCCGCCGCTCGGAGCGATCTACCTGCCCGCGCTCGCCCACAACGCGTTCGAGATGCTGCGCCGCGCCAACGGCACCACCATCCGGGTGGCCAGCAAGTCCATCCGGGTGCGCGGGGTGATCGACGCCGTGCTCGCACTCGACGGGTTCGAGGGAGTGCTGTCGTACACGCTCGCCGAGGCGCTCTGGCTCGCCGAGGGTGACGAACAGCATCCACCGATCGAGGATGTCGTGGTCGGCTACCCGAGCGTCGACCGCTCCGCGATCCGCCGCCTCGTCACCTCGCCGAAGCTGGCCGCACGGGTCACCGTGATGATCGACGCGGTCGAGCAGCTCGACCTCATCGACGCCCTGCTCCCGCCGTCGCAGCGCGAGAACGTGCGCGTCTGCATCGAGCTCGACGCGGCCTGGACCTCCCGTGTTCTCGGCCGTCTCGGCACCTGGCGGTCGCCGGTCGCCACCGTCGCCGACGCCCGCGCGCTTGCCGAAATCGTGGCGGCGCGCCCTGGCTTTCACCTGGTCGGGCTGATGGCCTACGAGGGACAGATCGCCGGCACCGTCAACGAGCCCGCCAACAAGGCGATGGGCACGGTTGTTCGCTGGATGCAGACCCAGTCGGCGGCGGAACTCGCGGAGCGCCGCGCCGCCGCCGTCGCCGCCGTCAACGAGGTCGTGCCGCTGCAGTTCGTCAACGGTGGTGGCACCGGATCGCTCGAGAGCACCAGCTCCGAGGCCGCGGTCACCGAGATCGCCGCGGGCAGCGGGCTGTTCGGCCCGCATCTGTTCGACCACTACCGGCACTTCAGCCCGGCTCCGGCGGCCGCGTTCGCGCTGCCGGTGGTGCGGAAGGCTTTGCCGGGGGTCTCGACCCTTCTCGGCGGGGGATGGGTGGCATCCGGTCCGCCCGGGGTCGACCGCCTGCCTCTCGTCGCCTGGCCGCAGGGCACGAAGATGGTCGCCCGCGAGATGGCCGGTGAGGTTCAGACCCCGCTGACCGGGCCCGGTGCTGCCGCTCTGGCCGTCGGCGATCGCGTGTGGCTGCGGCACACCAAGGCCGGCGAGCTGAGCGAGCACCTGAACGGCTTCGCGATCGTGGATGCCGAACACGTCGTCGGCGCGGAACTCACCTACCGTGGAGAGGGGCAGGTGTTCCTGTGAGCATCACGACCCTGCCGGGGCTCACGCCCGGCACCACCTGGCACAACTGGTCGCTCTCGCAGGAGGCGCATCCCGTCTACACGGCCCGCCCGACGAGCGTCGACGAGATCGTCGCGATCGTGCGATTCGCGCGCGAGAACTCGCTCACCGTGAAGACTGTTGGCGCGGGACACAGCTTCACGGCCATCGCCGCGGGAGACGGCATCATGCTCGACCTGGGCGGTCTCGAGGGTCTCCGGGCCCACGATCCGGCGACCGGCCGGGTGTCCCTCGGGGCCGGCACCAACCTGCACCAGCTGCCCGCCATCCTGCGACCGCTCGGCCTCGCGCTCGCCAACATGGGCGACATCGACCGGCAGACGATCGCCGGTGCGACCTCCACCGGAACGCACGGCACCGGCCACGCGTTCGGCGGCCTCGCCACCCAGGTGGTTGGCGTGACGCTGGTGACGGCCGACGGGTCGGTGATGCGCATCGACGAGACCACCAACTCCGAACTGCTGCCGGCCGCGCGTCTCGGGCTCGGTGCGCTCGGCATCCTCGTGGAGCTCACCATCCAGTGCGTGCCGGTGTTCATGATGCATGCCGTCGAGAGGCCAGAGGGCTTCGATGAGGTGCTCGACGATTTCGAGGCGCGCGCCACGTCGGTCGACCATTTCGAGTTGTATTGGTTTCCGCACAGCGACGGGGTCGCCACGAAGACCAACACGCGGCTGCCCGCCGATGCTGAGCCGCATCCGGTGAGCGCTTTCGGAGAATGGTGGGAGGACCGCTTCATCTCCAACCACGTGCTCTCGCTGCTGTGCAACGTGGGCAGGGCGGTTCCCGCGCTCACCCCGCCGATCAATCGGCTCGCCACCAAGGTCTACGGCAACCGCACCTTCACCGACGACTCGCACGACGTGTTCGTCAGCCCGCGCAACGTGCGCTTCCGCGAGATGGAGTACTCCATTCCGCGAGCCGCCGTTCCCGAGGCCGTGCGAGCGGTGCGCAAAATGATCGATGACAAGGGATTTCGGATTTCATTTCCGGTGGAGGTGCGGGTCGCGCAGGCCGACACTAACTGGCTCAGCACCGCTGAGGGTCGGGATGCCGGCTATATCGCGGTCCACCGCTACTACAAAGAGGACTACGAACCGTACTTCCGCGCGGTCGAAGACATCATGCTCGGGTTCGACGGGCGTCCGCACTGGGGAAAGCTGCACTACCGCGACGCCGCATCCCTGGCCGCGACCTACTCGCACTACGGTGATTTCGTCGCCGCCCGCGACCGGCTCGACCCGACCCGGCTGTTCACGAACCCGTACCTCGATCGGGTGCTGGGGAAGTAGTAAGCCGAACCCTCTCGTGGCGGGGGACCCGCCAGCTAGCGGCGGCTCTACCGACTCGCGGCGGGAGGCATGCCTCCCTCCGCGGGTACGTACTGCCCGCCGCGCCGATCTCAGTGCCCGCCGCGCCGATCTCGGTGACCGCCGCGACGGAATCGGCCCGTTGAGCGCGATAAGGCTGGTCTCACAAGTCACGGCGGGCCGGGTGACACCGCGGCGGGAGTTATGCCTCCCGCCGCGCGGATGTGGGACAGCCGGGACTGCGCGTAGCTCCCGCCACGAGGCTGCAGCTAGCTGACGTGCACCGCCGGGCGACGCTTCGCTGACTTCTCGGACTCGCGCAGTACCTCGCGGGTCACCGGCGCCACCTCGCCGGTGCCGGTGACCAGGAACTTGAACATGTTCGAGATGGGGTTGCCCTCTGTCCACTCGAAGTAGATGTCGGGTACGACGCCGGTCTGGTCGCGCACCTCGAGCAGCACGGCCGCGATGGTGTTCGGCACGTTGCCGCTGCGCACCTCGAGCACCCGGAAGCCGTGCTTGGTGACGCCGCGCACGACCAGGTCTTCCTCGAAGTCGGAGGAGTCGGCGTGATGAACCTCGAGGAAGATCACGTGCGCTTTCTCGGGGATGTGGCTGTAGCGGCGCTCGTCGCTGTTCTTCTCGCGGTACTCGCGGGCCGTTCCGTCATCCGGCTCGTTGGCGATGATGCGGATGTGGCCGAGCTTCGCGTCCACCTTCAGGAAGGCGAGTGCGCTGTCGTCGAGTTCGACCGACGAAGCCCGCAACTGCAGTGATCGCTGGATGCGCGACACGATCGAGATCACCAGGATCGCCAGGATGAAGAGAGCGGCAATTCGGATGCCTTCCGGCCGCTCGATGACGTTGATGACCGTCGTATAGAGGAACACCGCGGAGATCACCGAGAACGCGATGGCCCAGCCGCGCTGGTGGTGACGGAAGGCCGAAAGCATTACAGCAATGGATGCCGAGGTGATGAGCACCAGCACGCCGGTCGCGTACGCGCCGCCCTGGGCATCCACGTTCGCCTGGAACACCAGCGTGATGATGAACGCGATCGCGATGAACACGAGCACGAGCGGACGAACCGCGCGCACCCAGTTGGGTGCCATGCCGTAACGCGGAAGGTAACGCGGCACGAGGTTGAGCAGGCCCGCCATCGCCGAGGCGCCCGCGAACCAGAGGATGGCGATGGTGCTGATGTCGTACGCCGTGCCGAAGACGGGCCCGAGGTATTCGTGGGCGAGGAACGCCAGCGCGCGGCCGTTCGCCTGGCCGCCGTTCTGGAACTCCTTCTGCGGGATCAGGAAGGTGGTGACGAGGCTCGACGTAATGAGGAACACGCTCATGATGATCGCGGCCGTGGTGAGCAGGCGGCGCGCGCCCCGGATACGGCCCACCGGGTTGTCGGGCGTGTCGGTCGGGTCGCCGGTGATCTGCGGCATCACGGCGACGCCGGTCTCGAAGCCGGAGAGGCCGAGGGCGAGCTTGGGGAACACGATGAGCGCGATCGGCAGGATGAGCAGCGGGTTGCCGCGGATGAGCGGCTCACCGAGCAGGGTCGTCCACCAGTTGCCGACGACAGCGGGGTGCATGACCACCTGCGCGATCGCCACGACGATCACGACGGCGTTGAGCGCGAGGTAGATGGCCACGAGCACCACCGCGATGTTGATGGCCTCCTTGAACCCGCGCAGGAACACGGCGCCGAGCAGCGCCACCAGCACGAGGGTGACGAGAATCTCGTTGCCGTGCAGCCAGGTCGGGGTGAACGGGTTCTTGATGGCGTGCTCTGCCGCGTCCGCCGCCGAGAGCGTGATGGTGATCATGAAGTCGGTGGCGGCGAAGCCGAGCAGTATGAGAACGAACAGCTTGCCCGCCCACCAGGGCAGCAGCTTCTCGAGCATCTGGATGGATCCGGAACCCCTGAAGCTCTCGCGCGCGACCCTTCGATAGACCGGGAGGGCGCCGAGAAGGGTGATCGCCACGAGCACGATGGTGGCGAAGGGAGCGACGAGACCAGCGGCGAGCGCCGCGATGGCCGGCTGGTAGCCGAGGGTGGAGAAGTAGTCGACACCGGTGAGGCACATGACGCGCCACCACGAGTGGGTTCGGATCGGCACCTCGACGTGTGGGCCCTCGTGTCGGCCCGATCGGGAGACGAGCCCGTCGAGCATCCAGCCGCGGAACGACACCTAGACCTCCTGCAGGCAGTGGATGTCGCGGCCAGGAAGATTGGCCCCGCCGTCCAGCGTCGTCAGCCTCAGCGCCACGCCGATGCCAGCGACGCTCCAGCCGGCTCGTTCGATCAGCCGGCAGCTCGCCGCCAGTGTTCCACCGGTGGCGAGCACGTCGTCGAGCAGCAGCACGCGGGTGCCCTTCGGCAGTTCGTCTTCGTGCACCTGCAGGGTCGCCGAGCCGTACTCGAGGTCGTAGTTCTCGCTCAGCACGGGGCGGGGGAGCTTGCCGGGCTTGCGGATCATGACGACCCCGGATCCGCTCGCGTATGCCGCGCTCGCGGCGAGCACGAACCCGCGCGCCTCGACCCCGGCGATCACGTCGAAAGCGTCGGCGAACGGTTCGAGCAGCGCGTCCGTGACGAGGCGCAGTGCCGGGCCGTCGGCGAAGACGGGGGTGAGGTCTTTGAACGAGATGCCGGGCTGGGGAAAATCGGGCACCACCCTGCTGAGACGGTCGATCGCCGCCGTAGCTGCTCGTGTCGAGGCCGCACCTGTCGTGGCTGCGTCTGACGGCATCCGTATTCCCCTCGATCGAGGCTTAATTGTCGCATCGCAATCCCCTTGAAAGTTACTGAATGCCCGGTGTGAGGGGGAGTGTCGTTAGTTATAGTTATGCCAGACGTGGCCCGGGGTGGGTCCTCGCTCATGAAGGAGCAGTTATGACCGGACTTCTGATCGTCATCGGAATCATCGTGGTGATCGTCATCATCATTGTGATCGTCGTCATCGCGACCTACAACGGCCTGGTGCGCACCAACGTGCGCGTCGACGAGGCCTGGAGCGACATCACGGTTCAGCTCAAGCGGCGAGCGGATCTCATCCCGAATCTGGTCGAAAGCGTCAAGGGTTACGCGGCCCACGAGTCCGGTGTCTTCGAAGCCGTAACCGCGGCCCGTGCCGCGACCGTCAACGCGTCGACCCCCGCACAGGCGTCGGCGGCAGAAGGCCCCATGCAGGGCGCGCTGAAGAGCCTGTTCGCGGTCTCCGAGGCGTACCCGCAGCTTCAGGCCAGCCAGAACTTCCTCCAGCTGCAGGGCGAGCTGGTCGACACGGAAGACAAGATCCAGGCCTCGCGCCGGTTCTACAACGGTGGCGTCCGTGAGCTCAACACCAAGATCAAGGTCTTCCCGACCAACATCTTCGCCCGCCGCCTCGGTTTCACCGCCCGCGACTTCTTCGAGGTCGCGGACCCGACGACGATTGCCGACGCGCCGCGCGTGCAGTTTTAACGTTAAGCGGATCGAGCTCGTCGAGATCTCACAGACGCTTAACTAGGATTTTATGTATCGGGCAATAGCCGCCAACAAACGGAACACCGTCTTCATCATCGGGTTGTTCCTGATCATCATCGCGGCGATCGGTTTCGCCGTGAACTACATCTGGGGCGGCGGCCAGAGCGGTAACTACGGAATCTTCATCGCGGTCGTGATCGGCGCGGGAATCTACACGCTGATCCAGTACTTCGCGGCATCGAGCCAGGCGCTCGCCCTCACCGGGGCGCAGCAGATCCAGAAGGCCGACAACCCGCGGCTGTACAACATTGTCGAGAACCTGTCGATCACCACCGGGCTGCCCATGCCGAAGGTGTACATCATCAACGACCCGGCGCCGAACGCGTTCTCGACCGGGCGCGACCCTAAGCACGCCTCGGTTGCTGCGACCACGGGCATCCTCAGCCTCATGGACGACTCCGAGCTCGAAGGCGTAATGGCTCACGAGATGGGGCACGTTCAGAACTACGACATCCGAGTGTCGACCCTCGTCTTCGGACTGGTGGTGGCGATCGGGTTCATTGCTGACATCCTGCTGCGCTTCAGCATCTTCGGCGGCTTCGGCGGCGGCAACCGAAACAACAACAGCGGCGGCGGTGGCGGCGGGGGCAACCCGGTCATCCTCATCCTGAGTCTCGTCGCCCTGGTGCTGTCGCCCATCCTGGCGGCGCTCATCCAGGCAGCGATCTCCCGCCAGCGCGAGTATCTCGCGGACGCGTCGAGCGCCATGATCACCCGCAACCCGCCGGAACTCGAGAGCGCACTCAAGAAACTCGGCGACTACGGGCGCCCGGTCGCGAAGCAGAACACCAGCATGGCGCACATGTGGATCGCCGACCCGAACAAGCCCGGCCTCATGACCAAACTGTTCGGCACGCACCCCCCGATTCCGGACCGCATCGCGCGGCTGGAGAAAATCGGCGGCGGCTTCTAACTTCCGTTCCGCTGTCGTTTCGGCGTTCCGCTGGCGCATATCCGAGCGCGAAATGCCGATTCGGCAGCGCTAGTGAGTGGTCGCAACCGCGGCGGCCAGCGCCGGCGCGAAGTCGCCACAGTCTGCGACCAGGATCTCGCCGAGTCCCTGCCAGTCGGCGATGCGTCGCAGCAGTGGGACGACCCGTAACGGGTCGGGGTTTGATCCCGCCTCGCGCCAGGCCGACTGCACCCGAAGCAGCCCGTTCTGCCGGTCGCTCTTCAGGTCGATCCGGCCGACCACTCCGTCGTCGATGAGCAGCGGCAGCGTGTAGTAGCCGAAGACGCGCTTCGGAGCGGGCGTGTAGATCTCGATGCGGTAGTGGAACCCGAACATGCGGAGCGCGCGATCGCGCTCCCAGACCACGGGGTCGAAGGGTGACAGAAGGGCGGTCGTCTCGATGCGGCGCGGCATCCGTGCGTCCGCGTGCAGGAAGGCCGGGCGATTCCAGCCCTCGACCGTCACCGGTACGACTTCACCCGCCTCGACCAGCTCGGCGACCGCGGCCTTCGTCTCGTCGTTGCGCAGGCGGTAGTAGTCGGCGATGTCGCTCAGCGTGCCAATGCCGAGCGCGCGCACCGACCGGCGCACGAGCTCCCGGATGGCGTCGGCCTTCGGAACGTCGACGTCGAGCAGGCGGGCAGGAACCACCTGCTCGGTGAGCCCGTAACTGCGCTCGAAGCGGGTGCGGCCCGCCGTGGCGACGTCACCCTGGAAGAACAGTGTCTCGAGCCCGAGCTTCACGTCCGACCAGCCCCACCAGGGTCCGCGCCGGGCATTCGACTCGTGCTCGATCTTGCTGGCCGGCAAGGGGCCCTTTGTCGCGAGCTCCTCAAGAAGCCAGTTCATCATGTCGCCATTGGCACCGCCCCAGCTGCCCTCGCGGCTGTGCCGGGCGCGGTAGAACTCCATCCGCCAGCGGAACAGCGGCCAGTCCTCCACCGGGATGACGGCGGCCTGGTGTGCCCAGTACTCGATGTACTGCGAGCGCGGTGAGAAGACCAGCTTGTCGAGCCGGGCACGATCGTACGCGCCAAGCCGGGCGAACAGCGGCAGGTAGTGGCTGCGCTCGAAGACGTTCACCGAGTCGAGCTGCAGAAGATTGAGCCGCTGGATACCGAGGTTCAATTGGCGGGTGCCGACCGTCGCGGGCGGGGCGGCCCCGAATCCCTGGGCGGCCAGCGCGATGCGCCTGGCCTGCGCGGCGCTCAGTGAAGTGACCATCGGTCACGACACTACTGGCGGCGACCGACCTCAGCGGTTCCGTACCTCGGGCAGATCCAGAAGGTCCACGACGCTGTCGAGGATGTAGTCGTGCGGGTGCTTCTCCAGCTCTGCGCGGCCGAGGGCGCCGCTCAGCACGCCCACCGCGACGACCCCGGCGTTGCGGGCGGCCCGCAGGTCGACCGCGGTGTCTCCAGCGGCGAGCACCGCGCGAACATCCGCCACCCCGGTCTTCTCCATCGCGTGCTGGATCAGGTAGGGCGCCGGACGGCCCGCGGTGACATCTGATGTGGTGACGACCGCGTCGAGCTGCACACCGACCGACCAGCCGATGACGTCGAGGATGGGGTAGGCCACGTCATCCGAGAAGCCGGTGGTCAGTGCAATCTTGACGCCCAGTTCGCGCAGGAAGCGCAGAGCTTCGTCGACGCCGGTCAGCGCAACCGGGGGGTTGGCGCGGTAGGAGTCGGCGAGGATCACCCGGAAGCGTTCGAACGCGGCCGGCGCTCCGTCGGCATCCCCGCCGCCGAGCGGCAGCAGCGCGCCGATGGCTG
>JAODAT010000015.1 GCA_025463565.1 Microbacteriaceae bacterium
CTCCATGCCGTCTCCCACGTCGATGTGCCGGGTTCCACGTTATATGAAAAACATGATCGTTGATAAAATCAATCAATTTCTGCGGTACTGCTATCCAAGCGTCAAGTGCTCATACCTGCGATCCGATTTTGTAGCCGTCAATAGACCCAGTGCCCTCGTCCTTGCGGGTGTACGAAAAACCGTCGGCGCCGATGGTGACATCGGCCTCGCGGGTGTCGGTGCGCTCGACCGAGGCACGGGGATTGCCGTCGAGATCGAGCACGGTGGAGGCGTTCGCGTACCAGCTCGGCACCACCGGCGTGCCCCACCAGTCGCGGCGCTGGTTGTCGTGAACGTCCCACGTGATCACCGGGTTGTCGGGGTCGCCGGTGTAGTAGTCGTGCGTGTAGATCTCGATGCGATGTCCGTCGGGGTCGAGTAGGTAGAGGTAGAAGGCGTTCGAGACGCCGTGGCGACCCGGACCGCGCTCGATCTTGTCCGACTGGCGCAGCGCCCCGAGGTGATCGCAGAGGTGCAGTATCTGGCTGCGTTCGTGGGTGGCGAAGGCGATGTGGTGCATCCGTGGCCCGTCGCCGCCGGTGAGCGCGATGTCATGCACGGTCGACTTGCGGTACATCCAGGCGGCGTAGACGGTCTTCTCGTCGTCTTCGATGTCTTCAGACACTTTGAAGCCCAGACCGCCGTAGTACTCCATCGCGGCAGGCACGTCGGGGGTGACGATGTTGAAATGGTCGAGCCGCGCGATCGCGCCGGCCCCCTGCAGGTCGTAGCGCTGGGTGAGCCGCTCCACGTGGTCGGCCTCGTAGAAGAACTCGACCGGGAAGCCGAGCGGGTCTTCGACGCGCACCGCCGCGCCGATGCCGCGGGTGGCGCCGGCGGCCCTGCGCTCGACGCGCACGCCGAGCGCCGTGTAGTAGTCGAACGCGACATCCACCTCGGCCTGCGAGCGCACCCGGTAGGCGAGCGCGGCTAGCGCCGCGACCGGTCCGCGACGGATGACGAGCGAGTGGTGCAGGTACTCCTCGAATGCACGCAGGTAGATGGCGTCGTCATCCTCGTACGTAACGACGAGCCCGAGAACCCCGACGTAGAAGTCGCGGGAGAGCTGAAGGTCGGTGACGATCAGCTCCGCGTATGCACAGCGGATGACGTCGGGCGGGGTGGGTGCACTCATGTTCCCTGTCCTTCCTTACTTGGAGCCGAAGCGGGCCGTGTGCACGTCGCCGAGCGTGATGTGCACGGCCTGCGAGTCGGTGTAGAAGTCGATCGAGCGGTAGCCGCCCTCGTGGCCGAGGCCGGAGGACTTGACGCCGCCGAACGGGGTGCGAAGGTCGCGCACGTTGTGTGAATTGAGCCAGACCATGCCGGCCTCGGTCGCGTGTGCGAAGTTGTGTGCTCGCGCCAGGTTCGTGGTCCACAGGTAGGCCGCGAGACCGTACTTCACGCCGTTGGCGAGTTCCAGCGCTTCCGCATCGGTGTCGAAGGGCGTGATCGCGACCACCGGTCCGAAGATCTCCTCCTGGAAGATGCGGGCGTCGGGCTTCACGTCGGCGAACACCGTCGGAGCGACGTAGTTGCCATCGGGCAGGCCGTCTGGGCGTCCGCCGCCGGCGAGCAGCCGGCCCTCGCTCTTGCCGAGCTCGACGTAGCTCATCACCTTGGCGTAGTGCTCGGGATGCACGAGCGCGCCGACCTCGGTTGCCGGGTCGTGCGGGTCCCCGACCACGATCTTCTTCGCCCGGGCCGCGTAGCGCTCCAGGAACTCGTCGTAGATGGGGCGCTCGACCAGGATGCGCGAGCCGGCCGTGCAGCGCTCGCCGTTGAGGGAGAACACCCCGAACAGTGTGGAGTCGATGGCCGCGTCGAGGTCGGCGTCGGCGAAGACGACCGCTGGCGACTTTCCGCCGAGCTCCATCGAAAGCCCCTTGAGGTTCTCGGCCGCGTTGCGGAAGATGGTCTGCCCGGTGGTGGTCTCCCCGGTGAAGGAGATGAGCGGAACACCGGGATGCTTCACCAGCGCATCACCCGCCTCCTCGCCGAGCCCGTTGACCAGGTTGAAGACGCCGTCGGGCAGGCCCGCGTCGCGGAAGATCTCGGCCCAGAGGCTCGCGGAGAGCGGGGTGAACTCGGCCGGCTTCAGAACGACTGTGCAACCGGAGGCAAGGGCCGGAGCGAGCTTCCAGCTCTCCAGCATGAAGGGCGTGTTCCACGGGGTGATGAGCCCGGCGACGCCGATCGGCTTGCGGTTGACGTAGTTCATCTGCACGCCGGGCACGCGGTAGGTGTCATCCGCCTGCGCGACGATCAGGTCGGCGAAGAAGCGGAAGTTCTCCGCGGCGCGCTGGGCCTGGCCGAGGGCCTGGGTGATCGGGAGGCCGGTGTCGAAGGTCTCGAGTTCGGCCAGCCGGGCGTCCTGGGCCTCCACGGCATCCGCGATCTTGTTCAGGATGCGCGCGCGGGCTCGGGGAGCGAGTCTCGGCCACGGGCCATCCTTGAAGGCCTTCGTGGCGGCAGCGACCGCGAGGTCGATGTCCGCCTTCTGGCCGGCCGCGGCCTTCACGTAGGTCTGGTTGGAGACCGGGTCGAGCACGTCGAACGTCTCGCTGCCGATGCTGTCGACGAACTCGCCGCCGATGAAGTGCTGGATCTTCGACGGAAGGCCCTCGGGAATGTAGTGCGCCATGGTCAGCGTCCTTTCACGGTGAAGCCGTCGACGGGGGAGAGGTACCGCTCGCCCGCCTTCAGGTACTCGGCGATTTTGGTGAGGCCGCCGGGCGTCGGGGTGATCAGCGGCGGGCGCACGAAGCCCGACTCGATCAGGCCGCGCTGCTCGAGCACCCACTTGCCGGGTGCCGGGTTCGTCTCGACGAACAGCAGGTCGACAAGCGGGTGTAATCCGTAGTGCAGCTCGCGGGCCTTCTCGATGTCGCCCGAGTCCCAGGCCTCGAACAGGTCGGCATGGGCGCGCGGGGCGATGTTCGCCGTGGCGCTGAGAAATCCGACGCCGCCGAGGGCGAGCAGCGGCAGGCAGAGCAGCTCGATGCCGCTCCAGACCAGGAGGTCGGAACCGCAGAGCTGGAGCACCCGGGAGAAGTGCTCGAAGTCCTTGGTCGTCTCCTTCACCCCGACGAAGTTCTCGACGTCGCGGTAGAGCCGGGCGACCGTCTCCGGAGCGATGTCGACCGCCGTGCGGCTGGGCACGTTGTACGCGACGATCGGCAGGTCGGGGAATTCCTCTGCCACCGTCTTGTACCAGACGTAGAGCGCCTCCTGGGTGGGGCGGGCGTAGTACGGCGTGATGATGAGCGCGGCGTCTATCCCCGCGTCGCGGGCTGCCGCCGTCAGCTCGAGCGTCTCGTCCAGCTTCTCGGTTCCGGTGCCGGGCATGAACGGTACGCGATCGTCGATCGCCTTCGCTACCGTCTGGATTGCGGCGATGCGTTCCGGAATCGTCTGCGCGCTGGGTTCGCCGGTCGAGCCGCCGATCGACACGCCATGCGTGCCCTGGGAGAGCTGCCACTCGACCAGGTTGGTGAGCCCCGCGTGGTCGACGACGCCGTCGGCCGTGAACGGGGTCATCAGGGGAACGATGGAGCCGCGGATCTGCGCGGGATCGCTACGGTACTTCATGGTGTCTTCTCTCCTGGTAGTCGAGGAACGCGTCGAGCGTTCTCGTGCGGTGGGCTCGTGCCTCGAGTTCGATGGCGAGGGAGTCAGCACCCTGCTCGAGCAGGCTGAGGATCTGTTCGTGTTCGAGCACGGATTCCCTGGCTCGACCGGGCACGAAGCTGAAGGTGGAATCCCTCAGTACGGTCAGCCGGCCCCAGCCCCGGTGCACGAGATCGAGGATGTGCGGGTTCGGGCAGTTCTCGAACAAGACGGAGTGGAACTCGAGGTTGAGCTCCGTGAACCGGTGCGGGTCGAAGTGCTGGAGGCACTCGATCATCTGCTCGTTGATCGTGCGCGCCCGGTCGATGTCAGCAGCGCTGATATGCGGAGCCGACAGCGCGGTCGCCGCACCCTCGACGAGGCTCAGGGTCTGCATCGTGTAGAGGTACTCGGTTTCGTCGTGCATCGCGACCTGGGCCCCCACGTTGTGCTCGAACGTGACGAGCCCCTCGGACTCGAGCAGGCGGATGGCCTCACGCACCGGCACGACGCTCACATCGAGGGCCTTGGCGATCTGGCCGAGTACGAGACGGTAGCCGGGGGTGTAAGTGCCGTCGGAGATGCGTTCCTTGATCCAGGTATAGGCGAGCTGCGTCTTGCTCTGTACTACTGTCTCGCTCGCCATTCGCGGTACCGGTCCTTCCAGCTCGCGTCCATCGGGTAGAGGCCGTCGACCTTCTCGCCGGCGGTGACCTGCTCGGCGATGAAGGTTTCGTCGAGCTCCTGCTCGATGGCCGCATTCACGACCTCTTCCACCAGGAACGGCGGGATGACCAGAACGCCGTCGTCGTCGCCGACGATCACGTCGCCCGGCTGCACGGCGGCGCCGCCGCAGGTGATGGTGAGGTCGGTGTCCCAGGGCACGTGACGGCGACCGAGAACGGCCGGGTGAGCGCCCGCGTGATAGGTCGGGATGTCGAGGGCCGCGACCGCGACTACATCACGAACTCCCCCGTCGGTCACGATTCCCGCGGCACCGCGCACCTGCGCGCGCAGCGCGAGAATGTCGCCCACCGTGCCGGTGCCGCGCTCGCCGCGGGCCTCCATCACCAGCACCTCGTCGGGCCCGACGGCGTCGAACGCACGCTTCTGCGCGTTGTACCCGCCGCCGTGCGAGTCGAACAGGTCGTTTCGGAAGGCGATGTAGCGAAGGGTGCGAGCACGACCGAGCAGCCGGGTGCCCGGCTTGGTCGATTTCAGCCCGTCGATCGACACGTTGTCATAGCCGCGCTTGCGCAACTGTGAGCTGAGGGTGGCCGTTCCGACGCTGTTCAGCTTGCGCTTGAGTTCGTCGGTGAGGGCGAAGACGGCGGCGGGAACGAGGCCGGCCGCTTCTGCGGTGCCCCAGGCGTCCGCCCGCTGCTCGTCGGTGACCTGCGGGGGTGCGCTAAACGCGGGGATCGCGGTCGTCCCCTCGACGACTGTCGTGACAAGACGCCCGCTGGTCGGCGCGCCGGAAGCGGTCGGGGCATCCACCTCGACCTCGACGACGTCGCCGGGCTTCACGACCGAGGCGCCGGCGGGCGTGCCGGTGAGAATCACATCGCCGGGTTCCAGGGTGAGCTGTTGAGACAGGTCCGCGACCAGCTGCGCGAAGGGGAACAGCAGGGTCTTCGTCGAATCTTCCTGCACCAGCGCGCCGTTCACCCAGGTGCGGATGCGGAGCGCCGCGGGGTCGACCACGGCGGCGGGAATGACGTTGGGGCCGACCGGCGTGAAACCGTCGCCGCCCTTGGAGCGTACGTTCGCCCCCTTGTCCGAGAGCCGGAGATCGTAGACGCCGAAGTCGTTCGATGCCGTCACCCCGGAGACGTGCGCCCAGGCGTCGGCGGGGTCGATGCGGCGGGCGGCGGTGCCGATGATGATCGCGATCTCACCCTCGAAGGCCAGCAGTTCGGTGCCGGCCGGGCGCTCGATGCTGTCACCGGAGGCGGCGAGGGAGGTGGCGGGCTTCAGAAAGTAGCCGGGGAACTTCGGGGTGCGACCACGCTCGGCAGCCCGTGCCGGGTAGTTGATGTGCACGCCGATGATCTTTCCGGGGCGGTGCGGCAGTGTGTCGACCATGACATCCTCGTCTCGTTCGAAACGAACATATCACAGATCGTATACGATCGGTGATGGGTGGATCGAGCTTGTCGAGACCTCACCACCGAATATCTCGTCGGTGAGGTCTCGACAAGCTCGACCCGCTTTACCCCAGCCTCTCCGCGATCGCGTCACGCGCGCCGGCCAGGGCCTTCGCGATCTCGGCGTCCGAGTTCTCGCTCGAGACGTAGACCACCGCAAGCGCCGCCGCGGGTGCGCCGTGTGCGGCGAGCGGCACCGCGATGGAGCGAAGGCCGGGAATGACCTCGTCGTGGCTCGTCGCATAGCTGCCATCGACGAGTGGACGCCGGTCGATGCCAAGGCGTACGAGCTCACCGTCTGCGAGCAGCGATTGGATGGCGATGCCCGGCGCTCCGATGGCCAGCGAGTGACGAGTGCCCGGTCGCTGGGCGACCGTGGCCGCGCCGGCCCGGGGCTCGACGCTCGAGAGGGTGACGCACTCGGTGTGGTCGAGCACGACGAGGAACGCCGTCATGGTGAGCCGGTTCGCGAGGTCGGTCAGCTCGGGCAGCACGGCGGCCTGGAGCGACCGCTCGACACCACGGGCGAGGGCGGCGAGACGCGGCGCCAGCAGGAACGCCCCTGCGGCGTCGCGGCGCACGAGCCCGTGATCCTCGAGCGTGCGGAGGATGCGATACGCGATCGAGCGGTGAACTCCGAGAGAGCCGGCGATCTCCGCGATCGTCATAGCTCCGGGCGAATCCGAGAGCACCTCCAGCGCTGTTATCCCGCGTGACAGGGTCTGCGATGGGGAACTCTCGCTCACCGGGTCACGCGCTCACTCGTCATGCTCGACCGGAAGAACGACGACAGCTCGTCCGTCGCCGTGAGCGGCAGAACGGCGGCGACGTACTGGTCGGGGCGCACCACCACGATCGCTCCGCGCCGGTCGATGCCGCGCGTGTCAAAGATGTTGTCCTGGCCGTCGGCCCCGAACACATTCTCCTGGTTGACCAGGCCGAACGGGCTCATGATCGGGGTGAACGCGCGCGGCACCTCGGTGATATCGGTGTCGGTGTGGTCCTGCTGGTAGATCACCTTGATGTCGAACCAACTGTCGGCATCCGCGCCCTCCGGGGTGAACGCCACGATCGGCGAGTCGGGCGACGACGACAGCCACTCGGCGAGTGCGGCAGTGGGGGAGTCGGCCCCGGCGCGTGCGGGGTCGGCGAAGACGTAGGTGCGCCAGCGTCCATCAGCCTCGGCGAGGTGGCCGAGGTGCACCGGGTTGGTGTCGCAGATGCGGCGCACGATCGCCGACTTGAAGCGCTTGCCGACCGGGAACCCGGTGGCGAGCGACTGGTGGGCCAGGTCGCCGACGATGACCGATTCCGTGTACTCGGTCATGAAGCCGGCCGGGAACTCGGCCGTGCGGGTGTAGAAATCCTCGAGCTCGGTCGGGTCGGAGAGGTCTTCCGGCTTCGCCGCCATCAGGCTCGACCACTCCTTGTCGAAGTCGATGAGGTTCTTGGCCACCACCTGCCGCTCCGCCGAGTAGGTGCTGAGCAGCGACTCGGGGCTGCGACCGTCGAGCACCCAGCCGAGCTTCCAGCCGATGTTGAGGCCGTCCTGCATCGACACGTTCATGCCCTGCCCGGCCTTCGCGCTGTGCGTGTGGCAGGCGTCGCCGGCGATGAAGACCCGGGGGGAGCGGAGGCCCAGCTGATCGGGCCTGACGTCGTCGAAGCGGTCGGTGAGGCGATGCCCGACCTCATAGACGCTGTACCAGGCGACATCCTTCACCTCGAGCGTGTACGGGTGAAGAATCTCGTTCGCCTTGGCGACGGTCTGCTCGATCGTCGTCTGCCGCACCGCGCCACTGTCGTCGGCGACCTCGCCGAGGTCGACATACATGCGGAACAGGTAGCCGCCCTCGCGCGGGATGAGCAGGATGCTGCCCTCCTCGGACTGGATCGCACACTTGGTGCGGATGTCGGGGAAGTCCGTGACGGCCAGCACGTCCATGACGCCCCAGGCGTGGTTCGCCTGGTCGCCGGCGAGGGTGCAGCCGATCGAGTCGCGCACCCGGCTGCGCGCGCCATCCGCGCCGATCACGTACTTCGCGCGCACGACGCGCTCGGCGCCCGTGTCGTCGGCCAGGGTGACCGCCACCGGGTATTCGCCCGTCTCCCCGATCTCGAGGTCGATGAATTCGAGTCCGTAGTCGGGCTTCATGCGGGTGGGCGAGTTCGCCATGAACTCCGCGAAGTAGTCGAGCACGCGCGCCTGGTTGACGAGCAGGTGCGGGAACTCGCTGACGCCGGACGGGTCGTCCACCGCGCGGGCGGTGCGGCTGATATTCGCCGGATTCGCCGGGTCGGGCTTCCAGAAGTTCATCTCGGTGATGCGGTAGGCCTCGGCGATGATGCGGTCGGCGAATCCGAAGGCCTGGAAGGTCTCGACGCTGCGGGCCTGGATGCCGTCGGCCTGCCCGATCGCCAGCCGCCCCTCGCGCCGGTCGATGATCCGCGTGGTCACGTTCGGAAAGCGGGAGAGCTGCGCGGCCGCGACCATTCCCGCGGGGCCGGTGCCGACGATGAGCACGTCCACCTCGTCAGGCAACTCCTCGGGGCGGTCGATGCCGACCCCGGCCGCGGGCTGGATGCGCGGATCACCGGATACGTAGCCGTGGTGGTGGAACTGCATGAGCGACTCACTTCACTGTGTGTTCGAAAGACGGTGTTCGATAATAGAACTGCGTGTTCTTTTTCCGCACTCAGGGTAAGCCCCGCGCGGACATCCGGACAATGCCCGCGGCTAGATTGGCTGCATGTCCGGCAACCGTGCAGCTGGCGACGAGCGCAGCGTCGCCGAGAAGGTGTTCGCCATCGCCGACGCGTTCTCCAGTGCTGGGGAGCTGAGCCTTACCGAGATCGCGCAGCGGGCGGAGCTGCCGCTCTCGACCGCGCACCGCCTGGTGGCCGAATGGGTGGAGTGGGGCGGGATCGTCCGCGGTGACGACGGACTCTACCGGGTGGGGATGCGGCTCTGGAAGCTGGGCGTGCGCGCCCCCACCGCCCGCAGGCTGAGAGGCGTTGCGCTGCCGTTTCTCGAAGACCTCTATGAACTGTCGCGGGAGAACGTGCACCTCGCCGTGCGGGACGGCCTCGGCGTGCTCTACCTGGAGCGCATTTCCGGCCGGTCGGCGGTGCCGGTCATCTCCGACATCGGCAGCCGACTGCCGCTGCACGCCACGGGCGTGGGACTGGTGCTGCTGGCCTGGTCGCCGCCGGAGCTGCTCGACGAACTCGTCGCGTCGTCGCCGCGCAAGTACCTGGCCAACACGATGACGACCGACGCGGAACTGCGACCGCGGCTCGCCGAGATCCGGTCGGCCGGGATGGCCACCTCGGTCAATGAGATGACGCAGGATTCGTTCTCGGCCGCCGCGCCCATTCGTGACCACACGGATGCCGTCGTCGCGGCCGTCTCGATAGTCGCCCACGCGGACCGCAGCTCCGATCCGCGCTATCCGCTCGCTGTCGGGGTCGCTGCGCGGGGTATCTCGCGCGCCCTCGGCTGGAGATCCTGACTTCCATCCAGCGGAATCCTTGCTCCGCAATGAACCAACGGGGATCAAGATGTATCCCACCATGGATATCCGCACCACGGTCGCCATCGTCGGCGCCGGACCCGCCGGGCTGCTGCTCGGTCATCTTCTAGCGAAGTCGGGGATCGACTTCGTCATCATCGAGAACCGGTCGCGTGAGTACACCCTGGGCCGCATCCGCGCCGGTGTGCTCGAGCAGTCCTCGGTCGCCGTGCTCGCGTCCCTCGGCCTTGACGGGCGGCTCAGTGAACACGGTCTGGTGCACGACGGCATCTACCTGCAGTACGCGGGGCAGCGTCATCACGTCGACTTCAACGCCCTGATCGGCCGCACGGTCACGGTGTACGGCCAGCAGCAGGTGGTCAACGACCTCATGCTCGCGCACGATGCGCTGGGTTCCGCTGTCTACTTCGAGTCGGCCGACGTGCTCCCGCGAGACATCGACACGCCGCGGCCCTCCGTCGAGTTCACCCACGACGGCACCTCGTACTCGGTCGAAGCCGATTTCGTCGTGGGCGCCGACGGCTTCCACGGGGTCTCGCGAACGATCATCCCCGCCGACTCGATCACCACCTACGAACGCGACTACCCGTTCGCCTGGCTCGGCATCCTGGCGAACGTCGCGCCCTCGACCGACGAACTCATCTACGCCCTGCACCCGGAGGGCTTCGCCATGCACTCGATGCGCTCGCCGCAGGTCTCGCGCCTCTACCTGCAGGTCGACCCCGACGAGAAGATCGACGACTGGAGCGACCAGCGCATCTGGGACGGCCTGCACCGTCGCCTCGGCATCGACGGCTGGACACTTCACGAGGGCGAGATCACCGAGAAGTCGATCACCCCGATGCGCAGCTTCGTCGCATCTACCCTCAACTACGGCACGCTGTACCTCGTCGGCGACGCCGGCCACATCGTGCCGCCCACCGGCGCGAAGGGCCTGAACGCCGCCATCTCGGATGTCGCGATGCTCGGTGCGGCCTTCACCACTTACTACGCGGGTGATGCTGGCCCCCTCTCCACCTACAGCGAGCGAGCTCTGCGCCGCCAGTGGAAGACGCAGTACTTCTCTCGCTGGATGACCGAAATGCTGCACACCAGCGGTGCGGGCACCGAGGCCGAGTTCCGCTATCGCGGCCAGGTCGGCCAGCTCGAGTACGTCACCGGCTCGCACTACGCGCTGCAGAGCCTCGCCGAGCAGTACACCGGTCTTCCGATCGAAGGGATCTGAAACATGGAATTGTCCACACAAGCGGAGATCTCGGCCGAAATCGCCGAGGCGCAGAGGGTCGCCGATGGCACGCGCGGCCACCCGGACCGCGGCTTCCTGCCGTACCGCAGCAGCGCGCTGCGGCATCCGAAACAGACGCTGGTGCGCGCCGACCCGGAGGAGATCGAGCTGGTGTCGCCGGTCTACGGCCACGGCGATGTCGCCGCGGAGGAGTCCGACCTCACCATCCAGCACGCCGGCCAGCCGCTCGGTGAACGCATCATCGTCACCGGCTTCGTGCTCGACGGCGAAGGGCGCCCGGTGCGAAACCAGCTCATCGAGGTGTGGCAGGCCAATTCCGGAGGGCGGTATGTGCACAAGCGCGACCAGCATCCCGCGCCGCTCGATCCGAACTTCACCGGTGCAGGCCGAATGATCACCGGCGACGATGGCAGCTACCGGTTTGTCAGCATCAAGCCGGGGCCGTACCCATGGAAGAACCACCGCAATGCGTGGCGGCCCGCCCACATCCACTTCTCGCTGTTCGGAACGCAGTTCGTGCAGCGCCTCGTCACGCAGATGTACTTCCCGGGAGACCCGCTCTTTCCGCTCGACCCGATCATGCAATCGATCAGCGAGCAGTCCGCACGCGATCGCCTGGTGGCGACCTACGACCACGAAGTCACCCAGCCGGAGTGGGCGACCGGGTACCGTTGGAACATCGTACTGACCGGGTCGAAGTCGACCCGGATGGAGCAGGAGGGAGACGACCGATGACAGAACTCAAACAGACCCCATCCCAGACCGTCGGGCCGTTTTTCGGTTACGCGCTGCCGTTCGATGGGGACAACGAACTGCTGCCGCCGCATGCTCCCGGCACGGTTCAGCTGCACGGAATCGTCTATGACGGAGCCGGCGTTCCGGTGCCCGACGCGATCATCGAACTGTGGCAGGCGGATGCCGCGGGCGCGCCGGTCGCGAAACGCGGCAGCCTGCACCGTGACGGCTACGCCTTCACCGGGTTCGGCCGCTGCTCGACCAACGGCTGGGGCGAGTACTCCTTCACCACGGTGAAGCCGGGGGCGATGGGCCCTGTCTCGGCTCCGTACGTGCTGGTCACCGTGTTCGCGCGTGGACTGCTGCACCACCTGTTCACCCGCGCCTACTTCGCTGACGAGGCGACGAACGAGACGGACCCATTCCTGGCATCGCTCGGTGACCGTGCGTCAACACTCGTCGCGGCCGTCGACCCCGACGGCTATCGGTTCGACATCCGCCTGCAGGGTGACGACGAAACGGTGTTCATCGACTTCGGTATGGATGCCGTTGGCTGATTTCGGCCTGCTCGATCCTCTCGCCTCGAGCGGGAGTTCCGTCGTCGACGACTCCTCATTCCTGGCAGCACTGGTCGAGGTCGAATCGGCGCTCGCAACCGCGTGGGGCGATCCGGTCGAGCTGACCGCCGAGGGGCTCGATCTCGAGGCCATCGCTGCGGGAACGCGCGCAGGCGGCAACCCGGTCATCCCGCTGGTGACCCAGCTGCGGGCACAGGCGGGGGATGCCGCCGATCGCGTGCATCGGGGTGCCACCAGCCAGGACATTCTCGACAGCGCGATGATGCTCGTCGCGTCCCGGGCGATCGCGGCGACACGGGCCTCGCTCACTTCGGCGGCCGATTCGCTCGCCGCGCTCGCCGACACGCATCGTCACGACCTGATGGTCGGCCGCACGCTCGGCACCCACGCCGCCCCGATCGCCTTCGGGGTGAAGGTGTCGACCTGGCTCGACGGCGTCACCGCCGCCCGTTCAGTACTCGACGAGCTCGAGCTCCCGGTCCAGCTCGCAGGAGCCGTCGGAACCGGGGCGGCCTTCGCCGACCTCGGTGGCGATCCGGCTGCGCTCCGCGCCGGACTCGCGTCGCTCTTAGAGCTCACCGACCCCGGCCGGAGCTGGCAGGCCGAGCGTTCACCGGTGGCCCGGCTCGCCTCGGCAGCCGCGCTCACCGTCGGAGCGCTCGGGCGGATCGCGACGGACATCCTCGTTCTCGCCCGCACGGAGATCGGCGAACTCTCGGAGGGTTCCGGCGGCACGTCGTCGGCGATGCCGCAGAAGCAGAACCCGACCACGGCCATCCTCATCCGCTCGACGGCGCTGCAGGTGCCCGGCCTTCTCTCCACCGTCTTCGCGTCTCTCGTCACCGAAGACGAAAGGCCGTCCGGTGCGTGGCACGCGGAATGGCTGGCGCTTCGCGGCCTGCTGCGCCTGGCGATCGAATCCGCCGACGCGACAGCCTCCATGCTGGTCTCCCTCAGGGTCGATACTGGGAGGATGCGTGCCAATCTCGACCTGGACGGCGGTGTCGCCTGGGCGGAGCACGCCCAGTCGCAGCTCACGCCGGACATCGGCAGGGCCGCCGCGAACGCTCTGGTCGCGCGGGCGATCGCCGACGCGTCGTCCGAGCTGCCGTTCGGCGCGGCGCTGGCCGTGCAGCTGGACGGGCGAGTCGTCGATCTCAGCGACGAGAGTATCTACCCCACCGCGGACGCCGTGATAGACGCCGCGCTCGCTCGTCATGGAAGGTCCGGCCGATGACGGTTCCCGTGCTGCGCTGCACCATCGACCCGGCCGACGCCTCGAGTTCCTCGTCGGAACTGCTGGTGCTCGGCCCGTCGCTCGGCACGACCGCCGCCATCTGGCAGCCGGCACTCGCCTCGCTGGCCGCCTCCGCTGCGGGCGGCCGCGCGCGCATCCTGAGGTTCGACCTCCCCGGCCACGGCGCCAGCCCGGTCGCCACCGAGCCGTTCACGATGGCCGAGCTGGCGGATGCCGTGGTACGGCTGGTCGACCAGGCCGGCGGCGGCCGCTTCCACTATGCCGGCGTCTCGCTCGCCGGCGCGATCGGGATCGAGCTGGCGCTGCGGCATCCCGACCGCCTGCTGGGCCTCGGCGTGTTCTGCTCGAACGCCCGCATCGGCACCGAGGAGAGCTGGAACGAGCGGGCGACCCAGGTGATCGCCTCGGGCACTCCATCGCTCATCGCCGCGACGCCTGGTCGTTGGTTCGCGCCCGACTTCATCGTTCGCGAGCCGGGCCTCGCGTCGGCCATCCTGAACGACCTGTCCGAGACCGACGATGAGTCCTATGTCTACTGCTGCGGGGCCCTCGCCGCGTTCGACCGCTCGCAGGACATCGGCTCGATCACCGCGCCGACCGTCGTCGTGAGCGGCCAGTACGACCCGGTGACAACGCCCGCCGATCTCGAGCTACTGGCCACCCGCATCCCGGGCGCCCGCTACTTCGAATTCGCCGACGCGTCGCACCTCGCCGCGGCCGAGCAGCCGGCGCGAACGGCTGCGGTGCTTGCCGATCTGCTTGCTCCGTCTGACCCGTACGTACGCGGCATGGCCACCCGGCGCGCCGTGCTCGGCGAGGCGCATGTCGACGCGGCGCAGGCGAAGATCACGCAGGAGACGGCGGCGTTCCAGGAATTCATCACGAGGTACGCGTGGGGCGACATCTGGTCGCGGCCCGAGCTCACGCGTCGCGAGCGCAGCATCGCGACCCTGGCCAGCCTGGTGACCGGAAGCCACGAGAATGAGATTGCGATGCACGTTCGCGCCGCGATCACCAATGGCCTGAGTCGTGCGGAGGTAGCCGAAGTGATCATGCACACCGCCCTGTACGCGGGGCTGCCACCAGCCAACAATGCGATGGCGATTGCCCGTAGAGTATTTGCTGAGATTGATGATAAGGAAATAGATGGATAAGACATTTGCCTCCGCGGAGGAGGCTGTTGCCGACATCCCGAGCGGCTCGACCCTGGCGGTCGGCGGTTTCGGCCTGGTCGGGGTGCCGATCGTGCTGATCCGAGCGCTGCTCGCGCAGGGCACCGATCACCTCGAGGTCGTCTCGAACAACTGCGGAGTGGATAACTGGGGCCTCGGCGAACTGTTGGCCGCCGGCCGGATCGACAGGATCATCGCGTCGTATATCGGCGAGAACAAGGAGTTCGCCCGCCAGTACCTCACCGGCGAGGTCGAGGTGGAGCTGACCCCGCAGGGCACCCTCGCCGAGCGGCTGCGCGCGGGCGGGGTGGGTATTCCCGGGTTCTTCACGGCCACCGGGTTCGGCACCGCGGTGTCGGAGGGCGGGATGCCGTGGCGCTACGACGCAGATGGTGAGGTCATTCTCACGTCGCCGGCGAAGGAGACACGGGTGCTGTCGTCGCTCGGCGAAGAGCGCGAGTACGTCTTCGAGGAGGCGATCCGGGCGGATGTCGGTCTGGTGCGGGCGGCGAAGGGTGACCGGCATGGCAACCTGGTGTTCGAGAAGTCGGCCCGTAACTTCAACCCGCTGGCGGGGATGTCGGGCCGGATCACCATCGCCGAGGTAGACGAGATCGTGGAGCCGGGGGAGATCGACCCGGACCAGGTGCACCTGCCGGGTATCTATGTCGACCGGATTGTGCAGCTGACGCCGGAGCAGGCGTCTGAGTTGCCGATCGAGAAGACGACCGAAAGGGCGCGCCCGTAATGGCTCTGACCAGGAACGAGATGGCGGCCAGGGCCGCCAAGGAACTGCACGACGGTTCCTATGTGAACCTCGGCATCGGTTTGCCGACGCTGATCCCGAACTACATTCCGGACGGTGTGACGGTGGTGCTGCATTCCGAGAACGGTGTGCTGGGGGTGGGTCCGTACCCGTGGGAGGGTGAGGCCGACCCTAAGCTGATCAACGCGGGCAAAGAGACCGTCACGGTGCTTCCCGGGGCGTCGTATTTCGACTCGGCGGCATCCTTCGGCATGATCCGCGGTGGGCGGATCGCGACCGCGGTGCTCGGTGCGATGCAGGTCTCGGTGAACGGTGATATCGCGAACTGGGCGGTGCCGGGAAAGCTGATCAAGGGCATGGGCGGGGCGATGGACCTGGTCAACGGCGCCGACCGGGTGATCGTGCTGATGGAACACGTCGCGAAAGACGGCACCGCGAAGATCGTCGAAACGTGCAGCCTTCCGCTGACGGGGGTGGGGGTCGTTGATCGGATCATCACCGAGCTCGCGGTCATCGACATCACCGACGACGGCCTGGTGCTGGTTGAGGTCTCGCCCGGCGTCACCGTCGACGAAGTCATCGCCGCCACCGGCGCACCACTGAAGGTAGAACTGGCATGACCGAGTTGCGTGAAGTCGTCATCTGCTCACCCCTGCGAACCCCGGTCGGGCGATTTGGCGGGTCGCTCGCCACCGTGTCGGCCCTGTCGCTCGCGACCCGGGTGATCGAGGAGCTCATCGTGAGGACCGGTCTCGACGGCGCGAACGTCGACGACGTGATCTTCGGTCAGGGCTACCCCTCGTCGGAGGCGCCGCCGATCGCGCGCGTCGCAGCGCTGGATGCGGGCCTGCCGGTGACGGTGGGCGGCTACCAGCTGGACCGTCGCTGCGGCTCTGGCCTCCAGGCCGTCATCGATGCGGCGATGCAGATCCAGGTCGGCGCGTCCGAGCTGGTGATCGCCGGCGGTGTCGACTCGATGTCGAACGCCCCGATCTACACGGTCGAGGGCCGTCGCGGAATCACCGGCGCGGGACTCATGCTGCACGACTCGCTCACCCGTGGGAGGGTCACCGCGGGCGGCAAGAACTACATCACGCCGGACGGAATGGTCGAGACCGCGGAGAACCTTCGCGCGGACTACTCGATTCCGCGCGAGGAGCAGGACGAGCTCGCCCTCCGCTCGCACCAGCGCGCGGTCGCCGCGCAGCAGGCCGGCTACTTCGACGACGAGATCGTGCCCGTCACCGTGCCGGGGCGCAAGGGCGACGTGATCGTGGACACAGACGAGCACCCCAGGGCGGACACGTCGCTCGAGGTGCTGGCTCGCCTGAAGCCCGTCATGAAGATCGACGGAGCCACAGTCACGGCGGGCAACTCCTCCGGGCAGAACGACGCCGCCGCGGTCTCGATCGTCACCACCCCTGAGCGCGCTGCCGAACTCGGTCTCACCCCGCTGGTGCGACTCGTGTCGTGGGCGCGAGCCGGCGTCGATCCGACCCGGATGGGGATCGGGCCGGTCCCAGCCACCGCTCTCGCGCTGAAGCGGGCGGGCATCGGCATGAAGGATCTCGACCTGATCGAACTGAACGAGGCGTTCGCCGCCCAGGTGCTCGCGGTCACTCGCGAGTGGGGTTTTACGGCCTCCGACTGGGACCGCACGAACGTGAATGGCGGCGGCATCTCGCTCGGGCATCCGATCGGTGCCACCGGCGTGCGCATCCTCGCAGGGCTGGCCAACGAGCTGCAGCGCCGGAACGCTCGCTACGGCCTCGAAACCATGTGCATCGGTGGTGGCCAGGGGCTCGCGGCGGTCTTCGAGCGCGTCGCTTAAGCGGGTCGAGCTCGTCGAGACCTCACCAGCGAGACACTGAACAGGATGAGGGAGCTGGAATTGCTCAATTCCTCCTGTTGAGTGCATCAGCAGGGCAATTCATGCTGTTGAAGCGAGCGCAGCGGGGTCAGACAGTCCAGTGGTTGCGGTTCACCGTGGCCGGGTCGGCCGCCAGGTACCTCACGAACCGGCTGTCAGGATCACGCGCGGCGATGATGCGCTGCAGGCGCTCGCACTGCGGGTCACCCATCACCTTCAGCTGCCGACTGCCCATGTCGCTGTCGCCGAGGTACTGGCCGACGGTCACCGGCTCGGCGGCGGCCATCGCCGTGTTCAGCCAGCCGTGCTGGACATCATCGAGCGCGGGGTCATCCGACACCAGATAGGTCGCGACGTACGCCTCGCTCTGAAGCGAGAAGGCCATGTCGGGAAGCTCGCGCAGCGGCGCCATGCTGAACCAGATGGTGAAGGATGCCGGTGTCGGCAGGTGGGTGAACAGCGGCGCGATCGCGGGGATGACATCCCGAGGCACGCCCTCGACCCAGGCGTTGTCGACGCGGTAGCGGGCGTGCTCCGGATTGGCGGCCGCCTGCTCGGCCTTCTGCTGGTCGAGGGTCGTGTCGACGGCGTGCTCGACACGGAGCGCGCGGTCCAGCAGCGGCGACTCCGCGAACGGCGCGAGCGCCGCGGCGGACGCCTCGCGACTCGCGGTGAGTGCCACCGCCGAGACGACGAACACGCGATCTCCGTCCGGGGACGTGACGCTCACACAGACGATCTCCACGTCAGGCGAGACGGACGCGTGCATCGTGTATACCCACTCCATCACCTCCGCGAACATGCCGATCGGGTAGACCTGTGTGGTCTTGCCGAGGTGCGCGAACCGTGGGCGGGTGGCCAAGTGGAACCTGGTGACGATTCCCGGGAAGGTCGGCCCGGCGCCGCGTGCAGCCCAGAACAGGTCGTCGTTCTCGGTCGCCGAGGCGTGTACCAGTTCGCCGTCCGCAGTCACGATGTCGAGGCCCACGATGCTCTCCGTCGCCCATCCCCAGCCGCGCGCCAGCCAACCCTGGCCACCCTGGAGCAGAAATCCGCCGATGCCGACGGACGGGCAGTGCCCGCCGTTGAAGAACCGGCCGTGCTCCTCGAGGAACGGGTCCAGCTCGTCGCCGCCCTTCACCGCCGGACGGGCCGACACGATTCCCGACGCTGGGTCGAACGACATCTCGCGCATGCGGCCGAGGTCGATGAGCAGCGCGCCCTCCCGCACGCTCCAGGCCGCCCAGCTGTGACCGCCGGATCGCACCGACACCGGCCAACCGCGAGAGCGAGCGAGCAGTACGCCGTCGATGACATCCCGGTCCGATTCGGCGAACAGCACGGCTGCCGGCTGCCGGTCGGGCCGCCGGCCGTTGAAGATCCGGCC
>JAODAT010000077.1 GCA_025463565.1 Microbacteriaceae bacterium
GCTATGTCTCGGTCGTCGTGCTCTTCAACCTCTTCAAGGGCCAGCGCTAGTTCTTTGAACGGCGCCAACTCATGATCGAGCTGCCCGACAATCTGCCGGCAGAGCTCGTTCCCCTCTCCTGGCTGCTCGGCCTCTGGGAGGGCACCGGCCTCGTCAACTACGAGGTGGGTGAAGAAACCCGCAACTACGAGTTCGGGCACCGCATGAGTTTCAGCCACGACGGGTTGCCGCACCTCAACTACACCTCGTACACCTGGCTTCTGGATGACGACCTCACCCCGCTGGCAACCGAGACCGGGTACTGGCGGCTGAGCCGCGGGCAGACCGAGGGCGACCCGGGCCCGGGTCTTCTGCCGGGCGTCGGCGTACAGCCGTTCACGACCGCGCGATCGGTCGAGACGCTGCGCAACGCCTCGGACGGTTTCGACATCGAGGTGTCGATCCTGCACCCGGGCGGTGTCAGCGAGCTCTACATCGGCCAGGTGAAGGGTCCGCGAATCGACCTGGTAACCGACACGGTGATGCGGTCGGCGAACTCGAAGGAGCACAGCGCCTCCACTCGCCTGTACGGGCTGGTCGAGAATCACCTGCTCTGGGCCTGGGACATTGCCGCTCTCGGCCAGGAACTGGCGACCCACGCATCCGGACGGCTGGCGAAAGTTGACTGACAACAGCCCGTATCTCACACTTCCGGGCGCCGTCGACGGCGCCGGCCCCGACGCGGGCGTGCCCGCGCACTACGGCAACCCGATCGGTGAGCAGCGCGCGCTCGCCGCCGGCACGGCGATCGTCGACCTGTCGAATCGCGCGGTGCTCTCGATCTCCGGCGACGACCGGCTCAGTTGGATCGACTCGATCACGTCGCAGAGCGTCAAAGGGCTCCAGCCGGGCGAGTCCAGCGAGACGCTGCTGCTCGACCCGACCGGCCGCGTCGAGTACGCCGTGCGGCTGGTCGACGACGGAACGGACCTGTGGATGCTACTGGAGCGCGATGAGGCGCCCGGGCTTCTCGAGTTCTTGCTCAAGATGCGCTTCATGCTGCGGGTCGACCCGCAGGACCGCACCGAGGAGTTCGCGACGATCGGCACGCTGGGGGCTCCCGCTCTTCCGGTGGTCGCCCCGAACGGCGTTCCGCTCATCTGGCACGACCCGTGGACGACGGTGACTCCCGGCGGATGGCAGTACTCGCTCAGCCCCCAGCACCCCGGCGCCGGCTGGACCTACAGCGAGGTGCTCGTGACGCGCGGCACGCTGGTCGACCTGCCCGTTGCGGGCACCCTCGCGTTGGAGGCGTTGCGCATCGAAGCGTGGCGCCCGCGCTTCGCCACCGAGGCGGACGAGAAGACCATCCCGCACGAACTCGACTGGCTGCGCTCGGCGGTGCACCTCGAGAAGGGCTGCTACCGCGGGCAGGAGACGGTGGCGAAGGTGCACAACCTCGGGCATCCGCCTCGCCGGCTGGTGATGCTGCACCTCGACGGCTCTGATGCGGTGCTCCCTGCCCGCGGTGATGTGGTCGTTCTCGACGGCGTCGAAGTCGGCCTCGTCACCTCGAGCGCTCGCCATCACGAGCTGGGGCCGATCGCCCTCGCCGTGATCAAGCGCTCCACCGACCCGACGGCGGAACTCGCGGTGCGCGTGGACGACCTGCTCGTCGCCGCGGGCCAGGAGGTCGTGGTTCCCCCGTCGGCGGGAGCGTCGGCTGACATTCCCCGCCTTCCCCGACTCGGCGCGGTCACCCGCAAGTCGTGACCAACACCGCGCCGCTCCGCCGTTTGGAGCGCCAGGTGCGCCGCAGGGTCGATGCCCGCATCGCTGCGAGGCGCGTCTGGGAGTCCCTCCCGGCGATCGTGCAGATCGTCGCAGCGGTCGCCGCGTCGTACTCGCTCGCACACTGGGTGGTCGGCCACGCATTCCCGGTGCTCGCCGTGACGGTGACGATCACCGCGCTCGGGTTCTCGCGCGACGCCCGGCCGCGCCGCATCGCGGAGCAGGTGATCGGCATCCTCGTCGGCGTCGCACTCAGCGACGGAATCTCCCTGGTGCTCGGCAAGGGGCTGTGGCAACTGGTCGTCGTGCTGCTCGTCGTCTTCATCGTCGGGCGCGCCGTGTCACCGAACCCCGCGTTCGCGGTCGCTGCGGCCGTGCCGTCAGCGCTGCTCGTCATCCTGCCCGTTCCCTCGGGCGGCCCGTTCGGCCGCACGCTCGACGCCCTCATCGCCGGCGTGGTTGCGCTGCTGGTGACCGCGCTCATCCCGCGCGCTCCTGGGCGCGCGGCCGCCCGTGACCGGCGCGCACTGTTCTCCGCGATCGGCGAGGCGCTCGGCTCCGTCATGGACAGCCTCGACGACGCGGATGAGGCGGCCGGCGAACTCGGGCTGGTGCGGCTTCGGCGCACCCAGCCCCTGATCGAGGAATGGGCGGCGACGCAGGAGAGCGCCATCGCGATAGCGAGACTCTCACCCTTTCTGCGGTCACGGCTTCCCGAGCTCCAGCGCGGGTCCCAAGCGCTCGCCGCCGCGGACCTGGCCACCCGTCACCTGCGCACCATCGCCCGACGCGTGGATTTTCTCGTGCGCGACGGAGTGAAGCGCCCGGCACTCGCCGAGCTGGTCGGCCAGATCCGAACTGCGATGGTGCTCCTCGGCGAAGAGCTCGACGATCCGCAACTGGTAGGCCGGGCGCGCTCGCTGCTCGCCGACCTCGCGCGGCGCCTCGCGCCGGCCGAAGACACGCCCGTCGCGGACGCGGCGATCGTGCTGATGCTCCGGCCGCTCGCGGTGGACCTGCTCGTCGGGTCGGGCCTTCCCGTTGACGAGGCGCGGGCGCTGCTGCCCAAGATTTAGTGGGCCTCGACAAGCTCGACCCGCTCAATTGCGGGGGCTCACGGCATCCCAGGCGACGGTCAGCTCGCCGAGCTTCCAGCGGGATCGACCGCCCAGGATCGGCCAGCTCGACCCCAGGGTCTCGGCGGTCGCGATCCAGCGCTGCGACGGCCCGTAGACGCCGAGCGGCGCGTGGGTCGCCCAGGCGCGATCGAGATCCTCCAGAAACGCGTGGATGCCCTCGCCCGGCACGTTGCGATGGATGAGCACCTTGGGCAGGCGCTCCGCCACGATCGAGGGGCGTTCGAGTTCTGCCAGTCGCAGGCTGATCGTGAGGGTCTGCGGCCCCTGTGCCGTGACATCCACCCAGCTGGCGACCCTGCCTACCTCGTTGCAGGTGCCCTCGACGAGAACGCCGCCCGGCTCGAGCCTCGACACCATGCGCGTCCAGGCCGCGAGCACCTCGGACTCGTCGTACTGCCGCAGTACGTTGAGCGCGCGGATCACCGTCGCGTCCCGCCCGTCGAGCGGCACCTCGAAACCACCGAGCCTGAAGGTCACGCCGGGTCGCGCTGACTGTGAGGCGATTGCGACGCGGGACGGCTCGATCTCGATGCCCACGACTTCGACATCGGGCTTCGCCCGCGCCAGTCGCTGGTGCAGTTCGAGCGTCGTCGTGGCCGAGGCCCCGTACCCGAGGTCGACGACCAACGGTCGCGGAGCCCGTCGAAGCGCGGGCAGTTGTGCGATCCATCGGTCGACCCGACGCAGCCGGTTGGTGCCGGTGGTTCCGCGCGTGACCTGACCGATGGGCATGGCAATACGCTAGTTGCATGACGTACACGCTCATCCTCCTTCGCCACGGCAACTCCGACTGGAACACCAAGAACCTGTTCACCGGGTGGGTGGATGTCGACCTCAGCGACCAGGGGCGTAGTGAGGCGAAGCGGGCGGGCGAGCTGATCGCCGCCTACGACAAGCAGCCGGACATCCAGTACACGTCCGTGCTGAAGCGTGCCATCCACACCGCGGACATCGCCCTCGCCGAGGCCGACCGCGACTGGATCGACGTGAAGCGCAGCTGGCGGCTCAACGAGCGCCACTACGGCGCGCTGCAGGGTTTGAACAAGGCGGACACCCTCGCGGAGTACGGCGAAGAGCAGTTCATGACCTGGCGCCGTTCGTTCGACGTGCCGCCGCCACCGCTGCCCGACGACAGCGAGTTCTCGCAGGCGCACGACGTTCGTTATGCGGGCCTCGGCGACCAGCTGCCGCGCACCGAATCGCTGAAGCTCGTGATCGAGCGGATGCTTCCGTACTGGGAGTCCGACATCAAGCCCGACCTCGCCGCTGGCAAGACCGTGCTGGTCACCGCCCACGGCAACTCGCTGCGCGCGCTGGTGAAGCACCTCGACCACATCTCCGACGGGGACATCGCGGAGCTCAACATCCCGACCGGCGTGCCGCTCGTCTACACGCTCGGCGACGACTTCGCCCCGCTCGCGCCGGGCGAATACCTCGACCCGGAGGCCGCGGCCGCCGGTGCTGCCGCGGTGGCGGCGCAGGGCGCTAAGAAGTAACTGGACCGTGGCACGCTTCGCGCTCGCGTGCTTTCTCGAGCCTCAGCCCATCGGGGCAGAGTTTGCGCTGAGCGAGCTTCCACTTCACGTGGCGCTGATCGCGGGCTTCGGATTCGATGGAGACATCGAATCGATCGTGCTGCCTTCTTCGAGCGCCTTCGAGCTTGAGGCGGGTGATGAGGAGCTGTTCGGACCCGAGCACGATATCCCGGTGAGAGTTTTCGCCGAGGAGGGCGGCATCGGGTCATTTCACGCACTGGTGCTTGCGGCTCTATATGAACTCGGCGCGACGATCGAATCGCCAGAATATGTCGGTGATGGGTTCAGGGCACACGTGACCGAGAGCATGCCGAACGTGCCGCAGCCCGGAGACCGCGTTCGACTCGAGTCGATGTCGCTGCTGCAACTGGCCGGCGGAAGCGCCCGCGTGATCGCGGATGCTGCCCTTGGGGACGCCTAAACGGGTTGTTCAACAGGACGCCCGCTGCTCAGAGCAGCAATTCGTCCTGTTGACGGCCTCGCGCCGGCACCCCCTCCTGTCCAACGCGTTCCGGACCGGAGCGGGAGCTACCCAGCGCTAGCCGCGCCCGCGCTTTTCGATACGCGCCGCGCGATCTGCTTCTGGCGGCCCAGGTGGGCGGCAACGGCGACCAGCAGCACCAGCAGGATGAAGATGCCGCGGGCGATCCACGCCAGTGATTGCGACACGATCGTCACCGTGTCACTCGGCGCGTTCGTGAGCACGATGAAAATGTCGTAGTAATACCTGCCGCGGTACTGCAGCGTGTCCGTGTCGTGGATGGCGAGTACTCCTACGATCGCGAAGGTCGCGACGGCAAGAAAAACGAGTGCAAGGATCACAATGAACGGGTCGACTGTCCTGCCGTGGGCGCGGTCATTCACGGCTTTTGCGAGAATTCCGACCGGGATGACGATCACCAGGCCGGCGATGACGCCGAATCCCATGCCCATCACTCCGAGCAGAAGGTAGAGCAGGGGCATGTACCAGAGAGTCGCGTCGTGGGTCGCTCCCACCGCGAACCCGACGATCACGACTATGTAGAACACAACGACCTCGGCGGCGAGCACGATGCCGAGATCGCGGAACATCGCCGTGAATTTGGATGTTGAATCAGGGCTGTCGACCAGCGACGCGCGGGACGCACTCGCGATTCCGGCCAGGGCCCCGGCCCCCAGCAGCCAGAACATGGCGAGGGAGAAGTCGTCGTAATCGCTGGTGAACACGATGATGATCGGCGCGGGCAGCATGATGATGAGGCATGCATACGTCAGATAGCTGGCAAGACGGGAGTTCACTCCTCGACACTATCCGCGATCGTTCTCTTTTCCAGTGAGCCTGTCCTGTCACCGCATGAGCTGGTGATCGCTCAACCGGATCGGCGGCGAGACTCGCCGCAAAATCTCCTGTTGTGCGCGCCGCACGCTCAAA
>JAODAT010000084.1 GCA_025463565.1 Microbacteriaceae bacterium
CTGTGTCGCCTGGGCGATGCCGTTGCCGTCGGCGCGCACGTAGAGCGAGGCGTCCTGGTGCGAGTTCTCGCCGTAGCGGAGGGTCTCTTTGAGGGTGGCCTCGACCGTAAAGCGGGTCGAGCTCGTCGAGACCTCCCTGAGTGAAGACGTTGGTGAGGTCTCGACAGGCTCGACCCGCTTTTGCGCGCGAATCCCGATGCTCTCCGCGAAGAACTCCGCAACCGCCGTGTCGTACGCCGCGGTGTGTGCGAAGGCTTCGCCGGCGAGGCGCTGGCGCTGTGCCAGCCTCGTGCCGCCGAGTGCCAGCGCTTTGGTGACCTGGTCATAGCTGGCCGGCGAGACGACGATCGCCACGTTCGCGTGGTTCTTGGCCGCCGCGCGCACCATTGCCGGGCCGCCGATGTCGATCTGCTCGACCGCCGCGTCACCGGTGACACCGGCGGCGATTGTCTCCACGAAGGGGTAGAGGTTCACCACGACGAGGTCGAACGGGCGGATACCGAGCTCGCCCAGCTGGGTCTCGTGGCTGGCCAGGCGCAGGTCGGCGAGGATACCGGCGTGCACCGCCGGGTGAAGTGTCTTGACGCGTCCGTCGAGCGACTCGGGGAACCCGGTGACCTGGCTGACCTCGGTGACGGCGTGGCCGGCATCCGCGATCGTCTTCGCGGTCGAGCCAGTCGAAACGATCTCGACGCCGGCGTTCGCGAGCGCAGCCGCGAGTTCGAGCAACCCGGTCTTGTCGCTGACCGAGATGAGCGCCCGGGTGATCGGGATGACGTCGCGGTCACGCTTTGCTTCAGACGAAATGGGTGCAGACATGGGTAAATCCTCCCATGTACCGAGCGAGCGTAGCTCGCTCGGCGCTGGCGTCGCGGGATTGCGATGCAATCCCCAAAGCTCCAGCGCGCCAACGAACGGTCGAATCGAAGTCAGTCGCTCCCCGGTGGTAACCACCTCAACGCCAGTTGCGACAGTCCCATTCTAAAGCGTGAAGTCGCCTTCCGCGATGCCGAGTACGACCTCAGCGAGCAGCTCGCGCTCCATCAGTTTGATGCGGTCGTGCAGCGTTGTCTCCGTGTCGCCTGGCAGCACCGGAATTCGCTGCTGGGTGATGATCGGCCCGTCGTCCACCCCGTTGTCGACGACGATCACGCTTGCGCCGGTCTCGGCGACCCCGGCGGTGATCGCGTCCCGAACCGCGTGCGCGCCCGGGAACTCCGGCAGGTACGCGGGATGCGTGTTGATGAGATTCGGCGACAGGGCCTCGATCACCCGCGGCGGAAGCAGTTTCATGAAGCCGCTCAGGATGGTGAGGTCTGGTTGCCATGCAACGATCTGCTCGAGAAGTGCGTCGCCCCACGACTCCCGGTCGGGATAACTGGAGAGTGCGACGGAGAAGGTCGGGATGCCGAACTCCTCCGCGTGCTCGAAACCGTCCGCGTCGCGATCGGCCCCGACCGCGACCACGCGGGCCGGGAACTCTGCGTCCTCGCAGGTCTCGAGCAGCGCGCGCAGGTTCGACCCACCTCCGGAGATGAGCACGACCAGTGAGAGCACCTGCCGAGCCTACCGGGCGGCGATCTAGACCGACGTGGTGGTGCGCCCGGCAAGCATGCCGACGATGGCCGCGATGCCGACCTCGAGCGCCGCGAAGGCGCCGGTGAGCCAGGGCGACGGTCCGACATCCACCAGCCGACCCGGCCCCGCCGAACCCGCGGACGCCCAGGCGAGCAGCCCGAGAACCACACCGGCGGTGACGCCGGCGATCGCACCGGCGAGCAGCAGCCAGCGGGTGCGAGGCACAGTGCCCAGCTCCCGCACGAGCACGCGCCTCAGCAGCACGGCGACGAAGAAAGCCGCGAGCACCGGCACGAGAATGCTGAGAAAGCCCCAGCCGAGCTGGTGGGCCGACGGCAGCGCACCGAGCACCGGCACCGCGGGAATCGGCCCGAGGCTCGTGCCGAAGGGCGAGACCGACGACCCCGTACCGATGGCGAACCCGGGCCCGATGAGCCAGCTCGCCGCCCAGATGATGAGGTTCGGCAGAAGTGCCAGCTGCCCGACGGTGAGAGCGATGCCGCCCAGCACTCCGGCGTGCACGCCCTCGTAGAGGGTGATCACTTTCGCGTAGCTCGTCAGCAGCAGCAGGGCCACGGCGACGGCCGACACCGCGATCACCACGCCCGCGCTCGCAGCGCCGGCACGAAGCCCGGTCGCGATGGTGCTGCGAGCCTCCGGACGCCAGTCCGCGATCCAGTCGCGAAGCGAGCTTCCCGGGCTGCCCGGCTCCGGTTCGCCGAGAGAGCGCCTGCCCAGCTCGACACCGATGGCGAGGCCGATGGCGAAACAGAGTGTGGGCAGAAGCGTGCCCTGCCAGATGGATGCCCGCGCGGAGGCGAAGAGCGCGCTCAGCGTGACGGCGAGCGAGAGAGCCGCGAACACCGCGACACTCACGACCGTCCCGAGCTGCCGGTGCGGGGTCTCACCGATACGGCGGCCGGCCCGCGCGCCGAGCAGCACGGTGATGAGGGCGAAACCCAGCGGTGCGATCGTGATGATGAAGGGTGTGGCTGCGCCACTGACACCGATTCCGAGCGCGAGTGCGGGACTCAGCGTCATGGTCACATCGACCCCGTGCCCGAGCAGCCAGGTGTCGGCGGCGGCGCGCCAGAAGACGATCCAGTCCACCTGCAGGCCGTACTGGAACGCCCAGAGCACGGTCAGTACCGCGAGCGGGATGCCGACGCCGACCCCCACGACGAGCAGTGCCTCGAGCGCGGCGAACAGCGCGGTGACCGCGCGACTCACTGGAGCGCCCCGCGCATCAGCACTGCGGGTCCTTCGCGGGGACCGTTCCCTTCACGAGGTAGGTGTCGACCGTGCTGTCGATGCAGGCGTTGCCGGATCCGTACGCCGTGTGGCCCTCACCGGTGCGGGTGACGAGAAAGCCGCTGTCCAACTGGGACGCGAGCGACTGTGCTCCGGTGTACGGCGTCGCAGGGTCGTTGGTGGTGCCGACCACCATGATCGGCGCCGCGCCCTTCGCCGCGATCTTCTCGGGGTGCAGCACCGACTTGTACGGCCAGTTCTGGCAGGCGATCGAGACCTGCACCCAGTCGCTGTAGCTGAAGATCGCCCCGATGGTGGGCGCCGCCTGGGCGATGGTGTCCATCGTTGCGCGGGTACCGGCCAGGCTGTCGGGGAAGACCCCGTCGAGGCAGAGCGCGGCGGTGTAGACGTTGTTCTCCTCCGAGTAGGTGCCGTCGTCGTTGCGGCCGTTGTAGCCGTCCGCGAACTGGAAGGCGGCGTCCGCATCGCCCTTCTGCAGCTGGGCGAACATCGTGCTGAGGTCGGGCCAGGAATCCCGGCTGTAAAGCGGATAGGAGATGGCGGTTCCCAGAGAGCTGAGGTCGAGGGTTCGACCGTCCTTGATCGTCAAGCCCTCGGTGCCGACCTGCGCGATGAGCGCGCGTGCCTGGGCGAGCGCGTCATCCAGAGTGCCGCTGAACGGGCAGCTGGAGCCGGTAAGGCAATCGGTCAGGTACGCGCGGAACGCGCTTTCGAATCCGCCCATCTGGGTGGTGAAGTCGACCGGCTCGGTGATCGAGGGGTCGACCGGGCCGTCGAGCACCATCCGTCCGACGTTCTTCGGAAAGAGCTTCGCGTAGTGCGCACCGAAGAAGGTGCCGTACGAGAAGCCCAGGTAGTTGAGTTTCGTGTCGCCGAGCAGCGCGCGCATCAGGTCCATGTCCCGCGCGTTGCTCTCCGCGTCGATGTGGCCGAGCAAAGGTCCGCTGTTCTTGGCACAGGCCGCGGCGTACGCCTTCTCGATCGGCACTCGCGACTGCAGCCAGGCATCCGATCCTTCGGGGTATGGCGAGACGGCGTAGAGGAAGGTGTCCATCGCCGGGCCCTCGAGGCAGGTGATCGGCGAGGACTTGCCGACCCCCCGCGGGTCCCAGCCCACGATGTCGAAGTCTTTCCGCAGGGTCGCATCCGCGGCGTAGTCGAGGCTCTGCGCCACGAAGTCATAGCCCGAACCACCCGGGCCACCCGGGTTGACGAGCAGCGATCCGATCCGCGTCGACGATGTGGTGGCGTGACGGATGACCGCGAGCTTCAGCGAGCCGGCCGACGGGTGCGCCCAGTCGATCGGCGTCGTCACCGTCGTGCAGGTGAGCCCGCCCGACTCACAGGAGTGCCAGGTCAGCGTCTGGTCGTAGAACTTCGACAGCGAGCTCGGCACCGGCTCGATGCCGGGCGCGCTCTTCGGAGCCGCCGACACGCAGGCGCTGAGAATGAGAGCGAGTGCCACCCCGAGGGCGACGACCGAGATTCCAATGCGAGTTCGCACGTGCCTGCTTCCGTTAGTGGTCTGTCGTTAGTGGACTAGGAGATTGAGGATGACCATGACGAAACCGAACAGGCCCGTGCCGATCGCCCCGAGAATTCGAATGATGATGGGGCTCTTTCGCTGGGCGAACGAGTCATAGCCGATGATGGCCAGCTGCACGACGACGACGAGCATCGAGATCGAGGCCGCGTCGTCATCCTTCAGCACGCCGAAGATGGCGATGGCGAGCGGGATGCTCGGCAGGATGGCGGCGTAGAGCATGCCGGAGGTGTGCAGCACCGCATCGTGGAAAGCAGCGCCGATCGTGATCACCCTGCCATCCCGCACCCCGTGGTTGGCGATCGTGCCCGCGTAGACGTGCGCGCCCCAGAACACGAGCAGCGAGAGCACCGACAGAACCAGTACCTCGAGCGACGGATGGCTCTTGTCAGAGATGACGCCGACCAGCGCGGCGTACAGGATGACACCGTAGACGGCATCCGCCGTCACCAGGTGACGCTCCAGCCACCCCAGTACCGCCCGCATGCGTTAAACGTAACTGCTGGTCGAGTAGCGCGCCGAAGGCTCGCGTATCGAGACCTACTTGGTCAGGTCTCGATACGCGTGTCGCTGCGCGACGCGCTACTCGACCAGCACACTGGTTACAGCGACGCCAGAATCTCCCGCATCAGGCTCGCGGTCTCGCTCGGCGTCTTGCCAACCTTGACACCGGCGGCCTCGAGGGCCTCCTTCTTGCCCTGCGCGGTTCCGGCCCCGGAGGAGACGATCGCGCCAGCGTGGCCCATCGTCTTGCCCTCGGGTGCAGTGAAGCCGGCGACATAGCCGACCACCGGCTTCGTCACGTGCGCCTTGATGTAGTCGGCCGCACGCTCCTCGGCGTCACCGCCGATCTCGCCGATCATGACGATCGCCTTGGTGTCGGGGTCGGCCTCGAACGCGGCCAGCGCGTCGATGTGGGTGGAGCCGATGACCGGGTCGCCGCCGATGCCGATGGCGGTCGAGAAGCCGAGGTCTCGCAGCTCGTACATCATCTGGTACGTGAGCGTGCCCGACTTCGACACCAGGCCGATCGGGCCCTTGCCGGTGATGGTGGCCGGTGTGATGCCGACCAGGGACTCGCCCGGGGTGATGATTCCGGGGCAGTTCGGCCCGATCATCCGCGTCTTGTTGCCCTTGGCTTTGATGGTCGCCCATGCCTCGGCCGAGTCCTGGATCGGGATGCCCTCGGTGATTACGACGAGCAGCGGGATCTCGGCCTCGATGGCCTCGAGCATCGCGTCTTTGGCGAAGGCCGGCGGAACGAAGATGATCGACGTGTCGGCACCCGTCTCCTTGACGGCCTCGGCGACCGTGCCGAAAACGGGCAGAGAGACTCCGCCGTCGTGCTCGACCGTGGTGCCGGCCTTGCGCGCGTTCACGCCGCCGACCACCTGGGTGCCCGCCTTCAGCATGAGGGCGGTGTGCTTGGTGCCCTCACCGCCGGTGATGCCCTGCACGATGACCCTGTTGCTCTTGTTGAGGAAGATCGACATTTTTCTGAAGTCCTTTTTCTACAGTGAGGCCAGCTCGGCGGCCTTGTCGGCGCCCTGGTCCATGTTCTCGGCGAGGGTGACGAGGGGGTGGGCGTACTCCGCAAGAATGCGGCGGCCCTCCTCGACGTTATTGCCGTCCAGTCGCACCACGATCGGCTTGGTCGCTGCGGCACCGAGCGACTTGAGCGCACCGACGATTCCGTTGGCTACCGCATCGCACGAGGTGATGCCGCCGAATACGTTGACGAACACGCTCTTCGTCTGCGGGTCACCGAAGATGACGTCGAGGCCGTTGGCCATGACCTCGGCGGATGCTCCGCCTCCGATGTCGAGGAAGTTGGCCGGCTTCACGCCGTGGTACTTCTCTCCCGCGTAGCTGACCACATCGAGCGTGGACATCACGAGCCCGGCGCCGTTGCCGATGATGCCGACCTCGCCGTCGAGCTTCACGTAGTTGAGGCCGAGCTTCTTGGCCTTGGCCTCGAGCGGGTCTTCCGAGTCGGTGTCGACGAGCGCCTCATGGTTCGGGTGGCGGAAGTCGGCGTTCTCGTCGAGCGACACCTTGCCGTCGAGGGCGACGATATCGCCCTGCTCGGTGAGCACCAGCGGGTTGACCTCGACGAGCGTCGCGTCCTCACCCTTGTAGACCTCGTACAGTTTCACGAAGACCGGCGCGACCTTGTCGACGATATCGGCCGGGAAGTTCGCGGCGATGGCGATCTTCGTCGCAACGTCGAGATCCACTCCGACCAGCGGGTCGACCTCGATGCGGGCGAGCGCCTCCGGGCGTTCGACGGCGAGCTCCTCGATCTCCATGCCGCCCTCGTAGCTCGAGAGCGACAGGTAGGAGCGGTTGGCCCGGTCGAGCAGCACCGAGAAGTAATACTCCTGCTTGATCTGGGCTCCACCAGCGACCATGACGCGCTTGACGGTGTGGCCCTTGATGTCGAGGCCGAGGATGGCTCTCGCGGCCTCTTCGGCAGCGGCAGGATCTTTAGCAACTTTGACGCCGCCGGCCTTGCCGCGGCCACCGACCTTCACCTGCGCCTTGACGACGGTGACGCCGCCGAGCTTCTCGGCCGCCGCTTTCACCGCTTCCGGGGTGTCTGCGACGATGCCGGGGAGTACGGGAACCCCATAGCTTTCGAAGAGATCGCGGGCCTGGTACTCGAAGAGATCCACTCTGCTGTTGTCCTATCCATGAGAGACATCTGGATGGGCGGCAGGTATCTCGATATCGAGCTATCTCGACGTCAAGATATCTGGGCCATCAAGCACTCTACCCCCGCGCTACCGGTGAGTTTCCCGGGAGCCCACTGGGCGGAATGAAAGTTCGCCCAAACTTTCAGTGGGGTATGAACTGCTTTCAGGCCAGCGTGAACGACACGGTGTGGCTCGGGATATCAGCACGGGTCAGCGTCACCCGCACGGCCGTGCCCGCCACGACATCGCCGACGCACTCCGCCGTGACCGCGGGGGCGCTCAGTTGCACCACGCCACCCCCGCCGGTCGGTCGCACGGAGATGACGACTGCGTCGAAGGTCTCCCCCTCACGCCCTCGAAGCACGGCCGCCTCGACTGCATCGATGGAGCCGTGGTCGAGGCGCGAGGCGATCTCGTCGGAGTGCGCCATGATCGCCGGCAGGGTCGGCAGCGCGTCGCGGGCCCACTGCGGAAGCGCGGTTCCGGCGGACAGCGCCTCGCACACCACCAGGGAGAATCGATCGACGAGACGACGGAGCGGCGCGGTCGTGTGCGTGTACGGCGCTCCTACCGCCGACTGCATCGTGTTGTTCGGCGGGGTGCCGTCGAAGGCCGCGTAACCGGCACCACGGAACAGCGACCCTGCCGCGTGCACGATCGCCGCCTGCCGCGGGTCGTCACCGGTGAGCGAGCGCAGGAACTCGCCGTACTCGACGCCCTCCGCCCACGGGAAACCGAGCGCGACGGTCTGCCTGCGGAACCTGGCCATCGTCTCGTCGTCGGGCGCGGGCATCGTGCGAAGGATGCCGACGCCTCCGTCGAGCATCATTGTCGCGGCTGCCATGCCGGTCATCAGCGACAGCTCGGCGTTCCAGTTCTCGACCGGAAGCGCCAGTCGGCGGGTCAGCACGTAGCTGTGCCCGCTTTCGCTCACCTCCTGGTCTGGCCGGTTGAGGCTCGCGCCGCCGCGCGCCTGCTCCAGGGCGATCCGCTTCAGGCCGATCTCTTTCAGCAGCATCACCGACTCGGTGCCGGTGCCGAGGTCGATCTCCTTCTGTATCTCGTCGTAGGCGGCCTGGCGGGTGCTCTTCACCTTCGCCCTCACCACCGTGACCGTCGTGATATTCGCATTCGCGTCGAGGTCGAACGCCCAGACGAACGCGCCCCGCACCTGGTTCGGCAGCAGCGATGCCGCCCCCTCGCTCAGCACGGTCGGGTGCAGCGGGATGCGGCCGTCAGGCGCGTACATCGTCTGACCGCGCTTCCGCGCCTCAGCATCGATGCGGCCGCCCGGAACCACGAAGGCGGGCACGTCGGCGATCGCGTACCAGGCCTTGTAGCCGTCGCCGTCCCGCGCGAGATGCAGCGCCTGGTCGAGGTCCGTCGAGCCCTCGGGGTCGACCGTGATGAAGGGGATGTCCGTCTGGTCGGGAGTCGGCAGCACGACCGCGGTCGCCATCCGCTCCGCCTCCGCCTCGACATCGGCCGGGAACGCGGCGACCAGTTCCAGTTGTTCGCGGAGCGCAGCAAACGCGTTCGCGAGTTCGCCATCGGATGACGCTGTCGATCTCAGAGGTGACACGTGCCGAGCCTAGCTCCGACCCTCTCGCTCCCTGTCACCCTCGAAACTGCAAATTCGGCTCCATCCGCGAGCTGTTGGAGCAGATTTTGCGGTTTCGAAGTGGATGAGATGCATGCCCGACAATAGGAGCATGGGGCTGGCTGCTATCGGGGATGAAGCGATCCTCCTCGCCGGTGGCGGGAGGGCCATCCTCCTGCAGCTCGCGAACCCGGCCGTCGGTATCGCCGTGGCCGATCACTCGAACTTCGCGGCCGATCCGCTCCGGCGCCTGCGCAACACCCTCACCTTCGTCTACGCGCTCGTCTACGGCACCGAGGAGCAGAAGCAGCGGATGACCGCGATGGTGAACGCCGCCCACAAGCCGGTGCGGTCCCCGGCCTACGATGCCGCGGATCCCGGCCTGCAACTCTGGGTCACCGCGACGCTGTACGACACCGCGGTGACGATGCACGAACTCGCGTTCGGGCCGATGGCGGACGCCGACAGGGTGTATCGGGAGTACGCGGTCGTCGGAACGGCCCTGCAGATGCCCGCCGAACTGTGGCCCGCCGATCGCGCAGCGTTCCGCGCGTATTGGAACGCCCAGGTCGAGGGCCTGACCGTCGACGGCCGAGTTCGCGAGGTCTCACGGCGCTTGCTACGCCCCGCCACCGGACCGCTCTGGATGCGCGCCGCCATGCCGCTGGTGCGTCTCGTCACCGCCGGACTGCTGCCCGCAGAGCTCCGCGACGCGTACGAACTCCCGCTCAACCAGAAACGGTACGACCGGGTGATGCGCGGGGTAGCTCGCGTGTACCCGCACCTGCCGCGCCGGCTGCGCACTTGGCCGCGGCGGCACTACCTCGACCCGCTTAGGGCAGCTTCTCGATCGGGCTGATCTTGATCAGCAGGCGCTTGCGCCCGGCCGTCTCGAACTGCACTTCGGCGACCGACTTCGGTCCGACGCCGGTGACCGCAGTGACCTTGCCCACGCCGAAGTCGACGTGCCGGATGCGGTCGCCGGCCGCCAGCGTGAGGTCGCCGTTGTCGCGCACGGTGCTGGTGACCGCACTCTTCCACTCCGTCTTCGGGCGCGGGGCCGGCGGCAGGGCGTCCCGCCGCGGGGAACCCGAGGTGGGGCGGAAGCCGCTGCTGGAGGTCGCCGTGCCTGGCGACTGCCGCCACTCGATCAGTTCCGGCGGGATCTCCTGCAGGTAGCGCGATGGCGCAGCCACCGAGACCTCGCCGAACTGTGCGCGGGTCATCGCGAGCGACAGGTACAGCTTCTTGCGGGCACGGGTGATGCCGACGTAGAACAGCCGGCGCTCTTCTGCCGGTCCGCCTGGTTCGCTCGCGGACATCCGGTGCGGCAGAAGGTCCTCCTCGATACCGGCGAGGAATACCGCCTCGTACTCGAGGCCCTTGGCGGTGTGGAGGGTCATCAGCGACACGGTGCCGCTGCTGTCGTCGATCTCATCCGCGGCCGCCACCAGGGCGGTGTCGGTGAGGAAGTCGATGAGCGTGCCCTCCGGGTTGTTCTTCTGGTACTCGCGGGTGACCGCGATGAGCTCTTCGACGTTCTCGGCGCGAGCCTCGTCCTGCGGGTCGCGTGACGCTCGCAGCGCCTCGAGAAAACCGGTCTTCTCGAGAACGGCGATAAGGATGTCGGGCACCTTGGCAGTATCCACGGTCAGCGAGATCTCGTCGAGGATGCCGACCAGGCCCTGGATGGCCGCCGTGATCTTGGGGCCGTAGCCCTGCACATCCGCGTTCCGCAGCGACTCGCGAAGCGTCACCGCGTGGTCGTCGGCCCAGCTCTGCAGGCCGGCCTCTGTCACCCCGCCGATGCCGCGCTTCGGGGTGTTCATGATGCGGCGGAGCGCCAACGGATCGGCCGGGTTCGCGAGCGCGATGAGGTAGCCGAACGCGTCCTTGATCTCGGCCCGCTCGTAGAACTTGGTGCCGCCGAGCACCCGGTACGGCAGCGCGGAGCGGATGAAGATCTCCTCCAGCGCACGCGTCTGGGCGTTGGTTCGGTAGAAGACCGCGATGTCGCGGTACTCGATGCCCTGCGTGTGCAGCTCGGTGATCTCGTCGGCGATGAACTGCGCCTCATCGTGCTGGCTGTACCCGGTGAAGCCGACGATCTTGTCGCCGTCGCCGACCACCGTGAACAGGTTCTTATCGATGCGGTCGAAATTGTTGGCGATCACCGCGTTCGCCGCGCTGAGGATGTTCTGCGTCGACCGGTAGTTCTGCTCGAGCAGGATGACCTTCGCGCCGACATAGTCGCGCTCGAACTCGACGATGTTGCGGATGTCCGCGCCGCGGAACGCATAGATGGACTGGTCGGAGTCGCCGACGACAGTCAGCGACGCGGGATCCTCATCCGCGATCGGCCGGGTGAACTCGCGGATCAGCGCGTACTGGGCGTGATTGGTGTCCTGGTACTCGTCGACCAGAATGTGCCTGAACCTCTTCTGGTACAGCTTCGCCACCTCGGGGAAGGCGCGGAACAGGTAGACGGTCTGGCCGATGAGGTCGTCGAAGTCGAAGGCGTTCGCGGCCAGCAGGCTGCGGGTGTACTCGCGGAAGATCTCGACGAACACGCGCTCGGTCGGATCATTGAAGTTGGCGCTGCGGGCGTAGGTCTCCACGTCGCTCAACTCGTTCTTCAGCTTCGAGATGCGACCGGCCGTGCTGCTGACGGTGAAGCCGAAGGTGTCGGCGTCGAGGTCGCGGATGATGCGCTTGATGAGCGCGCGCGAGTCGGCCGAGTCGTAAATGGTGAAGTTCTTGCCGTAGCCGAAGTGCTCGGCCTCGCGCCGGAGGATGCGCACGCAGGCGGAGTGGAAGGTCGAGATCCACATTCCCTCCGCGGTCTGCCCGAGCAGCGACTGCACGCGCTCGCGCATCTCGGACGCCGCCTTGTTGGTGAACGTGATCGCCAGAATCTGCGACGGCCACGCCTCCCGCGACTCGATCAGGCTGGCGATGCGGCGGGTGAGCACGCTGGTCTTGCCCGACCCGGCACCCGCCACGATGAGCAGGGCGCGCCCGCGATACTCGACAGCCTCGCGCTGTTGCGGGTTGAGGCCCGCAAGCAGGGGCGACTCCTGGGGCGATGCTGAGTCGAGGATGAAGGTCATGGGCTGACCCAATTCTAAAGCGCCCCACCGATAGGCGGGGCGGGTCGAGCTTGTCGAGTGGGCCCACGCGGCGCAGTCCGGACGATTCGGAGAATCGGCAGGCGGCCACCGTGGGGACTCACCTACGAGATGAGACTGGCCCGCGCCTGGATCGCCAGGTCGGGCTGGTCGGCGAAGACTCCGTCGACACCGGAGCGCATGATCGCCGTGAACTCCTGCTTCCACAGGCCGAGCGCCGCGGCATCCACCCCCTTCGTCAATCCTTTTCCGAGAAACTTGTTCTCCGCCCGCAGCGTCCAGACGAAGACACTGAGGCCGGCGGCGTGGGCGGCGCTGACGAGCGGGGAGGCCCCGACGGTCTTCGTGTCGGCCGCCTTCGGCAGCACCAGGCGTTTGGCGAGACTGATTCCGTCGACCTCGGTCGCGAGCGCCGCCAGGCCCTTCGACGTGAGGTACTCCGAATACTCCAGCGCCGTGGCGCCATGCTCGGCGACCTCGTCGGGCGGCGAGCCCTTCGAGTCGATGAGGAAGACGAACTTTCCGCCCACCCCCCGCTCGCGTACCCTTAGCAGCAGGCTCAGCTCGAAGCACTCGGTGGTCAGCCGCGCATCGTCGCTCCAGCCGGCCGTCGCCAGCTCCGCTGCATACAGCTCGTCCAGCGGCAACCCGATGGAGGCGAAATAGGTGGCGTGCTTCACCTCCGCGACCATGGCCACCCGGCGGGTGGAGTCATCCAGAATCTGGAGGAGATCAACCAGTCGCAGGATGCCGTCCCTGCCGTCCCAGGCCCGGTTGGCTTTTCGCACCTTCGGGATGCGCTCAACCGCTCGCAGGGTAGACAGCTCCGCCCAGGTGAAATCCTCCGTGAACCAGCCCGACAGCTCCTGGCCATCGACCGTCTTCGTGATGCGGCGATCGGCGAACTCGGGATGCGATGCGACATCGGTGGTGCCGGAGATCTCGTTCTCATGCCGGATCACCAGGATTCCGTCGCTCGTCGCCACCAGGTCGGGCTCGATCGCGTCGGCCCCCATGGCGATCGCGAGCAGGTAGGCGGACCGCGTGTGTTCGGGCCGGTAGCCGCAGGCACCGCGGTGCGCGATCACGATCGGGATGGTGCTCACCCCCCCAAAGGTAGGGGGTACTGGTGAACTTTCGGGAGTCTCTCGGCGATCATTGGTAACCTTTTAGACATGAACGAGTGCGAGAACTGCGGGGAGTCCGTTGACTCACGCTGGAAGTTCTGCCTCAACTGCGGGGCCAGAATGCCAGTTCACGCCGTGGTGCCCCCGACGATGCCGTCCGTTCCCGCACCGGCGCAGCTGCACCAGGCACAGTTCCAGCCCGCGCAGCTCCCACAGCCGCAGCTCCAGGCCCAGCTCCAGGCCGCGCAGCCCTACCGCGAAGCGCCGAGCTTCCTGGCCGACCGCAGCTACGCGCCCGAACCGGACTACGACACCCGCACCGAGAATCGCAGCACCCCGCAGAACGACTACGAGCGGGCCATGGATGTGGATGTCGACGAGCAGTCCGCCCGCGGCCACGTGGGCAGACGCAAATTCCGCTTCGACTGGCAGCTGGCACTCGGTGTCGTGCTCGCCCTCGGCGGAGTCGCGATGATCGTCTACCTGGTCGTCGTTCTCATCGTTCCCCACAACTAGACCGGTGGGTTCGGAGCCGACCGCGCTGCTTCCGCTCCGCTGGGGCACGTACCGGCTGCGCTACCCGCTCGCGATCGGCCTCCTCCTGGCCGGCGGACTCGTCGTACAGGCGGTATCCGTCTACGCGGGCTACTTCCTCGGCGTCGGATTCGCCGCGCACATCGCCGGCTGGCTGGTATTGCCCGCTCGCGGCCCACGCCGGTTGATCGTCGCACTCCCCAGCGCGATCTGCGCGGCCGCGCCCCTCATCGGATCGCTCGGAACGGTGCTCGTCGCCGTCTGCCTGCTGTGCTGGCTGTGGACCCGGCAGCGGCCACTTATCAGCTACCCGGTGTTGCTGCTCCCCATCGTCAGCGGAACCGTGCTCGCTCAGCTCTACCCGCAGTACGGGGACGGGGGGATCGTCGTGAGCGTCACCCTCGCGGTGCTGATCGGATCCGCCTGGCTGGCCAGTTGGATCGCACACGCAAGGCGCACATCCAGCGCAAACCACTAGATTTACCGCATGGCAAACTCCAACCCCGCGTTCAACCGCTCCCCCGCGTTCTCCGACCGCGCCGCAGTTGCCGGCAAATTCCCGAATGCCGCGCCCGCCGCGACCGCCGACATGACGGCGCAGCAGCTCACCGAGCTGTACAGCCAGCCCTCCGCCACCCCCGACGAGACCGGCCGGATGACGTACGAAGACACGATGGTCAAAATCATCCTGTGCTTCGGCATTCTCATCGTCGCCGCCGTCGTCGGCTGGTTCGTGCCGTTCCTCTGGATCCCGGCCGCCATCCTCGGCACCGTCTTCGCCCTGATCAACATCTTCAAAAAGAAAGTCAGCCCGGCGCTCGTCGTGCTGTACGCCATCTTCGAAGGCGTATTCGTCGGCGGTATCACCGCATTCTTCGAAAGCCAGTGGCCGGGAATCGCACTCCAGGCCATCATCGGCACGGCCGCCGTCATCGGCGTCACCTTCGCCCTCTTCGCCAGCGGCAAAGTACGCGCCTCCGCCCGGGCCACCAAAGTGTTCCTCATCGCCATCACCGGCTACGTCGTGTACTCGATCGTCAACGTGATCCTCATGGTCACCGGCGTCACCAAAGGCGCGTTCGGACTCGACAGCGTCGACATCCACCTGTTCGGGCTCAGCATCCCGCTCGGCGTCATCATCGGCGTGCTCGTGGTGCTGCTCGGCGCATACTCGCTCGTACTCGACTTCGACTCCATCAAAACCGGGGTCACGCGGGGGGCACCGCGGTCGTACGCGTGGACTGCGGCGTTCGGGCTGATGGTGACCGTGGTGTGGCTGTACTTGCAGATCCTTCGGATTCTGGCTCTTTCCCGTCGGTAGCTCTCTTTCTCGTCGGGTAGCTCGGTAGCTCGGGACTCTGTGGGCGCGGACGCCTACCGCCCAGCTCAGACAATGAGAAAAGCCGTCGGCCCCTTCGGGGGCGGCGGCTTTTCTCATAACTCGCAAGCGGCAGACATCCGCGCCCACAGAGCGGGTTCGTACGAGAGACATCCGCGCCGCCCCGGCTCGTCTACGACGAGCGGGACACACTCAGGTCATCCCCACAGGTCGGTCACCATCTGCCCGACTTGTTGGGGGAAGGTAGTGAGGCGTTCGTTAGTACTCGGGGTCTGGAGCGTCCAGGGCCGCGATTGCGCGGCGGCCTCGTGCGTACGCGAAAGTGAAGATGACGATCGTGACGATCGCCGCTGCTATCAGGCAGAAGCCGAAGATCTGGAACGGACCCTGTACCGTCACGGCCAGGATGATGCCGACGATTCCTATCAACGCGAAGCCGATCATCCAGCCGAGCGTATACATGCGCAGGCGGCGCAGACGCCAGGCCGAATTCTTCACGGGTGGCCGGCGCGGGCCCGTTCCCCGGTTTTCGAGGGCGGTGCGGCGGGCGATGACGATGATCATCGACAGGCGTGCGGCAAGACCGAGCACCGCAATGATAAGGAAGACAATTCCGGTGCGATCACCATGGACGAGTTCGACCACGGCGTAGACGCCGAGGGCGGTGAGGCCGACCAGGATGATGACGGTCGACCAGGTACTGGTTACTAAGCGCTGCACCCGCACAACCTACCGCAACGCCCCGCCGAACTCCCGACGCCCCCGCCCGCCCGTCGCCCCACCGAAACATGAGGTGCGCTTGAACCTGCGGTAAGGGCGGTTTTAGAATGAAAGTGGTTTTCGGCGCTGACCATACCTGGACCGCGCATGGCGGCCCCGACTGTTGTCAGTGGTTACTCGTCGGGACCGTCACTCGCCGAAAATGGATGGGACCGGGGAATCACCCGAAGAATCCCCGGTCCCGTTCGTGCGCTAGCACGGTGGCTACACGTGCTGACGCACGAGCCTTCCGTGGTCCGAGGAAGTTGGCCTCAGCCTACGCTTATGTGCCGTCGGATCACACTGACTATGCGCAAGCATTCACTTGAACAAGCCCACCCGACGGACCCCTGAGCTATTCCCATTCGATCGTACCCGGCGGCTTCGAGGTGACATCGAGCACCACGCGGTTCACGCCCGGCACCTCGTTGGTGATTCGAGTGGAGATCCGGGCGAGCACGTCGTAGGGCAGGCGGGTCCAGTCGGCGGTCATGGCGTCCTCGGATGACACCGGTCGCAGCACGATCGGGTGGCCGTATGTGCGACCGTCGCCCTGCACCCCGACGGAGCGGACATCCGCCAGCAGCACCACCGGGCACTGCCAGATCTCACCGTCGAGCCCCGCTGCAGTCAGTTCGTGGCGCGCGATGGCGTCGGCGGCGCGCAGCAGTTCGAGCCGGTCGCGCGTGACTTCGCCGACGATACGAATACCGAGGCCGGGGCCGGGGAAGGGCTGGCGGCCGACGATGACCTCGGGCAGCCCGAGCTCACGCCCGATGGCCCGGACCTCGTCTTTGAACAGGGCGCGGAGCGGCTCGACGAGAGCGAATTGGAGGTCTTCGGGTAGTCCGCCGACGTTGTGGTGGCTCTTGATGTTGGCGGTGCCGGTTCCCCCGCCGGACTCCACGACATCCGGATACAGCGTGCCCTGCACGAGGAACTCGATCGGCTCGCCGTCGGAGGCGGCCTCGGCGACGAGGTCGGAGGCGGCTTTCTCGAAGGAGCGAATGAACTCGCGACCGATGATCTTGCGCTTCTCTTCGGGGTCGGTGACCCCTGCGAGCGCGTCGAGGAACTGGTCGACGGCGTCGACGGTGACAAGGCGCACGCCGGTGCTGGCCACGTAGTCCTCTTCGACCTGGCGACGCTCATCCTGCCGAAGGAGTCCGTGGTCGACGAAGATGCAGACCAGCTGGTCTCCGACCGCTTTGTGCACGATCGCCGCAGCGACCGCGGAGTCCACCCCGCCGGAGAGTCCGCAGATTACCCGCTTCGTGCCGACCTGCTCACGGATGCGCTCGACCTGTTCGGCGATGACGGAGCCGCTGTTCCAATCGGCCGGGATTCGGGCTGCGATGTGCAGGAAGTTCTCGAGCACTTTCTGCCCGAACTGCGAGTGCTTCACCTCGGGGTGCCACTGCACGCCGTAGAGCTTGCGCTCGTCGGAGGCGAACGCGGCGACCGGCGTCGAGCCGCTTGAGGCCAGCACTGTGAACCCGTCGGGAGCCTTCGAGACGGAGTCGCCGTGGCTCATCCAGGTGGTTTGCACCTCCGGCTGTCCACCGAGCAGAACGTTATCCGCAAGCGACACGCGCACCTCGGTCGAGCCGTACTCGCTGAGGCCGGTGTGGGCGACCTCGCCGCCGAGCTGCTGCGCCATCACCTGGAAGCCGTAGCAGATGCCGAGCACCGGAACACCGAGCTTCAGGATTCCCGGGTCGAGGCTGGGCGAGCCTTCCTCGTAGACACTCGACGGGCCACCACTCAACACGATGCCCGCCGGGTTCATGGCGACGACCTCGGCAGCGGTGATCGTGTGCGGCACGATCTCGGAATACACGTTCGCCTCGCGCACGCGGCGGGCGATCAGTTGGGCGTACTGCGCCCCGAAGTCGACGACCAGGACCCTTTGGTCGGTGGCGCTATTACTCGGCTCAGTGCTAATTGGTGGCTACCTCTGCCTTCGGCGTTGCGGGGGCTGTTGCTTCGAGTGCTGCGAGTTCGGCGTTGGCCTGCTTCGCGATGAAGTGCTCGACGATGAAGGAGAGGAACGGCACAACACCGCCGAGGGCGATCGCGATGAACCGGGTGAAGGGCCAGCGCATCAGGCTCCACAGCCGGAAGTCCATGAACAGGTAAACGACGTAGAGCCAGCCGTGGGCGATGAGGATGCCGAGCGACACATTCAGGCCGCTGGTCGTCGCACGAAGATCGGCCGGGTTCCACGGGACGAGCGCGATGATGCCCTGGGGACTGCCGAAGTAGATCTCGCGGTGGATGCCGGTGTACTTGAGAATCACCTCGACGACGAGCAGCAGCAGCAGGGTTCCGGTGACATAAGCCGAAATCTTGTAGAGCCGAAGCGCGAGCCGGATTCGGGGGGCATCGGACAGTTTGGGCTTGATCGCCATGGGGTCAGTTTACTTCCAGTAGTTGTTGGGCTTCTTCGGCGCGCTCTTCGACTTCGCGCTCCCAGGCATCCCGAACCAGGCGGTACCACAGGAACAGTGCGAAGCCGGCGAAGACCACCCACTCGATGGCGTAGAACACGTTGAGCAGGTCGAGAGTGACCGTCGACACCGGCGGCGGCGAATAGATGAGTGTGAGCCCGGGCACCTTCGTGCCCAGGGTGAGGTATCCGGTGTACGTACCGGCCGCATCCGATTTCTTCCAAACGTTCACGAGCGCTGCTGCGGAGACCGTGGTCACCTGCTTCGCCTCGAAGTTGCTGTCCGAGGGAGCGTCACTCACGTTGTACCGGCCGCTGATGGTGACCGTTCCGGTGGGCAACTTCAGGTCTGCGAGCGCGGATGCCGCCCCCGCCTTGGTGCGCGACCATCCGATGGCGACCGGAAGCCCGGCATCCCGCCCGGTGGTGGTCGCGGCGGAGAAGTGGGACACCACCCACCAGCCCTGCCGCCCGTTGTTGAGGCGGTCACTGATCAGCACATTGTCGGACGGCACCCAGTGTCCGCTGGTCTCCACGAGCTGGCCGTCGAGTTTGTCGGTGACTCCGGCCTGCGGTTTGGTGATCGCGGAGAGCTCGTCGACCGTCTCGGTCTGGCGCACGACCGGTGTGCCGTTCTGCACGCTGCGGGAGAGCTGCCACTGGCTGAGCAGCGCGAAGGTAGCCGCGAGCGCAAGGGCAAAGAGGAGGGCTGCGATCCAGCGTGGACGGCGTGCTACGGACCACATGGGCTGCTCAGTACTCCGGATCTCTCTTGCGTTCGGTCTGCTCGTCGGACTGCGACATCGCCTGTTCGATCAGACGATCCGCGGCTTCGGCTATTTTCGGCGTTTCTTCCGGTTCGACGGTGTCGACCTCGGTCTCGCCGAACGGCACCGCCTCCTGCCCGCTGGTGGCCGCCTCGACGAGAGCGAAATTCTCTTCGCTCATCGCGTCGCGCTGCTCATCGGGTTTCTTCGTGCGCCTCTTCCGGAACAATACTGCGCCCGCTCGCTCGGAGTTCGCCGCGAGAACCGGGCCGATGACCGCCATCACCAGCACGTACAGGCCAGCGAAGGGGGTGAGCCGGGGGTCGAGTCCTGCACCGGCCGCGAGGGTGGCGAGAATCAGCACGAACTCGCCCCGGGTCTGCAGCATGGCGCTGGCGTTGAACCCCTCCGCGGGCGTGAGCTTGTTGATCCAGGCGATCAACTGGCCGCCGAGGGTGTTGATAATGAGTGTCACCACGACCGCCACGATCACCGGGATGAGCACCGTCCCGAACGTCGACGGGTCGAGGGCCAGGCCGAAGTTGAGGAAGAAGAACGCGGCGAAGACGTCGCGGAGCGGCAGCGCGAACTGTTCTATTCGGGTGCGGAAGCGGGTCGCACCGAGAACGAGACCGATCAGGAATGCGCCGATCGCATCCGAAACCCCGAGAATTTCGCCGATGCCGCCGAAGGCGACGGCGAGTGCGAAGAACAGGATCGTGAACAGTTCGTCGTCGCGAGTGCGCACCAGGCGCGACACCACCTTGCCCCCGAACCGGGCCAGCGCGAACATCGCCACCAGGAAGGTGAAGGAGATCGCGAGCTTCATGACGATCTGCCACACCGTCGTCTCACCGCCGATGACCACAGAGACGATGGCGAGGTAGATGGCGATGAAGACGTCTTCGAGAACCATGATGCCGAGCACCGCGGGCGTCTCACGGTTGGCCAGCCGGTTGAACTCGATGAGCAGTTTGGTGACGATCGCACTCGAGGATGTCGCAGTCATGCCCGCGATGATCAGCGCCTCGCGGGTTCCCCAGCCGATCCAGAGCCCCAGGCCGAAGCCAACCGCCATGTTGATGAGGATGCGCGTGCCGCCGGAGATGAGCAGGGCGCGCAGGTTGCCGTAGAACTCGTCCTGGTCGAACTCCAGCCCGAGGCTGAACAGCAGGAAGATCAGCCCGACAACGGCGATCAACTGCACGTCCTCCGACTTGAAACTCAGCGGGAAGAGGTGGAAATGCGGGCTCGCCAGAAGCCCGACCAGCATGTAGATCGGGATGGCGGGCAGCCCGATCATCTTGCCGAGGCGCCCCAGCACGTAGGCGATGAGGAACAGGACGCCGAGGACGAGGAGTTCTTCACCCACGAGCGGCCCTACCCTTGCAGGTCAGCTGTCAGCTTCGGAGCCAGTTCGCCGGTGCGATAGAAGGTGAACGCCTTGGCCACCTTCTCGGGCGAACCGGCGACGACAAGTGTGTCGCCAGGAAAGACTTTGAAATCGTCGGCGGGTGCCGGGTTGGCGGAATCCCCGCGCACCACGGCCACAACCGTGAGGCCGACGACGCCGTGCGAGGCAAGGTTGCCGAGCTGCTGCCCTGCGATGTGGTCGTCGTAGTCCACGGTGAACCAGTCGATGCTGAGGCCGGGGATGCGGTCCAGCTTGTCGAGACCCTCAGTGATCCGTGTTCCGCCGAGCAGCTCGGCGAGCGTGTGCGCCTCGTCTTCGCTGAGACGCAGGGAGACCTTCTTCGCCTCCGCACCATCCTCCGCGTCGGAGAACGCGATGAGATCACTGTGGCCCGAGCGGTGGCTGATGACCCCGGCCTTGCCGCCGTCGGCGGTCACGAAGGTGTGCAGCACTCCGACACCGGGCAGCTTGACCCTTCGTACGTCGACCATCTGGCACTCCTTAGTTCTGTTACCAGTCTAAACGCGGCGCTCGGGCCTCCGGTCGCTGTTCGCCTGAGGCTCAGCGTTTCGCGGCGATTGTGCTCGGGCGTCACCAGTGTTCGGTGGCGCCGCAGACCAACGGTTACGCGGACGCACAATCGCGAGGGTTTGGAGCCGACGTTCAGGCGGGGGCGCTGATGTCCGGCGCCTCCAGGCGCACCCGGTCGGCCGAAGCGTCGTCGGGCTCGAGCTGGCTGGCGCGCTCGGCGACGACCCGTTCGAGGTAGAAGTCGATCTCGCGCTGGATGCGTGCGGCATCCCAGCCGAGCTCCTCGCCCATCAGCCGCGCGGCGACCGGGGCGGCGGACACCCCGCGGTCCCACGCCTCGATCGAAATGCGGGTTCGACGCGCGAGCACGTCTTCGAGGTGCAGCGCGCTCTCGAACCGGGCCGCGTACACCACCTCGGCCTCGAGGTAGTCGTCCGCGCCGGGCAGCGGGCTGCCGAGCGACGGCGTCTCGCGGATGATGTCGAGCAGTTCGTCGGTCAGCACGCCGTAACGGTTGAGCAGGTGCTCGATCCGCACCTTGTGCACGCCGAACGCGCGGGCGATCTTTGACCGCTTGTTCCATGCGGCCTGGTAGCCCTCAGCACCGAGCAGGCTGATGTTCTCGGTCACGCTGGCCGGAATGTTGCCGTCCATGGAGGCGACCGCCTCGTCCACGGCATCCTTCGCCATGATCCGGTAGGTGGTCCACTTGCCGCCGGCGATCACAACCAGCCCGGGAACGCTGTGGGCGACGAGGTGCTCGCGGCTGAGCTTGGACGTCTCCTCGGACTCGCCCGCCAGCAACGGACGCAGCCCGGCGTAGACGCCCTCGACGTCGTCGCGGGTGAGCGGCACCGCCAGCACCTTGTTGACGTGCTCGAGCAGGTAGTCGATGTCGGCGGCCGTGGCGGCCGGATGCGCCTTGTCGAGGTGCCAGTCGGTGTCGGTTGTGCCGACCAGCCAGTGGCGACCCCATGGGATCACGAACAGCACGCTCTTCTCGGTGCGGAGGATGAGCCCCACCTTCGACTGGAAGCGGTCCCTCGGAACCACCAGGTGCACGCCCTTCGAGGCCCGCACCTTGAACTGGCCGCGTTCGCCCACCATCGACTGGGTGTCATCCGTCCACACGCCCGTCGCGTTCACGACCTGCTTCGCGCGGATCTCGAAGCGCTCGCCTGTCTCCAGGTCGTGCGCCTCGACGCCGACCACGCGTTCGCCGACCTTGAGGAAGCCCTCCACCCGCACCCGGCTGGCGACGTGGGCGCCGTAGAAGGATGCCGTGCGGGCCAGGTTCGCGACGTAGCGTGCGTCGTCGACCTGGGCGTCGTAGTAGGTGATGCCGCCGATCATGGCGTCGTGCGCGAGGCTCGGCGCCGCGCGCATCACCTGGGTCTTCGTCAGGTGGCGGTGATGCGGCACCCCGGGCGGACGGCCGCCGGTCCAGCTCAGGGCGTCGTACAGGATCATGCCGGCGCCGATGTAGAGGCGCTCCCAGATGTGGTGGTGCAACGGGTAGAGGAAACGCACCGGCTTCACCAGGTGCGGCGCGATGCGCTGCAGCAGGAGGCCGCGCTCCTTCAACGCCTCCCGTACCAAGCGGAAGTCGAGCTGTTCGAGGTAGCGGATGCCGCCGTGCACCAGCTTCGACGACCGGCTGGACGTGCCGCTGGCCCAGTCGCGCGCCTCGACCATTCCGACGCGGAGGCCGCGGGTCACCGCGTCGAGCGCGGCGCCCGTGCCGACGATCCCGCCACCGATCACCAGGATGTCGAGCTCTTTTTCGCGCAGCACCGCGATCGCTTCCGCGCGCTCGGCCGGGCCGAGCTTCGACGAGCGTGTGACGGTCTTGAGCTTTGCCATAACTGCCCCCTACTTGTTATACGGAGCGACAACCACTTCGACTCGCTGGAATTCCTTCAGATCTGAATACCCGGTAGTCGCCATGCTTCGCCTGAGAGCGCCGACCAGGTTGACCGTGCCGTCGGCGACCGTTGAGGGCCCGAAGAGGATCTGCTCGAGCGGGGCGAGCGAGCCGACCTCCACCCGATTGCCGCGCGGCAGCTCGCTGTGGTGGGCCTCAGCGCCCCAGTGCCATCCGCCGCCGGGCGCCTCGGTTGCTCGCGCCAGCGTCGACCCGAGCATCACGGCGTCCGCGCCGACCGAGAATGCCTTCGCGATGTCGCCGCTGGTGCCGAGGCCGCCATCCGCGATCACGTGCACGTAGCGGCCACCGGACTCGTCCATGTAATCGCGTCTCGCGCCCGCAACATCCGCGATCGCGGTCGCCATGGGAGCGTGGATGCCGAGGCTGGCCCGCGTGGTGCTCGCGGCGCCGCCGCCGAACCCGACCAGCACGCCGGCCGCGCCCGTGCGCATCAGGTGCAGGGCGGGCGTGTATCCCGAAGCGCCGCCGACGATCACGGGAACGTCGAGCTCGTAGATGAACTTCTTGAGGTTCAACGGTTCCTGGTTCTTCGACACGTGCTCGGCGCTCACCGTGGTGCCCCGGATGACGAACAGGTCGACCCCGGCCGCCACGACCGTCTCGTACAACTCCTGCGTGCGCTGCGGCGACAGCGCGCCGGCCACGGTCACCCCAGCGGCGCGAATCTCCGCAAGCCTCGCCGTGACGAGTTCCGGCTTCACCGGCTCGGCGTAGATCTCCTGCATCCGCTTCGTCGCGTCGCCGGCGGCCAGTGAGCGGATCTCCTCCAGCAGCGGCTCCGGATCCTCGTACCGCGTCCAGAGCCCCTCGAGGTCGAGCACGCCGAGACCGCCGAGCTGGCCGATGAGGATAGCGGTGGCCGGTGAAACGACGGAGTCCATCGGGGCCGCCAGGATGGGGATCTCGAACTGGTACGCGTCGATACTCCAGTGCACCGACACGTCCTGCGGGTCTCGTGTGCGGCGATTCGGAACGATCGCGATGTCGTCAAAGGCATACACGCGGCGGGCGCGTTTGGCGCTGCCGATCTCTACGTCGCTCACGGCATCCAGCCTACCCGGGTCTCCTGTTGCTCGCCCTTGGGCGGTCGTGGCGGGGGATACGCCGACCCGCGGCGCCCCCACGAGCACTCGGCGGGATGCACGCCTCCCTCCACGTGTACTTACCGCCGTCCGCGAGGCACTCCAGCTCCCACCAGAAGGCGCTCCAGGCGTTGCGGATGCTCGACGTCATCCGTCAGGATGCGCGTCACGCCCGAGACCATGCGTCGCAGGCGATCCTCTCGTTTCTTCTCCTTCCACACCGCTTCTGCCGGATCACCCTTCGTGTACTCGTTCCTGGTGTACTTCGCCTTGCCATCGAACTCGCCTGCGATCATGGCCGATCGCCAGAAGTAGTCGGGGTAAATGGACCCCTCGCGATCATGGAATTCGACCTGGAGTTCCGGAGGCTCAAATTCCAACAGGTGGATGACCGCGCGAGTCTTGGACTCCCCGAACGAGTCGGACAGGTGCGTTGAGAATTCCACGCAGCGACGAAGATGCCGGAGGCCAGAGCGGAGATTCATCGAATCCAGTTCCGCCACAAGATCGACTTTGTCCAGATGCCCGGTGCGTCGATGCCAGAGAGCCCAATCCAGCGAACCTGTCGCGTCGGCGAAGCTATGGGTTCGAGCGATGTCCAATGCCGTCCGTGCGAGCGATGTCACGGGGATCCCATCCACACTCTGGATGGTCGCGGTGCCAAAGCCAGCAGCAGTCTTTCTCACTCCCGGCTCGGACCTGCCACCTCCGCGCCACTGGTCGAGCACGGTGACGTCGTGGGGCCAGGCCTCGTGGACGGGCATCGCCCACGCCGCGGCAGCCGATATGCCGGCGAGTGCGACGGGTCGCGTCGAAGCAGCGATCACCGCCCGTGCACGAAGGAGATGCCGAGCCCGTCGACTGCTTTGCTGCCAGGTTGCGCTGGTCACGTAGGCGCCGCGTCGAAGCTTCACCAGGACGCCGCGCCCAGCGTCGCGTCGAAGGCTCCTGGTGTCTTCGCCGACATCCTGAATTCGGTCGAAGAGAATCAGTCCGTTGTTGGCGAGTTGGTCGTAGTCCATTCCACGAGGGTCGCGGAGCGAATCCGACATATCCCCCGCCGTGACGCGTGCTGTGGACAGGACGCTGCGCACCGATCGTGCCGCGGACGGGAAAACCTGCGTGCGGCGGGAGGCGTGCCCCTCTCCGCGAGCTTCCCACGCCGCCGTGAGGCGGCGTATGCCCCGCCAACCCGAACAACCGGGAGGCTCAGCGGGTGTAGTTCGGGGCCTCCACCGTCATCTGGATGTCGTGGGGGTGCGACTCCTTCAGGCCGGCGGCAGTGATGCGCACGAATTTGCCGTTCTGCTTGAGCTGCTCGATCGTGCGGGCACCGGTGTAGAACATGGACTGGCGGAGCCCGCCGAGCAGCTGGTACGCGACGGCGGAGAGTGGCCCGCGGTACGGTACCTGGCCCTCGATGCCCTCGGGGATGAGCTTGTCGTCGGAGGGCACGTCGGCCTGGAAGTAGCGATCCTTCGAGTACGAGGTCTTCTCGCCACGGCTCTGCAGGGCACCGAGCGACCCCATGCCGCGGTACTTCTTGTACTGCTTGCCGTTCACGAAGACCAGGTCGCCCGGGCTCTCGTCGCAGCCGGCGAGCAGCGAGCCGAGCATCACGGAGTCCGCACCGGCGACGAGAGCTTTCGCGATGTCGCCCGAGTACTGCAGGCCGCCGTCCGCGATCACCGGGATGCCGCTCTCACGCGCCGCGAGCGACGCCTCATACACGGCGGTCACCTGCGGCACGCCAACACCGGCCACCACGCGGGTGGTACAGATCGACCCGGGGCCGACACCCACCTTGATGGCGTCCGCGCCGGCATCCACCAGCGCCTGTGCGCCACCGCGGGTGGCGACGTTGCCGCCGATGATGTCCACGTGGCGGGCGGCAGGGTCGCTCTTCAGCCGGCGGATGATATCGATGACCCCGGCGCTGTCGCCGTTGGCGGTGTCCACCACCAGCGCGTCCACCCCGGCGTCGACCAGCGTCATGGCGCGCTCCCAGGCGTCCCCGAAGAACCCGATGGCGGCGGCGGCGCGAAGGCGGCCCGCATCGTCCTTTGTGGCGTTCGGGTACTTCTCCGACTTGTCGAAGTCTTTGACCGTGATGAGGCCGCGCAGGCGGCCCTGGGGATCGATCAGCGGCAGCTTCTCGATCTTGTGCTGCGCGAAGATCGCGACCGCGTCATCCGGGTCGATCCCCTCCGGCGCGGTGATGAGTGGGGCCTTCGTCATTACGTCGCGCACGAGGGTGGTCGACTTCTCGAACGGGGAGACGAACCGCATGTCACGGTTGGTGATGATGCCGACCAGCGTTCCATCGCCCTCGACCACGGGAAGTCCGGAGACGCGGAACTGCCCGCACAGGGCATCCACCTCGGCGACCGTGGCATCGGGGGTCGTTGTGACCGGGTTGGTGATCATGCCGGACTCGGAACGCTTCACGAGGTCGACCTGCTCGGCCTGGTCGGCGATGGAGAGGTTGCGGTGAAGTACGCCGATCCCGCCCTGGCGGGCGATCGCGATCGCCATGCGCGACTCGGTGACCGTGTCCATCGCCGAGGAGAGCAGCGGGGCCGCGATGGTGATGCGCCGGCTGAGGCGCGTAGTGGTGTCGGCCTCGCTCGGGATGACGTCGGTATGGCCCGGCAGCAGCATCACATCGTCGTAGGTGAGTCCGATGAATCCGAATGGGTCTGGCTGATCCATTGCTCCCCTTAGTCACAGTTTCGTTATGTCGATATTAACGGGTTACCAGTTCAGCTATTCCAAGGACATAATTGCGAGACCGAACGGTGCCCTTCTGGAAACACAGGGGACACAAACGGTAAGTAACGTCAATGCAGACGTAGCGGCCTCTACAGCGGGTGCCGACTCACAGTTCCGGAGGTTTGAATGGTGAAGGCGCTCAGAGGCAATCCCGTCGGGATTCGTCTCCTGCTCTGCATCCTGGCGCTGCTTCTCGCGGCCGGTGCGCTGGCCCTCGGCTCATCGAGCGCCGCCAGGGCGGACACCACTCCCTCTCCGACCCCCACCGCGTCGGCCGCGCAGGAGACCATCCAGGTCTGGGTGCGCCTGGCTTCCGACAAGAGCGCGGTCGCAGGCGTGACCGTGGTGGTGACCGGGCCGAAGAACTTCTCACAGAGTTTCGTCACCGGGGCAGACGGAAAGGTGCTGGTGGGCGTTCCGCGCATCGGCGACTACAAGGTCAAACTCGACGTGAGCACCCTCCCCGACAAGACCCTGAAACCCGCCATCAACCCGCTCGACACCCCGGTGGCGCGCAATGACAGCGGCGACCCCGCCTACTTCCTGCTCGTGCCGGGAACGGCGAGCGGATCCGGTGGCAGCGGCGGATCGACCGCCAGCCCGAGCCCCGGGTCGGGTTCCAGTTCCGGCGACTCGACCAACTACTTCGCGCTGGTCGCCAACCTCACCGCGAACGGCATCATCTTCGGCCTGTTGCTGGCGCTGGCATCCATCGGCGTCTCTCTCATCTACGGCACCACGGGTCTCAACAACTTCGCCCACGGCGAGCTCGTGACCTTCGGCGCCCTGATGGGTTACGTGCTCAGCCAGGTGCTGCACCTTCCGATCTTCATCGCGATCATCGGCGCGTTCGTGCTCGGCGGCGCCTTCGGATACCTGCAGGACATGGCGCTGTGGAAACCGTTGCGAAAACGCGGGGTGGGGCTGATTCCGCTCATGATCGTGAGCATCGGCCTGTCCCTGGCGCTGAGGTACCTGTACGAATTCATCTTCGGCTCGGACCAGCTGATCCTGTCGTCGAACAACGCCTCGGCACTCACGCTCGGGCCGGTGCACTTCAAGCAGACCGACCTCATCAGCATCGTGGTCTGCGTCGTGCTGCTGCTGGCCGTCGCGTTCGTGCTGCTGCGCACCCGCATCGGCAAGGCCACTCGCGCCGTCTCGGACAACAAGGCGCTCGCTGCAGCGTCGGGCATCAACGTGGAGCGGATCATCCGGATCGTCTGGGCCGGCTCCGGCGCCCTGGCGGGCCTCGCGGGTGTGCTCATCGGCTACTACCAGACGCTGCGCTGGGACACGGGCGCCAGCATCCTGCTGCTGGTGTTCGCCGCGGTGACGCTCGGTGGATTCGGTACAGCGTTCGGCGCGCTGGTCGGTGCGCTCATCATCGGCCTGCTGGTGAACCTGTCGACGCTCATCATCCCGGCGAACCTCCAGAACGCCGCAGCACTGCTCGTCATGATCCTGATCCTGCTGGTGAGGCCACAAGGCATCTTCGGTAAACGGGAACGAATCGGTTAGGAGAGGCCACCCATGGACTTCAGTTTCATTTGGCTGGCCTTCGGCCAGATCATCTCGCCACAGACCATCGCATACGCCCTGGCCGCTCTCGGCCTCACCGTCTGCTTCGGTTTCACCGGACTCGTCAACTTCGGCCAGGCCGGCTTCATGGCGGTCGGCGGTTACGGCTTCGCCATCACGACGGTGAAGTTCGGCTGGCCGCTCTGGGCGTCGGTGCTCGCCGCCATCGTCGGGGCGATCATCTTCGCCTTCATCCTCGGCATCCCGACTCTGCGCCTCCGCGCCGACTACCTCAGCATCGTCACCATCGCCGCGGCGGAGATCGTTCGATACACGGTGAAGACACCGCAGTTCGTACCGGTCACCGGCGGCACCGACGGCATCAACGGGTCGTCGAGCACCTTCGACGCGATCAACCCGATCCCGGTCGGGCACTACGGCGTCGGCGTGCTGATGTACAACCAGGACGACCTGTGGATCATCATCGTCGGCTGGGTGCTTACCCTGCTCTGCGCTCTACTGGTCAGTCGGCTCATGCGGAGCCCCTGGGGTCGCATCGTCAAGGGCATCCGCGAAGACGAGGATGCCGTGCGTGCGCTCGGCAAGAATGTCTACTGGTACAAGATGCAGGCCCTGATGATCGGCGGAACGCTCGCGGCGATCGCGGCGATCATCAACATCATTCCGACATCGCTGCAGCCCGATAATTACGGCACCCAGACCACGTTCTTCCTGTTCACGATCATGCTGCTGGGTGGCGCGACCACCATCATGGGCCCGATCGTCGGCTCGATCATCTTCTGGATCGTGCTCTCGCTGTCCGACGGCCTGCTCAGTCTCGCGGTCACCTATCACTGGTTGCCGATCACCTCAGTTCAGCAAGGCCCGATCCGGTTCGTGATCGTGGGTGTGGCCCTGATTCTCATCGTGGTGTTCAGACCGCAGGGAATCCTCGGAAAGAAGAGCGAGGCGTATTTCAGTGCCTAAAGAGACCACAAAACCGGTGCTTCAGATCGGCGAACCGGGGCCGGGAGTCGCGAAAGTCGACCCCATCCTCGTCGCCGACAACGTCACGCGCACCTTCGGCGGCATGACCGCCGTGGATGTGCAGCACGTCGAGATCCCACGCGGCGCCATCACAGCGCTGATCGGGCCCAACGGAGCTGGCAAGACCACCTTCTTCAACCTGCTGACCGGCTTCGACCGGCCCGACAGCGGAGCATGGGTGTTCGACGGCCAGGACCTGGCCGGCGTGCCCGCCTACAAGGTCGCGCGCAAGGGAATGGTTCGCACCTTCCAGCTGACGAAGGCCCTCGGGCTGCTGAGTGTTCTCGAGAACATGCGTCTCGGGGCCACGAAACAGAGTGGCGAGCACTTCTTCGGGGCGCTGTTCAAGAGCACCTGGAAGAAGCGCGAAGCAGACATCACCGACCAGGCGATGGAGTTGCTCGCCCGCTTCAAGCTCGACACCAAGGCCAACGACTACGCGGCGAGCCTCTCCGGCGGCCAGCGCAAACTGCTGGAAATGGCACGCGCGCTCATGACCAAGCCGGAGCTCGTCATGCTCGACGAGCCGATGGCCGGCGTCAACCCGGCGCTCACGCAGTCACTGCTCGGCCACATCCTCAACCTCAAGACGGAGGGAATGACCGTGCTCTTCGTCGAGCACGACATGCACATGGTGCGCACCATCGCCGACTGGGTCATCGTGATGGCGGAGGGCAACATCGTCGCCGAGGGATACCCCGACACGGTGATGAACGACCCGGCCGTCATCGACGCCTACTTAGGCGCTCACCACGACACCGACCTCGGCAGCCTCACCGGGCAGCTCGAGGTCGCCCAGGACATCGATCCGCATCTCGCGCACGAGATCGAAGAAGAGATCGAGGAAGAGGCTCACCACGATGGCAAGTAGCGCTCCTGAAACCGCTCCGAAGATCACTCCGCGCACGGCGAGCGAAGAGATCGTGCTTCAGACCACGGATCTCGTGGCCGGCTATATTCCGGGCGTCAACATCCTGAATGGCTGCAACGTCTACGTCGCCAAGGGCGAGCTCGTGGGCATCATCGGGCCGAACGGTGCCGGCAAGTCCACCCTGCTGAAGGCGATATTCGGCCAGGTGAACGTGCGCAGTGGCGAAATCCTGCTGAACGGTGACGACATCACCGGGCTGAAGGCCGACAAGCTCGTTGCTCGAGGCGTCGGCTTCGTGCCGCAGAACAACAATGTGTTCCCCAGCCTCACGATCGAGGAGAACCTCGAGATGGGCGTCTTCCTCAAGCCGAAGATGTTCACCGAGCGTCTGGCATTCGTGTCCAACCTGTTCCCTGAGCTCGGCAAGCGCCTCAAGCAGCGCGCCGGGTCGCTGTCCGGCGGCGAGCGCCAGATGGTGGCGATGTCGCGGGCCCTGATGATGGATCCGGCGGTCCTGCTGCTCGATGAGCCGAGCGCCGGCCTCTCGCCGGTGCGCCAGGACGAAACCTTCATCAACGTCGCCCAAATCAACCGTGCGGGCGTCTCCGTGATGATCGTGGAGCAGAATGCTCGCCGCGCGCTGCAGATCTGCGACCGTGGGTACGTGCTCGACCAGGGCAAAGACGCGTACTCGGGCACCGGGCGCAACCTGATGAACGACTCGAAGGTGATCGAGCTCTACCTCGGCACCCTCGCGACCGACCACACCGCGAACGTGAGCACGCCGGTAGTCGGCGGCTAGTATCTCGGCACACGAAAAGGGCCGTCCCGCTGGGGCGGCCTTTTTCGTGCTTCCGAGCACGACGTCCGTCATCCAACCCCCGGCATCTCTCGCGGCGGGCTGAGAGCCTCGTGGAGGGGCTTACAACTCCCTCCGCGACGTCGCTGCGCCGTCCGTGAGTGCGCGTATCCCCCGCCGCGAGAAGAGGAGCAGCGGATTCGGTGGCCGGGCACAGAAGAGGGGCCCCGGTCCGAAGACCGGGGCCCCTCAGTTCAGCTGTGGAACTGTTCAGCGGTGGTGACTACTTGGTGAGGTCACCGAACTGCTGGCTCTCGAACTCGTTCTTGTTGCCGGTGGTGTACTTGTAGATGGAGATGTACGCCTGCTGCGGGTCACCGTTGGACGCGAAGTCGACCGGGCCGGAGAGACCGTCGTAGTCGATGTTCTTGCCCTGCGAGATGAGGTCCGCGCACTTGGCGAAGGTGGTGCACTTGGTGCCACCCTCAGAGACCGACTGCAGGTTCGCCTTCAGCGTCGCACCGTCGGTCGCCTTGCCCTGGAGGGCGGCAAGCGCGAGCAGCGTGATTCCGTCGTACGACTCGGGTGCGTAGCTGTACGCCGTCAGCGGCTTGGCGCCGTCGGCCTTCGTCTGCGCGGCCAGCTTCGCCTTGAACGGGCCGGTCACGTTGACACCGGGGTTCGTGAACTGCGCGCCCGCGATGTCCGCGTTCGTGTAGCTCGGGTCGATGACGCCATAGTTGCCGTCCGAACCGTAGAACTTCTTGAAGTCGAAGCCGGTGGTCGCGAGTTCCTGGGCGATCGTCTTGATCTGGTCGAACGAGATCACGACGAGTGCGTCAGGGTTCGAGGCCAGAGCGGTGTTGATCTCCGACGTGAAGTTGGTCGCGTTGGTCGCGTCGAACGCGATGTTCTGCGTGACCGTTCCGCCACCACCGGTGATCGCCTTCGTCACGTTCGTGTCGAGGCCGGTTCCGTATGAGTCGTTCTGGTAGATGACCGCAACTTTCGTTGCACCATCCTTCAGAACCTTCTGGCCGAGCACCTTGCCCTGCAGAACGTCCGAGGGGGCGGTGCGCCAGTAGTACCCGTTGTCCGCGTATGTGGAGAACGTCGGCGAGGTGTTCGCCGGCGACAGCTCGACGACGCCGGCCTTCGAGATCTGGTCGATGACGGTCAGCGAAACGCTGGACGACTCAGCGCCGACGATTGCGCTCACGCCGCTGGCGAGAAGGCTGGTGACCGACTGGGTCGCGATGTTGGTCGACGTGTCGCCCGAGTCCTTCTGGGTGATGGTCAGCTTGATGCCGGCCTTCGCCGCGTTGATGTCCTTCACCGCGAGGTTGGTCGCCTCGATCGCGGGCGGGCCGAGGGTCGCGAGCGAACCGGTCTGCGGAAGGATCGTGCCGATCTTCAGATCGAGAGTCTTGCTCGGGGTCGACGACGTGGTCGTCGAGCACCCGGTGAGTACGAGGGCGGATGCTCCCAGAATGGCGATGCCAGTCAGGACTCCCGTCACCTTCTTCGAGGCTGTCATAGTGCTCCTTGATTGTGGAATGTGATCACAACACAGCAGCGCCACAATGGGCGCTGCCATTCACACAAGGTATTGCGCCAAGGAGGCTCGCACAATACAACCGTGTTACAGCCACGTAACACGACCCAATCGTTACTTTCCGTTACCGCCGGTTACCCGGTGACGCTGCGGGTGCGGGTGAATCTGTTATCGGCCCCGTAGTGGAAGATGCCGAACACGGCTTTCGTCGGATCGCCGTTGGCGTCGAAGGCGATGCCTCCCGAATAACCGTCGTAGTCGACCGCGTCTCCGGCGAGGATGATCTGCGCGGCGGAGGCGAAGTCCGTCGCCTTCTCGCCGTGCCCGCTGCCACCCGAAACGGCGCGCAGCTTTGCCGCGATCCTCGCGCCATCCGTCGATCGGGCGTCCAGTGCAGCGAGTGCGAGCAGCACCACGGCGTCATAGGATTCGGGCGCGTAGGAGAAGCTGGTCAGCGTCGGGTCGATCGCCAGAACCTTCTTCTCGAAGAAGCTGTCGAGCACCGGGCCCGCAGCGATGCCGGTCGCCCCGGTGAGCGCGACCGGCATCGCCGGCCCGTACTGCAGCAGGTCGCGGTCGGTGAAGTAGAGCGAGGTGGCCGGGATGCCCGCGGCGACGAGCGCGGGAACGATCGTGGTCGCCTGCCCCTGGGTCACCAGCGCGACGGCGTCTGGCTTCGACTTGACGACTGCCGCGATCTCTTTGCTGAAGTCGGTCTGGTTGGCCGGGAACTCTTCCTTCGCCACAACCTGGCCGCCAGCCTTCGTGAAGGCGGCGGAAATGGTCTTCTCGACGCCCGTTCCGTAGTCATCGTCGAGCACCATCAGCGCGAGCCGCTTGCCGCCGCCCACCGCCATCACAGAGCCGAGCGCGGAACCCTCGGCGTCATCCGACGGACTGGTGCGGAAATAGAGGCCGTGGTCGTTCAGGCTGCTGAATTCGGCGGCGCTGTTCTGGGGCGAGATCATGACGAGACCCGCGCCGGTCACCTGGCCGATGACCGCACGACTCACGTCATTCGACGAAGCGCCCACGATCGCGGTGGCGTGCCCGGCGATCAGGCTCTTCACGGAGGCGGTGGCGACCGTCGCGGTAGGCGGCGCGCCCGCCACGCCGGCGACGGCATCCCCCGAGTCCTTGCTCAGCACCTTGACGGTGATGCCGAGGCTCGCCTGGTTGATATCGTTCATGGCCAGCGTGATGCCCGCTGTCTCCGCGGGGGCGAGTGACGAGAACTGGCCGGTCTGCGGTACGAGCGCGCCAATGGTGAGCGTCAGCGGCTTCATCGTCGGCGTAGGTGCGGCCGACGAACAGCCGACGAGAAGGGTGGCGACGGTCGCAGCCAGTGCGATGCCGCCGATCGCGAGATGTTTCACAATGCTCCTTGCGTCGCGAGGCCTCAATTCTAGGCTCCGTGGGCTGGGTGGGCCCGGTGCGGGCTCAGCGGCCGATGGCCGTGCCCGCCAGGGCGAACCGGTTCTGCCCGTCGTAGTGATACACGCCGTACTGCGCCGGATTCGGGTTGCCGTCGGCGTCGAAGGCGATCGCGCCAGACACACCGTCGTAGTCGATGTCGCTGTTGGTCTTCAGCACGGAGAGGCACTCGGCATAGCTGGTGCACTTGATGCCGCCCTCGGAGACCGACCGCAGGTGGCTCGCGATCGCCTTTCCGCTGGTGTCACCGGCGACAGTGGCCGCCAGGGCGGCGAGAACCGTCGCGTCGTACGACTCGGCCGCGTAGAGGTAGTTGGATACGTTCGGATCGACGGCCTTGACCTTGGCGTCGAAGTCGGCGCTCGCCGAGACGCCCTCCAGGATGCCGTTGGCACCGTTGAGCGCGCCGGCCGGCAGCGCCTGCGAATAGTCCGCCATGTTCTCGCTAGTGAGCCACAGCTTGGCGCCACCGAGCCCGGCCGCGTCCAGCTGTGTGATGACCGCCTTGTTCTGGTCCATCGTGGAGAAGTTGCTCACGAACACCACCGCATCCGGTGCGGCCTTCGTGACGGCGGCGACGATGCCGGTGAAATCGGTGGTCGTGGCGGTGAACGGCTGCGTGCTGACGAGCCTTCCCCCGCTCGCTTTGAGCCCAGAAGTGAGGGTGCCGAGGATGTCCTCCCCGGTCTCATCGTTCAGGTAGATGAGCGCGATCTTCGCTGTGCCGCCACCGATGGTGCTCGCGAGCACCTCGCCCTGGTCCGCCTCGGTCGGAACGGTGCGGAACAGGTAGCCGGTCTTGCCGAGCGCGGTCAGCCGCACCGAGGTCGCGGCCGGTGTGATGAGCGGGATGTGGGCGGCGAGCGTCTTCGGGAACAGCCGCTCGGCGAGCGCGGACGACGAGGGGCCGATGAGCGCGTCGACCCCCTTCGTCGTGAGGTCGGCGAATGACGACTCGATGGTCGTCGTGCTGACGTCTCCCGAGTCGTCGTGGAATACCTGCACCGGCGAGCCGAGCACCCCGCCGGCCGCGTTGATGTCTTTCACCGCGGCATCCACGCCATCGGACTGGGCGGGACCCAGGTAGCTGGCAGTGCCCGTCACCGGAAAGACCGTGCCGATCTTCAGCGGGCTCGTCGACGCGGTGGGCTTCGGCGCTGAGGACGACGAGGCCGACGATCCGCCAGGGCTCGTGCACGCGGCCAGCGCCAGTACGACGAGCGCACCGGTCGCGAGCGCGACGACGACACGGGCAGACGACATGGCGGGTTCCTTCGGGGAGGGTTCGGGTGAACCCGACACTACCGGTCGATCAGGTGACCAGCGCTGAGGCACGGCGAGTGCCCCGCTGGCGCACCAGGTCGACGCTCAGCACCACCAGGGCCGCCCAGACCAGGGCGAAACCGATCCAGCGCACCGGAGGCATCGCCTCGTGCAGCAGGAAATACCCGACCAGGAACTGGATGACGGGAGTCAGATACTGCACGAACCCCATGGTGACCAGCGGCAGGCGCCTGGACGCCGCCGCGAACAGCAGCAGCGGGATCGCGGTAATCACGCCGACCGCCACCAGCAGTACGGTGTGCGCGGCACCAGCGGTGCCGATGGTGACTCCCACAGTGCCGCCGACCACCAGGAGCTGCACCACGGCGACCGGAAGCAGCCAGGTGGTCTCTATCGCCAGGCCGCTCAGGGCATCCACTCGCGGTCCGACCTGTTTCTTCAGCAGCCCGTACAGCCCGAAGGAGAAGGCGAGTGACAGGGCGATCCACGGGAAGCCGCCGTAGCCGATCGCGATCACGAGCACCGCGATCGTGCTGATGCCGACAGCGACCCACTGCAACGGCCGCAGACGTTCGCGTAGCAGCACCACGCCGAGCAGCACCGTGACAATCGGATTGATGAAGTAGCCGAGCGAGGTCTGGATCACCTGCCCCGACGTTGCGCCGTAGACGTAGACCTGCCAGTTGACGTAGATAAGTGCTGCGGCAACGCCGAGGGTCAGGAACAGGCGCGGCTGCCGCACGATGGCGATGATGGCCGGCCAGGAGCGGGTGACCGTGATCAGCAGCGCGCAGAAGACCAGGGCGAAGACGATTCGCCACGCCACGATCTCGAACGCTCCGGCGGGTTGGAGCAGCAGGAAGTAGACCGGCAGGAATCCCCAGATGAGGAAAGCGGCGAGCGCGTACAGGATTCCAGACCTCATCTTCTGAATGTACGGCAACGAAAAGGGGCCCACCGGCGAACCGGTGAGCCCCCCAGTCGAGAGCTGCTTGTCGAGAGCTGTTGCTAGCCGACGATCGCGAGCACGTCGCGTGCCGAGAGCACGAGCAGGTCTTCCCCGCCGTACTTCACCTCGGTTCCGCCGTACTTGGAGTAGAGCACCTTGTCGCCGACGGCGATGTCGAGGGGCACGCGGTTGCCGTTGTCGTCGATGCGACCCGGTCCGACGGCGATGACCTCGCCCTCCTGGGGCTTCTCCTTCGCGGTGTCAGGGATGACGAGACCGGAAGCAGTCGTCGTCTCCGCGTCGACCTGCTTGATGACGATGCGATCTTCGAGCGGCTTGATGGACACCGACACGGTTGACCTCTTTCTAGAAAACATTGGGTTAGCACACTCACTGTGAGAGTGCCAGAACTACTGTACGGCGTGCGCTGGCACTCGTGCAAGGCGAGTGCCAGCGATTACCCTATGCAGATGGAGTCCAGCGAGCTGATCGAGTTGCTCTCGCCCGAAGGCCTGCGACTGCTCGACTCGCTGCCGGCCTGGCGATCGACCGATGACGTGCTCAAGTCGGTCTCGTCGCTGCGGGCGGCTGGACACTCGCCGGGGCTGGTCGCAGCGGTGCTCAGCCAGTCGAAACTGCGCTCGCGGGCCGATCTCAAGTTCGGGCCGTTCGCCACGCGCATGCTCTTCACCGAGGCGGGGCTCGAGCAGGCGACCCGCCTGCGAGTGGCCGCCCTTCACGCCGGACGGTTCAAGTCGGCCGGGTTCACTCGGCTGGCGGACCTGGGCTGCGGTATCGGCGGGGACGCCATGGCGATGGCCGCAATCGACCTCGAGGTGACCGCGGTCGAGCGGGATGAAGTCACCGCGGCGATCGCTGCATACAACCTCGCCCCCTGGCCGACCGTGACGGTGCTGAACGAAGACGCCACGGCAACGAACCTCGAGGGCGTCGAGGCCGTGTACCTCGACCCCGCCCGCCGCACGGCCGGGCATGGGCACACCTCGCGACTCACCGATCCCGCGGACTTCTCGCCGTCCCTCGATTTCGCGTTCGAACTCGCCGAGCGACTGCCCACCGGAATCAAGCTCGGGCCGGGCATCGACCGCGAACTCGTCCCCGATGGTATGGAGGCGCAGTGGGTGTCCGTCGACCGCGAGGTCGTCGAGCTGGGTGTGTGGTCGAGGGAGCTGTCACGGCACGGCATCCGCAGGGCGGCACTGGTTCTCGGCGAGCACGGGGCGGCAGAGCTCACCGCCGGTGCGGACAGTGAGGATGCCGAGGTCGGCAGCCTCGGGGAGTTCCTGTTCGAGCCGGACGGCGCGGTCATCCGCGCCCGCCTGATCGGCGACCTCGCGCGAACGCTCGATGCCAGGATGCTGAGCTCCGGCATCGCCTATCTGACGGCCGACCTGCCGGCCGACACCCCGTTCGCGAGCTGCTTCCGCGTGATCACCTCGTTGCCCTTCGACGAGAAGGCGATCAAGCGCGAACTGGTGGTACGCGAGATCGGCACGCTGGAGATCAAGAAGCGGGGTGTGGATGTCGACCCGGCTCAGCTGAGAAAGAAGCTGTCCCCGAAGGGCGGCGGCAGCGCCACCCTCTTCGTCACCCGCGTCGCGGGGAAGCACACGGCCCTGCTGGCCGAGCGGGTGCTTTTTTAGCTAGCTGTTCGAGTACGAGTTGATGCCGGTACCACCGTTTGCGCCGTCGACGATCGCCAGAATGATGACGACCACCCAGAAGATGCCCCAGAGCAACGAGATGCCGACGCCGACGTAGCCGGTGATGAGACCTGGCAGCCACAGCGAACGGGCGTATTTCTGGCGACGCTGCGCGATGTGGCCGGTGATGACGGCCGCGATCGCCGGCAGGAAGCCGAAGCTGAACAGCGAGAACACCACGCCGCCGATGCCGCAGATGAGCGAGGCGAGGCTGAGGCCGCGTGGCGGCTGGGGCGCGTAGGGCTGGGCCGCATACGCGGGCGGCGGTGAATATGCCGGAGGGGCGGGAGGATACGACGGGGTGGCGGGTGCATACCCCTGGGCCGGCGGTGCGGGCGCGGCAGGCGGAACGACCGGCGCTGCTTCAACGGGCGGCACGACGGGCGCCGATTGCTCGGGCGTCGGGATGGGGATTGGCGGAATGTCCTCGGCTTTGGCCATGGCCCAACGCTACCGGGAACGACGAAGGGCCCGCGCCCCCCTGTGGAGACTGCGGGCCCTCCGGTTCGGGCTAGTAGTTGTAGATCGACGAATTCAGCGATGCCGCGAAGATGATCGGCAGGATGATGAGGAGGAAGAAGAACAGGATTCCCAACACCGCACCGACGAATCCGGTGATGATGCCAACGGTCGCCATCCACTTCGGGGCGCCCGGTTCACGCTTGCGCCCCATGAAGCCGAGAACGATGCCGGCGACCGCGACAAGGAAGCCGAACACCGGCACGGCCGAGAGCAGTACACCCGCGATGCCGGCGATGAACGAAATGAGGCTGAGGATCTGCTTCGGACCCGCGGCGACGGGTGCCGCAGCGGGAGTCGGTGCGACCGGTGGCGGTGTTTGGTCTGTCATGGTTTGTTCTCCGGCTTCTCGGTCAGTAGCTGTAGGTGCTCAACGATGCGGCGGTCGCGAACAGGATGACGTTCGCGATGATGATGATGATGTACAGCAGCGTGAACACGATGCCGAGAATCAGTCCGGCCATGGCCAGCCCGCGTCCGCCTTCACCGGTGCGCTTGATCTGGCCGAGCGCGATCGGGCCGACGATGATGCCGCCGATCGGCACAACGATGCCCAGAATGAGCGCGACGATCGCGAGCGTGTTGGTCTTCGGACCGACCGGCGCGGGGCTGGATGCCGGGGTCGGGGCAACGGGAGGGGGAGTGGTGGTCATCTGGGTCGGACTCCTTTAGCGATGTGGGCTGATACACGTCAGCGCTGCCCATAGTGGCACCGCCCTACTTTGGGTGTCAATGAGGGTTCCCGCGCATCTTATTAACGGATCAAGCTTGAATTAAAGTGACAGGGAGCGTGGAATCCGCTGCGAAGTCCAGCATGGATGGCGGATGACCCGCCATCACCAGCTGCGCGCCGAGCGCCGCGATCATCGCGCCGTTGTCGGTGCAGAGCGACAGCGGCGGCACTCGGAGCTCGACTCCGGCGGCCGCGCAGCGTTCCGCCGCGAGCTCGCGCACCCGTGCGTTCGCCACAACGCCTCCACCGAGGAGCAGCCGGGGCACGCCGAAATCGGCGCAGGCGGCGAGGGCCTTCGTGAGCAGCACGTCGGCGACGGCTTCGCGAAAACTGGCGGCGACATCTGGGATCGGAATGGAGCCGCCCTGGTCGGTGCGCTGCTCCGTGAAGCGCGCGACGGCTGTCTTCAGCCCGGAGAAGGAGAAGTCGTAGCGATGCTTCTCGAGGTCTTTGGGCTGGCTGAGACCGCGCGGGAAGCGGATGGCTTTCGGGTCGCCGCCGATCGCGGCCCGGTCGATCTCCGGTCCGCCCGGATACGGGAGCCCGAGCAGTCGAGCCACTTTGTCGAAGGCCTCGCCGGCTGCGTCGTCGATGGTCTCGCCGAGCAGTTCGACATCCGATACCAGGTCGCGCACCAGCAGCAGCGAGGTGTGCCCGCCGGAGACCAGCAGGGCGACAGTCGGGTAGTCGAGGTGCGAATCGCTGAGGATGTCGGCGCCGACGTGTCCGACGAGGTGGTTCACGGCGTAGAGGGGCGTATCGAGCGCGATCGACAGCGCCTTCGCAGCACCCACGCCCACCATCAGCGCGCCGGCGAGACCCGGGCCGCTGGTGACCGCGATCGCGTCCAGCTGCTGCAGGGTGACTCCGGCCTCGGCGAGGGCCGCGGTAATCGTCGGCGTCATCGCTTCGAGGTGCGCGCGCGCCGCGATCTCCGGAACAACGCCGCCGTAACGCGCGTGCTCCTCCATCGAGGAGGCGATCACGTTGGCGAGCAGGGTGGTGCCACGTACGATCCCCACGCCGGTCTCGTCGCAGCTGGTCTCGATGCCCAGCACCAGCGGCTCAGTCATGTGCGGGCCTCATAACGGTCGCGGGCACCACGAGCCGCATCACGTTCGCGTCGACGTCGTCGGGCTGGTAGTAACCCTTGCGCACCGAGATCTGCTCGAAGCCGAGGGTCTCGTAGAGGTGCTGGGCGCCCGGGTTGTCCGCCCGTACCTCCAGAAAGATCCTGCGCGCGCCGCGCTTGCGCGCCTCGCCGATGAGCGCGTTCATCAGCGCGCGGCCGAGCCCGCCGCCGCGGGCGGTCTCCGCGACGGCGATGGTCTGGATGTCGCCTTCACCGGCGCCGCGCGGACAGAACAGCCCGGCATACCCGTCGATCGTTCCCGGGAATCCCACCCGCTCGGCCACGAGATACCAGCACTGCGGGTTTCTCAGCTCACTGAGCATCGCGTGCTCCGTCCACCCGTCGGTGACGAAGATGGTGGTTTCGAGGTGCATGATCGGGTCCAGGTCCTGTGTCGTCGCCGCGCGCAGCTGCCAGGTCATCCGGTCACCCGCTTCGGCGCCCCGGGAATCGTCACGTCGGGTGAGCGCAGGTAGAGCGGTTCTTTGCCGGCGAACGGCCGGCCGTGCTCGAATAGCCCCTCGGCGAGCATTCCGCTGGCCCCCGCCGACGCCTCGGCGGCGTCGAAACGGCTGAAACCCGCATAGCCGGTTACTGCGCTGCCAAGGTCGGCGGGAACCACGAGACCCGGTCCCTGGGTGCGTCTCGGCAGGCCGAACTCGTCTGCCCCGTCATAGGCGCTCCAATAGACCTCGCGGCGCCGGGCGTCCGTGACGACCAGCAGCGGACCGGTCGCGCCCGCTGCGTAGTGCTGCCAGGCGATGCCGTCGTGATTCACCACCCGCACTACCGGCTTGCCCGCACCGAGCGCGAAGGCGTTCGCCGCGGCGATCCCCACCCGCAGCCCGGTGAACGGCCCTGGGCCCATCCCGGCAACCACTCCCGACAGCTCGGCGATCGGCACACCCGACCGGTCGAGGCAGAGTCGAATGAGCTCGCCCACCACCTCAGCGTGTCGGCGGGTGTCGCTCTCCCCCGCCTCGGCGATGATGCCGCGATCGCGGTCGACGACGGCGACACTCGTGCCCGCCGAGGTATCGATCGAGAGGAGCATCAGACCAGCCTAAGGTCGCGCCAGCGGTCGCCATGGGCAACGACCTCGACGGTGCGCGGCTGGGCGTCGTCGTCGCCGCCCGCCCCGCGGGAGATATTCAGTTCCAGCCAGTCGTCGGTGAGGCCTTCGAGCATGCCGGCCGCCCACTCGACGACGACGATCGATCCCGCGTAGTCGAGATCGAGGTCGTCGAGCTCGGCCGGCCCGCCGAGCCGGTACGCGTCGACGTGGAGCAGAGGAGCCCCGCCGTCCGTTCGAGGATGCGTTCGTGCGAGCACGAAGGTGGGGCTGGTGACCGCGCCACGCACCCCCAGCGCCGCGCCCAGCCCGCGCGTGAACGTGGTCTTGCCCGCGCCCAGTTCGCCGTTCAGGGCAACCAGGTCCCCGGCGCGGAGCTGAGGGGCCAGCCGGGCGCCGAGCTCCGACATCTGCTCCGGGGTGGCGATCGTCAGGATCACGAGTGGTAGGTGCGCTCGATGCGACCGCCGAGCCTGGTGACGATCTCGTAATTGATTGTGTCGGCCGCGCGGGCCCAGTCGTCGGCACTCGGCACGCCGGTGGCGGGGTCGCCGAACAGCACGGCACGATCGCCTACGGCCACTGCGGCATCGCCGACATCCACGACCACCTGGTCCATCGCGACGCGACCGGCGACCGGATACGTCACACCGTTGATCGAGATCGGTCCGCGCCCGGACGCGTGACGCGGAACGCCGTCGCCGTAGCCGAGCGGCACGAGCGCCAGCGTCGTCTTTCGCTCGGTGCGATAGTCGTGCGCGTATGACACCCCGAGTCCCGCGGGCACCCGCTTCACGGAGGCGACGGCCGCGCTCAGTTCCAGCGCCGGACGCAGGCCGAGCTCCGCCGAGGTCTGGTCATCGAACGGGGACAGCCCGTACACGCCGATGCCGAGGCGCACGAGATCGAAACGCGCGACGGGCACCCGGAGCGCGCCCGCGGTCGCGGCGAGGTGCAGCAGGTGGGGATCGAGGCCGCCGGCCCGAGCCGCTTCGACGGCGCGCTCGAAGGCGGCGACCTGGTCGGCATCCGCCGCCTCCCCCGCGTTCGCAAGGTGGCTCCAGATGCCGGAGATGCGGATGCGGCCCGCTCTCTCGTGGGCGGCCGCGGCAGCGACCAGGGCAGCCCAGTCGCCCTCGGCGGCCCCGTTGCGCCCGAGCCCGGTGTCGATCTTCAGCTGCACGTCGGCGACCCCGGTTGCCGCGGCCACGCGATCCAGCTGCTCGAGGTAGCTGACTCCGAGGCTGATCTCCGCCTCGACGGCCGCATCGAAAGCGGCGTTCGGATCATGCAGCCAGGCGAGCACGGGCGTGCGGATGCCGGCGGTGCGCAGTTCGAGCGCCTCCTCGATGGAGACGACGCCAAGCCAGTCGACGCCCGACTCCTCGGCCGTGCGAGCAACCGGTACGGCGCCGTGGCCGTAGCCGCGGGCCTTGACCACGACCATTTTCAGGCCGGGGCCCGTCGCCGTGCTGAGGGTGGCGATGTTGTGCGCGATCGCACCAAGATCGACGCGCGCCTCGCGGAACGGGCGGGCGGGCATCAGTCGCCCTCGGCGACCACGTAGGCGATCGCCACGCCGGCGTCGTGGCTCATCGAGAGGTGGATGCGTGTGATGCCCCGGCCGGCGACGATCGCGGCGAGCGCGCTGTAGACCTCGATGGTCGGGTTGCGCAGGTGATCGGACACCACGGCCATGTCGTGCCAGCGCACGCCCTCCGAGTCGCCGAGGGCTTTGATCAGCGCTTCCTTGGCCGCGAACCTGGCCGCCATCGACGGAATCGGGCGCGGCTTGCCATCGATCGTCTGTTCGCTCTCAGCGAACAGACGGGTCATCACCCCGGGCGTCCGGGCGACGGACTCCTCGAAGCGCTTCAGATCGACGACGTCGACCCCGATGCCAATGATCATTCCACCGTGACGGACTTGGCGAGGTTGCGCGGCTGGTCGACGTCCAGGCCCTTCGCCGCGGCCAGCTCCATCGCGAAGATGTGCAGCGGCGCGACCGCGAGGATCGGCTCGAACAGGGTCGAGGCGAGCGGGATGCGGATGACGGTGTCCGTGTACGGAAGCACCGCGACATCCCCCTCCTCGGCGATCGCGAGGATACGGGCGCCGCGCGCGCGGATCTCCTGGATGTTCGACACCACCTTCGGGTGCAGCGTGTTCTCGCCGCGCGGGCTGGGCACGATCACGAAGACCGGCTGGCCAGGCTCGATGAGAGCGATCGGGCCGTGCTTGAGCTCCCCGGCGGCGAAGCCCTCCGAGTGGATGTACGCCACCTCCTTGAGCTTCAGAGCACCCTCCAGGGCGATCGGGTACCCCGCGTGCCGGCCGAGGAAGATCACCGAACGCGTGTCGGTCATCCAGCCCGCCAGTTGCTTGATCGAGTCGCCCTGCTCGAGCACCTCCTGCAGTTGGTCGGGGAGCGCGGCGAGCTCACGGGTGAGGTCGGCGATCTCCTTCTCCCCGAGGGTTCCGCGCACGCTCGAGAGGTGCAGCGAGAACAGGTAGATCGCCACCACCTGGGCGACGAAAGCCTTGGTCGACGCGACGGCGACCTCGGGGCCGGCGTGCGTGTAGAGCACGGCGTCGGACTCGCGCGGAATCGTCGAGCCCTGGGTGTTGCAGATGGAGAGCGTGCGGGCGCCCAGCTCCTTGGCGTACTTCACCGCCATCAGGGTGTCCATCGTCTCGCCGGACTGGCTGATCGACACAACGAGGGTGTGCTGGTCGATCACCGGGTCGCGGTAGCGGAACTCGTGCGACAGCTCGACATCCACCGGCAGCTTCGCCCACTTCTCGATGGCGTACTTGCCGAGCATCGCGGAGTATGCGGCCGTGCCGCAGCCGATCAGCACCAGGCGGTTGATGTCTTTCAAAATGTCGGGGCCGAGCGCGTCGAGCTCCGGCAGCTTCACGGCACCGTCGGAGATACGCCCGATGAGCGTGTTCGCGATGGCCATCGGCTCCTCGCTGATCTCCTTCGCCATGAAGCTCGACCAGCCGCCCTTCTCCGCGGCGGAGGCATCCCACGCCACCTCGAACTCGCGAGTCTCCACGGCATTGCCGTCGAAGTCCGTGACAGTCACCGAGTCGGGCGTGATGGTGACAACCTCGTCCTGGCCGATCTCCATCGCACGGCGGGTGTGCTCAACGAAGGCGGCGACATCGGAGCCGAGGAAGTTCTCGCCGTCACCGAGGCCGATCACGAGGGGCGAGTTGCGGCGGGCGCCCACGACGACGCCGGGCACGTCTTTGTGCAGCACCAGCAGCGTGAACGCGCCGTGCAGTCGCTTCACGACGTTGCGAAGGGCCAGCGAGAGGTCTTTGGTCTTCTGGTACTCGAGGCCGACCAGAAGAGCCGCGACCTCGGTGTCGGTCTCGCTCGTAAACACCGTCTCGGGATGGTCGAGCAGCAGCTGCGCCTTCAGTTCGGCGAAGTTCTCGATGATCCCGTTGTGGATGAGTGCGAGCTTGCCGTCATCACCGAGGTGCGGGTGGGCGTTCTCGTCGTTCGGTCCGCCGTGGGTGGCCCAGCGCGTGTGGCCGATGCCGGTGGATCCGTTGGCCAGCTTCGCGGCATCCAGATCGTCCACCAGCACCTGGAGTTTTCCCGCGCGCTTGCGGGTGTGCAGCTCGCCATCGGGGGCGATCACGGCGATTCCCGCCGAGTCGTAGC
>JAODAT010000097.1 GCA_025463565.1 Microbacteriaceae bacterium
CGGGCTTCGGCGCCACGGCCGGCCAGCGCCAGGAACTTCGCCGACCGCGCGATCTTGAGCCCGCGCGCACGCGTCTCGGCGACGATCGCCCTGGCGATCGGATGCTCCGACTTCGCCTCGACGGCGGCGGCCAGTTGCAGCAGGTCGGCTTCGTCGACCCCGGGAACGGGGACGACGGCCGTGATGCCCTGCCTGCCCTCGGTGAGGGTACCCGTCTTGTCGAAGAGCACGACATCCACGCTGCGCGCCTGTTCGAGCGCGAGCTTGGTGCGCACCAGGATGCCTGCCCGGGCGCCCTTGGTGGTCGCGATGAGCGAGACGAGCGGGATGGCGAGGCCGAGGGCGTGCGGGCAGGCGATGACCAGCACGCTGACGACACGCTCCAGCACGAAGCCGGGGTCGTCGGGCTTCAGCAGTAACCACACGACGAGGGTGATGATCGCCGCACCGACGGCGACATAGAAGAGGAGCGCTGCAGCGCGATCCGCGAGCACCTGTGCACCGGACTTCGAGGCCTGCGCCTCCTCGACCAGCCGCACGATACCGGCCAGCGCGGTGTCGCCGCCCACCTTCGTGACTCGCACGGTGAGCGAACCGTTGCCGTTGATGCTGCCACCGATCACCGCTGCGCCGACGGTCTTGGCGACGGCCGCCGACTCCCCGGTGAGGAGGGCCTCGTCGACGTCGGACTCGCCGTCGACCACCTCGCCGTCGACGGGGACGGCGGCTCCCGGGCGCACGACGACCGTGCTGCCGACGGCCAGCTGGGCGACCGGCACCCGTTCGCCTGACTCGAGTTCCGCCTCATCGGGCAGCAGGCGGGCCAACTCACCGAGCGCATCCTGCGCACCCATCACCGCAGACATCTCGATCCAGTGCCCGAGCAGCATGATCGTGATGAGAGTGGAGAGCTCCCACCAGAAGTCCATGCCGTGAAGGCCGAGCGTCACGGCGAGGCTGTAGCCGAAGGCCACCACGATGGCGAGCGAGATGAGCGTCATCATGCCCGGCTGCCGTGAGCGCAGCTCCGACCAGCCGCCCCGCAGGAACACCAGCCCGCCGTAGATGAAGAGGGCGAGCCCGAACGCGGCCGGGATGTACTGGCTGCCCGTAAAACGCGGACCGGTCAGCCCCAGGATGTCTTGCAACCCGGTCGAGAACACCAGCGTCGGTATGGTGAGCACGAGGCTCACCCAGAACTTGCGGCGGAACTCCCCCGTCATCCCGGTCATGTCGTGACCCGAATGCATGTCGTGACCCGAATGCATGTCGTGATCGTGCTCTGAAAACGAAGGAGATTCCTGCGTTTCGTCGTGCATATGCTCCGAATGGTCCATGTGCGGCGAGATGTCCTTCGTTTTCGTAGCGCGGGGCATTACTTGTCTCCCCGATTGTTGCCCAGCTCGAACACGCGCAGCAGTTCGGTGACCGCGAGCTCGCGCTGGTCGCCGCCCTCGGCGAACATGTCGGTGACGTGGGTGCGCAGGTGGTTCTCGACGAGCAGTTTGTTGAGGCTGCCAAGCGACTTTTGGATGGCGAGCGACTGGGTGATGATGTCGACGCAGTAGTCCTCGTTCTCGATCATCTTCTCGAGCCCGCGCATCTGCCCCTCGAGGATGCGCGACCGGTGCAGCGCCCGTTTCTTCAGTTCGTCGATCATGGCTATGAGTATACCCCCCGGGGGTATTGGAGCGCGAGTACAGTCGTAGTCATGCGAGTGACGAAACAGGAACATGCCGCACTGGTTCTCGAGGCGACGGGCAAGCTGCTGGTGGTGGATCCCGGCTCATTCACGACGGCGCTGGTGGGCCTCGACAACGTGGTCGCCATCGTGATCACCCATGAGCACGCCGACCACTGGACGGCCGAGCAGCTCAGCCGCATCATCGAGCGCAACCCCGGCATCACGGTTTACGGCCCGTCGGGCGTCGCGACGGCGGCAACCGATTTCGACATCACCGTGGTGAACCCCGGCGACACCATCGAGGTCGACCCGTTCACCCTGAAGTTCTTCGGCGGACAGCACGCGATCATCCACGACTCCATGCCGGTCGTCGACAACCTAGGGGTTCTCATCAATGACACGCTCTACTACCCGGGAGACTCGTTCTTCGTGCCCGAGGGCGTCGAGGTGGACACTCTCGCCGCGCCCATCGGCGCGCCCTGGCTGAAGATCGGCGAGGCGATGGACTTCGTAATCGCCGTGAAGCCGAAGCGGGCGTTCGGGGTGCACGAGATGACCCTCTCCGTGGCCGGCAAGACGATGAGTCACGGACGGCTCAAGTGGGCGACCGAGCAGGGCGGCGGCGAGTACACGCCGCTGGAGCCCGGGGACTCGCTCGACCTCTGACCTATGAGCGCAGCCCAACCGCCGGCAGGATGACGCCGTCGATGACCGAGATAAGGAACTCGCGGTCGACGGGCTTCCGCAGGAAGAGCGTGCGATAGCTCGCCATCGATGCGCTCACGATCGACAGGGTCTGGATGTCGATGTCGGCCGGGATCTCGCCGCGGTCGATCGCCCGCTGGAGGAACAGCCGCGTGGCGCGCGCCCGCGGGTCTGTGATGGCCTGGTACGCCGCGTCGGCCAGCTCGGGCGAGCGCGACAGCATGGACAGCAGCCCGGTCATCACCTTAAGCTTGCGCTCCGCATCTTCGATGGTGTGCGGCTTGAACATTCCCACCAGGTCGCCCCGAAGGGTGCCCGTGTTGGGAAGGTCGTCCACGTTCTGCGGAGCCTTCATACAGGCGACGGCGTCGATGACCAGTTCCGCTTTCGAGGGCCAGCGCCGGTAGAGCGTGGCCTTGCCCGCTTTTGCGCGGGCGGCGACCATGTCGATCGTCATTCCGTCGTAGCCCGATTCGGCGAGCACATCGAGCGCCGCGTCCAGGATCTCGGCGTCGCGAGTGTGGTCGCGCTTACGACCGAGTTTGGGGGCAAGCAGCGTCATTGCGGCAGTCTCCGTTTCTCTTTCACTCATAATGGTACCGTTTAGTTCTGGAACTCAATATATCCGAAACTAGCGGGTTCCGAAACTGACAAGTCTCGTATATAGTCGCAGAATGACTTCGATCGACACCGCCGCTCCCTCATCCCGCCGGTGGCTCACCCTTTCTGTGGTGGCCCTGGCCCAACTCATGGTCGTTCTCGACTCCTCCGTCGTGAACATCGCGCTCCCGTCGGCCCAGGCCGACCTCGGATTCACCATCTCCGAACGCCAGTGGATCATCACGGCGTACTCGCTCGCCTTCGGCAGCCTCCTGCTGCTCGGCGGCCGGCTCTCCGACCTCATCGGCCGCAAACGGGCCTTCATCATCGGACTCATCGGCTTCGCGGGGGCGTCGGCCCTCGGCGGCGCGGCAACCACCTTCGGTGCTCTCGTCGCCGCCCGTGCCCTGCAGGGCGCGTTCGGAGCGCTGCTCGCCCCGACCGCCCTCGCCGTGCTCACGACGACCTTCATCATCCCCAAGGAACGCTCTCGCGCGTTCGGCGTGTTCGGCGCGATCGCCGGCGCCGGCGGCGCGGTCGGCCTGCTGCTAGGCGGATTCCTCACGCAGGACGTCAACTGGCGCTGGAGCCTCTATATCAACGACGTGATCGCGATCGTCGCCGTGATCGGTGCGCTCATCTTCGTGCCGACCATTGCTCGCAGCGGGCCGCGCCCGATGCTCGACGTACCCGGCACGCTTCTCGTCTCCGGAGCGCTGTTCAGCCTCGTCTACGGCTTCTCGAACGCCGAGAACGACGGCTGGGGCTCGTTCCTCACCTGGGGCTTCCTCACCATCGCCGGCATCCTGCTGGTCGCGTTCGTAATCTGGCAGCGTCGGGCGACGCACCCCCTGTTGCCGCTGCACATCATCCTCGACCGCAACCGTGGAGCGGCATACCTGTCGATCCTCATCGCCGG
>JAODAT010000152.1 GCA_025463565.1 Microbacteriaceae bacterium
CGACGGGATCGAGGGTGGCGAACGGGTAGCTCGGAGCTGACACCACCACCAGTGCGACGTCGTCGGCCAGCGCGGCGACGAGGGCCGCGACATCCAGCACCCCGTCTGGAGAGACCGGGATGAGGTCCAGTTCCAGGCCGAAGTAGTGCGCGGCCTTCTGGAAGGCGGCGTGCACCGTCACGGGCGCGACCAGCCTGGGAGTGCCGGTGCCTCGCCAATTGTCGCGTGCCGTCTTGACGGCGAGCAGGCAGCTCTCAGTGCCGCCCGTCGTGACCGAGCCGACCACGTCATCCGAACCGTGCAGCATCGTGCGGGCGAACCCAACGACCTCGCGTTCCATCACCGCCACCGAGGTGAACGTGGTCGGGTCGAGGCCATTGACCGGCTGCACCAGCCGAATTGCGGATGCCGCCAGCTCGTCGAGCTCGGCGAGTCCCGAATCGTAGACATAGGAGAGCACGTGCCCGCCGTGGGTGGGGGCGTCCGCTTCGCGAAGCTCTTCGAGGGCGGCGAGGATGTCGGACGGGCTCTGCTCGAACCTCACGCGGCTGCCTCCGACTGCGCGGCCACGACCTGAGCTGCGTCGATGTCGGCCTTGCGCAGGCGATAGCGCCTCAGCGAGACGAGGCTCGCCGCCATGAACACGGCCGGAACCACACTGAACCCGAGCACGATCGCGGCGACGGCCGACGGCGGCTGCCCGACGCTGTGGCCCGCGGTCGTGGCGATGTAGCCGCCGATGGCGAGCGTAATTGTCAGCACAGCGGCGCCGATCGCCGTGCCCATGGTTTCGCCGGCCGTCCACACGCCGCCGAACGACCCGGCCCGTCCCTCACCGTTCGCTCGCGCGTCGTGCGAGATCACATCGGGGAGCATTGACATCGGCAGCGACTGCATGCCCGCGTAGGCAGCACCGGCAAGGGCGACGGGCGCGTACACCCAGGCGCCCGGGAACCAGACCAGCAGCACCATGCTGAGCGCGGCCAGCCCGAAGAGGATCGACGCGAACACGAAACTGCGCTCCTTGCCGATGCGACGGGCGATCACCGCCCAGATCGGTGCGGCAACCAGCGCCGGAGCGATGAGGGCGACGAACAGGAACGTGACGGCATCCTCGCTGTGCAGCACCCAGGTGGCCACATACTGCGCACCACCGAGCATCAGGCCGGTCGCGAGAGCCTGCAGGAAGAACGTGAACAGCAGCGCACGGAACGGCTGGCTGCGACGGAGCGCGCCGAAGCCCTCCACATAGTTCGCCCGGATGGACGCTCGTTTCAGCGCGGACGGTTCGACCAGGCCGCGCTTCGCCGTGAAGCTCGACACGAACATCCCGATGCCGATCACAAGTCCCGCAACGACCGCCATCAGCAGGTAGCCGAGATGTTTGTCGGCGCCGCCCAGCTCACGCAGGGCCGGGCCGCCACCACCGAACAGCAGGATGGCGAGCGTCAGCACCACCACGCGCCAGGAGAGCAGGCGGGTGCGCTGGTCATAACCCTTCGCCAGTTCCGCCGGGAGGGCGATGTACGGCACCTGGAACAGGCTGAACGCGGTGGCGGTGAGGATGAACGCGACCAGCACCCACAGACCCGACACGACAGGGTCGAGGCCACTCGGCACCGCGAACGTGATGATGAAGAAGACCGGAAGCAGCACCGCTCCGAGCAGCATGTACCGGCGGCGCGAACCCGTCACCGCAAGACTGTGATCGCTGCGTGCACCGATGATCGGATCGATGATGACATCCCAGATCTTCGCGCCGGTCACCAGGGCGCCTGCGGCGATCGCCGCCACACCGAGGGTGTCCGTCAGGAAGTAGATCAGCACCAGCCCTGGCAGGGTCGCGAAACCGCCGGTGCCCAGCGAACCGATCGCGTAGCCGGCCACGGTCTTGCGGGTGAGGACTCCGTCGTCGTTGCTCATTGCGAGAGTGTATCGGGGTGTTTCTCGTGGGCGTCGGGATGTCAGCGGTCGAAACGGAAGCGGAGCTTCGCAAGCTTCCTTATTCGACCGCTGACACCCCGACGCCGCTTGCCCACGAGCTGCGCCGTGATCACGGTGAATCGGCGTCGACGACGGGACGAGCCACGAATACACCTCGGACTGACAGGACGTGGTCAGCGCACTGAACTGCAAACATTTCGACCAAGTCGCGGTGGCATGATGAGCAGTCTTCAATATCATGACTGCATGCCCGAAATAACAACGAAGTGTTTCATTAGCTACCACCGCCCAGACAACAGCGATTTTTTGGGTGTCGTCGACAGACTCAAGTCCGAAATTGGTGGTCGATTCGCGGCCCGGACGGGTCGCTCCCTTGAGATGTTCCTCGATCGCGACTCGATCGGCTGGGGTGCAGATTGGCGCGAGCAGATCCGCGCAAGCGTTCTGGGCGCAACCTTCTTCATGCCCGTAATTACTATGCGCTTCTTCCAAAGTGACGCGTGCCGGGAGGAGCTGACAGCTTTCTACGAGAACGCTCGCGAACTGGGTGTGACGCAACTAATCGTCCCAATCGTGCTCGCTGGATCTGCGCAAATTACCCCGGATCACCCTGACGAGTTAGTTCGGCTCGTGGAGGGCCTCAACTACATTTCGATCGAAGGCGAGTGGGAGGCGGGCTACGAATCGACCCAGTGGGTCACTGCGATAAACCGAATGATTGAAAGTGTGTCGGGCTATCTCGAGGATGCGGAAACCCTGCTCACCGCGCGGGAAACGGAATTGACCGATGACCGAGATGCTGACGAGGGAGCTGACCTGGAAGCCCTAAACACGGAGGTGAATTTCGCGAGCGAGAGCCTCATAGAAGCCACTTCATCAATGTCCGCACTTAGCGCTGCTTTGAATGAAGTGACGGAGGAGGTCAACAATGAACCTTCACCTTCGGCGAAACGCGCTAAGCAAGTTCGTGGTTCTCTTCGCATCAAGCAGGCCGCGGAGGACTTCGCATTGAAGGCGTCAACGATGGAGCGTCGAGTTGCGTCGACCGACGTTCAACTTCGGGCAGTCATTTCGGAATTGCGCGACATTGGGAATGAACTCGCGCTTAGCAATCTTGCAAAGCTCACTACTCCCCTGCAAGACTTCCCGACTCAGTTACCGCCCCCGTCCGTTATCGATGAAGCAATTTCCGGCCTGCGCTTCGCCTCGCTCGGGAATATCCACATGAGACGCGCCCTGGAGCCAGCGCTAAGAGGAATGCAGTCGATGAGGGCAGGGATGGGAACGGCCCGTCTCTGGGCTTCGCTCTAGAGTTGCGCGGCACAACTTGGCTCTTTACCTGAATTGGCAACAGAGCTCGGGAAGTGAAGACGCGGACAGCAGTCGGCTGAGCTACGTCGCCTCACTGTCGTACGGCGCGACCGCACCGGGAGCCATCGGACTACTCGGCTTCACTGTCGACCGGGCCGCAGGACGCACTATAGGTGCGCTGTCACCTGAACCGTCGTCCAGCAGAGCATCGCGAATGATGCGGCGCGGGTCGTACTGGCGCGGGTCGAGCTTCTGCCAGTCGACATCGTCGAACTCCGGGCCCATCTCTTCACGCAGCCGATCACGAGCGCCGTTGGCCATCTCACGAAGAGAACGAACGAGACGCCCCAGCTGGGCGGCATATTTGGGCAGGCGCTGCGGACCGAGGATGATCACGGCGATAAACCCGATCACCAACAGCTTCTCGAAGTCGAGCCCGAACACCCGTTCAGGATAGTCCCCCGCGTTGCGAGCCTCCCCTACGCTTGTGCATAACAGGCTCGAGGGGAGCAAGGAGAACCACGTGTCCGATAAAGAGGCGAGCTGGAAGTTCGCGGAAGACTTCATCGTCGAACGACCCGACATCGCCGAAGCACGCCAGCACTCGGTAGAACTCGGCATCGACGCGGTCAGCCCCGCAACGGGTGCGCAACTCGCTGTGATCGCCGCCGCGACGATTGGTTCAGCCGTCGCCGGCAGCATCATCGAGGTGGGCACCGGCGTTGGGGTGAGCGGGCTCTGGATGCTCGCCGGCGCCCCGCAGGCGACCCTGACGACAATCGACGTCGAGTCGGACTACCAGGACTCCGCGCGCCGCGCATTCCTCGAAGCCGGCATCGCCGCCAACCGCATGCGGCTCATCGCCGGTGATGCGGGTGAAGTGCTGCCCCGGATGAACGAGGCGTCCTACGACATCGTCCTGGTCGACGCAGACCCGAAGTCGGTGATCGAGTACGTCGAACACGCACTACGGCTGGCACGAATCGGTGGGACGGTTCTCGTCGCACACGCCCTGTGGCGCGATCGGGTGGCTGACCCCGTTCAACGGGGCGACGCCGTGACCGGCTTCCGTTCCCTGCTCAGGGAGATTGCGGCATCCGATGCCGTGATCAGCGCCCTGTCACCGGTCGGCGACGGGCTGCTGCAACTGACGAAGCGCTAACGACGCAGCGCGGAGCGCACTACGCGGTAGCGACCACTCCGGCGAGCGCATCGTGCAGTTCCTTGGCCTCGGCGTCGTTGACCGACACGACCAGACGACCACCACCTTCGAGCGGAACGCGCACGATGATGAGCCGGCCCTCTTTAACAGCCTCCATTGGCCCGTCTCCGGTCCTCGGCTTCATGGCTGCCATGAGTGATCCCCTTTCGTGGAATTACCTCCATTATCCCGTACCCGCAGGCCAGAAACGAATCGCGGGTCACGGCGGAGTCCAGTCGTAGCCGTTCACCCACCAGCAGATGTAGAGCCAGCCGAACTGCCCGGCGATCATCAGCACCACCAGCGACACCCGATAGATCCTCGAAACTGGCTGAGCGACTGCACCGAGGAGAGGGAACATCGGGATGAGCAGGCGGAAGGTGCTCGACTGCGGAAAGAAAACGGCAAGCAGGTAGACGGCATAGCTGACGAGCCACAGGCGCAGGTCCGCACCGAGCCGACGCACCGCCGGCAGGAAAAGCACGAGGGCGAAGCCGACGATCACGACGGCGAGCAGCACGTACGCCCAGACGCCGATCCCCCACTGGCCCGCCCAGAATCCGGCCGCCTGCAGCCAGGAACTGAACGGCGCGAGCCCAGCCTGCCAGCCCACATAGTCCGAACGCCAGGCGAGCTCGGTGTCCGTATAGGCATTGATGTTGCCGGTGACGAGCCACGCGGTGATCGGCCAGGCGAACCCCATGATGAGCGCGAACAGCGTGGCACCGATCGACAGCACTGCCTCGTTCGCCGTGAATGGATCCCGACGACGAATGAACCAACGGTGGATGACGTGCAGTCCAAGAGCGAGGGCGAGTGCAAGACCGCTCGGGCGCGTCAGCGCGGCGATCGCGATCACCGGCAGCAGCACCACGTAGTGCCGCCGCACCAGCAGGTAGAGCGCGAGCACCAGCAAGAACAGGTACATCGACTCGGCGTACGACACCTGCAGGATGGGCGACAGCGGTGCGAAACAGAACAGCACCACCGAGAACATGACCGCCCTGGCCGGCGCGGTGACCCTCATCAGCCGGTAGAACATCAGGGCAGCCGCGAGCGAGAACAGGAAGGAGATGACAACGGAGACGATCGGCCACGACAGAGTGGTGACCAGCATGAAGATCCGCACCAGGAGCGGATACGCCGGCAGGAAAGCCCACGCGTTCTGTGTGACGTGCCCGGCCGCATCATGCGGGAGCGAACTGGGATAGCCGCTCACGGCGACGATGTGGTACCACGTGCTGTCCCAGAGCTGGGCGTACGAGAGATAGTCCGGCTGGGCGGTCGTCCACGGATTGTCGGCCTGCCAGAACGCGAAGAGCTGCAACAGGATGGTGGTGACGATGCGCGACAGTCCCCAGATGATGAAGACCTTCACCCACCACGGTGTGACCCGGTAGCGGACGATCGCGCCCGTCAGGAACCGCTGAGCCACGCCCGCAGTCCCCGCTCGCAGTCGACGATCTGCTCCACGGGTACGCGTTCGTCGTCCGCGTGCGCGAGCAGTGGGTCTCCCGGCCCGTAGTTGACGGCCGGAATGCCGAGCGCCGAGAACCGAGCGACGTCCGTCCAGCCGTACTTCGGCTTCGGTTCGCCACCGACCGCGGCGAGGAATTCGAGCGCGAGCGGCGCGTTCAATCCCGGTCGCGCGCCCTCGGCGCTGTCGGTCACCTCGAGCTCGAAACCCGCGAACACCTCGCGCAGGTGCTGCTCCGCCTCGGCGGCCGAGGCGTTTGGTGCGAAACGATAGTTGACGGCCACCACGGCCTCATCGGGAATGACGTTCCCGGCGACACCACCGGAAATGCTGACAGCGTTCAGTCCCTCGCGATACACGAGGCCATCGACCTCGACCTGTTTCGGCTCATAAGCGGCGAGGATGGCGAGAATCGGCGCGACATCGTGAATGGCGTTATGCCCGACCCACGACCGCGCCGAGTGTGCCCGGATGCCGTGGGTGCGAAGCTCCGCCCGCATCGTTCCGTTGCAGCCGCCCTCCACCTCGCCGCGGGTCGGCTCCCCGAGGATGGCGAACTCTCCGGCGAGAAGGTCGGGGCGATGGGACGCGAGCCGGCCGAGACCATTGAGATCGGAGGCCACCTCCTCGTGGTCGTACCAGATCCAGGTCACGTCGACCACTGGCGCCACCAGTTCCACCGCGAGCTTCAGCTGCACGGCGACGCCGGCTTTCATGTCGACCGTGCCGCGGCCCCAGAGGTAGTCGACATCATCCGCTGACTCGAACCGCGTGGGCAGGTTGTGGTTGATCGGCACCGTGTCGGTGTGACCGGCGATCACCACGCGCCTGGCCCTACCCAGGTTCGTCCTGGCGACGATGGTGTCTCCGTCTCGAATGACCTCGAGGTGCTCGGCACCCGACAGCAGGTCGAGGATCGCCGACGTGATCGACGCTTCATCGCCGGACACCGACGGGATGTCGCAGAGCTGCCGGGTCAGGTCGATCGACGACGACGGGTCGAGGGCGCGGGCGTCTGGCACCCGCACAGTTTACCGACCCCGGTCTCGCTAACCTTGGAGCATGACTGAACGCTCGGCCTGGGGTTATGGGCTCGCAACGACGGCCGGCGACGGCACCGTACTCGACACCTGGTTCCGGGACCCCGCTCTCGGCAGCTTCCCGGCCGGTCGCGATCCCCACATCGCCCCGGCGGACTTCTCGCTGATCACCGGCGCCGACTCGCGCCGCAACGTGACCATCGACTTCGTCACCGTCGAGATCGACCTCGACAGTGCACCGGCGTCCACACCGGACGCGTACCTGCGCCTGCATCTGCTGAGCACGCTCCTCGTGAAGCCGAACACGATCAATCTCGACGGCATCTTCGGGATGCTGCCGGTGGTCGCCTGGACCAATGCCGGACCGGTGCACCCTGACGACTACGCGGCGGAACGCCTCACCCTTCAGCGGGCCGGAATCGCAGCACACTCCATCGACCGCTTCCCACGGCTCACCGACTACCTCTCGCCCGACCGCGTGCGCATCGCCGACACGTCGCGGGTGCGGCTTGGGGCGCACCTCGCGCCCGGAACGACCGTGATGCACGAGGGCTTCGTGAACTTCAACGCGGGCACGCTCGGCGCGTCGATGGTGGAAGGCCGAATCTCGCAGGGGGTCGTCGTTGGCGACGGCTCGGATGTCGGGGGCGGCGCATCCATCATGGGCACGCTCTCCGGCGGCGGCACCGAACGGGTGGCTGTGGGCCGCCGAGCGCTGCTCGGCGCCAACTCGGGCATCGGCATCTCGATCGGAGACGACTCGGTGGTCGAAGCCGGCCTCTACGTGACGGCGGGCACCAAGGTCGTCGTGATCCGTGACGGCGAGGAGCCGGTGACCGTGAAGGCGGTTACGCTCTCGGCCGTGCCCGGCCTGCTGTTCCGCCGCAATTCCGTCACCGGGGGCGTCGAGGTGCTGGCACGGCAGGGCAAAGGCGTCGAGCTCAACGCCGCCCTGCACGCGTAGCAGGCAAGTTAGTACGAGCGACGCGTTACGAAGTGGGCCAGCCTCGTTCGGGTGCTCCGATGTAGAGCTGCTGCGGGCGACCGATCTTCGTTGAGTGGTCCTCGTTCATCTCCCGCCAGTGGGCGATCCAGCCCGGGAGACGACCGATCGCGAACAGCACGGTGAACATGCGGGTCGGAAAGCCCATGGCCTTGTAGATGACGCCCGTGTAGAAGTCGACGTTCGGGTACAGCTTGCGCTCCACGAAGTAGTCGTCGGCGAGCGCGACCGCTTCCAGCTCCTTGGCGATGTCGAGCAGGTCATCCTGCACGCCGAGGGCGGTGAGAATCTCGTCAGCGCTCTCCTTCACCAGGCGGGCGCGAGGGTCGAAGTTGCGATAGACCCGATGGCCGAAGCCCATCAGGCGCACGCCGTCTTCTTTGTTCTTCACCCGCTGCACGAACTTGTCGACGCTGTCGCCCGATTCCTTGATCTCGGACAGCATCGTGAGCACGGCCTCGTTCGCCCCACCGTGCGCGGGTCCGTACAGCGCGTTGATACCGGCGGAGATCGAGGCGAACATATTCGCCTGGGTGGAACCGACCAGCCGCACGGTCGAGGTGGAGGCGTTCTGCTCGTGGTCTTCGTGAAGAATGAGCAGGCGCTCGAGCGCACGCGACACCACGGGATTGACCTCGTACGGCTCGGCCATCGTGCCGAAGTTGAGCTTCAGGAAGTTGTCGACGAAGCTCAGGCTGTTGTCGGGATACAGAAACGCCTGCCCGAGGCTCTTCTTATGCGCGTATGCAGCGATCACCGGCAGCTTTGCCAACAGGCGGATGGTCGAGAGTTCGATCTGCTCCGGATCATGAATGCTGAGCGAGTCCTCGTAGAACGTCGACAGCGCGGAGACCGCGCTCGACAGCACCGACATGGGGTGGGCGTTGTGCGGAAGCGCGTCGAAGAACCGGCGAAGGTCTTCGTGCAGCAGGGTGTGGCGACGCACACGGTCCTCGAAGGCACTGAGCTCAGACGGGGAGGGCAGCTCGCCGTGGATGAGCAGCCAGGCCACCTCGAGGTAGGTCGACTTCGCCGCGACCTCTTCGATCGCGTAGCCGCGGTAACGAAGGATGCCGGCATCGCCGTCGATGTAGGTGATCGCGCTCTTCGTCGCCGCCGTGTTCACGAACCCGTAGTCGAGGGTCGAGTACCCCGTCTGCTTCATGAGGGTCGACACGTCGATGCTCGACGCCCCGTCTGTGCTCTGAAGGATCGGGAACTCCGCCGTGCCGCCGGGGAACGAAAGGGTGGCCTTGGGGGCGTCAGATGTGGGTGAGTCCGTCACGCTTACAGCCTAATTGGCCGCGGCGTCGACAGTTGCACCCGCCAACGACTGCAGGGATTACTTGTGGAAGTCCGCCAAACGGCGCGCGGCTTCGGCGAGGTGCTCGTCGGTTGCGGTCAGTGCGATCCGCACGTACTGCGAGGCCGGGTCGCCGTAGAACGTTCCGGGCGCGACCAGGATGCCGAGATCCGCCAGACGACCCACCGTGGCGAGAGCGGGCTGGTCCGCGGTCGCCCAGAGGTACAGGCCGCCCTCGCTGCTGTCGATGCGGAGGCCTGCGGCTTCGACCGCCGGAATGAGTGCGTCGCGCCGTGCCCGGTAGAGCGCGCGCTGCGCGGCGACGTGCGTTTCGTCGGCGAGGGCGGCAACCATCGCGGCCTGCACGGGGAACGGCGGAATGAGTCCGAGGTTCTTGCGAACTTCGAGGATCTCGGCGATGAGATCGCTGCAGCCCGCGACGAACGCGGCCCGGTAACCGGCGAGGCTCGACTGCTTGCTGAGCGAGTAGACGCTCAGCACGGAGTTGCGCTCCCCGTGGATGACTCGCGGGTCGAGAATGCTCGGGGCCGGTCCATCAGATTCCCACGCCAGCTCCGCGTAGCATTCGTCGCTCGCGATGACCGCACCCAGCTCGCGCGCCCGCGCGACGGCGGCCGCGAGCTGCTCGACGCCGAGGATGCGGCCGTCCGGGTTCGCGGGGCTGTTCACCCAGATAAGACGGGTGTTCTCCGGCCACTCGGCCGGATCATCGCTCGCGACGACAGTTGCGCCGACAAGCGCAGCGCCCACCGCGTAGGTGGGGTAGGCCTGTGAGGGCTGCACCACGACATCCCCGGGACCCAGCCCGAGCCAGAGCGCGAGCCCGCCGATGAACTCTTTGGAGCCGATGGTGGGCAGCACGTTCGCGATGCTCAGGTCGTCGACACCACGGCGGCGGGCGTACCAGTCGACGATCGCCTCACGCAAAGGAACGCTTCCGGCGGTGAGCGGGTAGGCGTGCGCGTCCGTCGCTGCAGCGAGTGCATCGCGGATGACCGCCGGCGTCGGGTCGACCGGCGAACCGACCGACAGGTCGATCATGCCGCCCGAGTGTGCCTTCGCGCGCTCGGCGTACGGCGTGAGGGCATCCCACGGAAAGTCGGGGAGTACGAGCGGGACGCGAGCGGACAAGGTCAGGCCGCTGGGCCCTGCGGAGGCAGGGCGTCGATCACGGCGTGGTCGCGATGCACCACGCCGACCTTGGCCGCACCGCCCGGCGAGCCGAGTTCCTCGAACCACTCGACGTTGGCCTTGTAATAGTCGGCCCACTTGTCGGGGAGGTCGTCTTCGTAGAAGATCGCCTCGACCGGGCAGACCGGCTCGCACGCGCCGCAGTCGACGCACTCGTCGGGGTGGATGTACAGCATCCGATCGCCCTCGTAGATGCAGTCGACGGGACACTCGTCGATGCATGCTCTGTCTTTGACGTCCACACACGGGAGCGCGATGACATAGGTCACGAGGCTTCTGGTTCCCTTCGGGTTGGTGCAGTAACCAGCCTATCGCGGCGGAACGGCCCCCGAGCCGGCCACGCCAGCACCACGATCGCGATGGCCGGCGTGCCGTAGACGAGCAGGTAACCGACCGGATTCGCCGGAACGAGAAGGCCGCCGCCCGAGCCGGCGAGCGAGAGGACTCCGATCGCGCCGATCATGCCGATGGCCGCGAAGACGCCCACGATTCTGCCCTCGAATGCGAGCCTGGCGCCGACGAAGATCAGCGCGGCGATCAACAGGCTCACGACGATTCCGATCGGCAGCGGCACCCCGAAGGCAGGAACCGAGAACTGGTGGTCCACAGTGGCGATTGCTCCGACACCGGCACCGATCACGAGCGCGAGCACGCAGGCGAGAATCACGGCCCCGAATCCCTGCTCGCTCCAGGCCGACGCCCGGGGCTGCTGGTCGTGCACTCGACTGAACCGTTCGACGGTAGCGATCGGCCTGGCCGGACCGCTCGACAGGGCGAAGCGGTCGCCGTCCACGGTCACCTGGCTGCGGTACGCGGTGAGCGCTGCGGTCTTGCGGGCGATGACCGGAGCGACGTCGATCTCGATGTCGCCCTTCTCGTCGATCTCGAAGAATGGCACCTCCATCACCTCGGCGGCACGCTGCGCCGCCTCCCGCGCGCGGATGTGGTCCGGATGTCCGTAGCCGCCGCGAGCGTCGTAGCTGATCACCGCGGTCGGCTTCGTCGCCTCGATCACCGCGGCGATGTCGGCCGCGACATCCCCGAAGGGCGCAGCACAGAGCGAATCCTCCGGCAGGTGCTCGGTGGCCTCTGCCCCCGCGCTTCCCCACTGCATCCCGGAGTCCGTGTATTTGCGCGGCGGCAGGGTTCCCCAGCGAGCGCCGGCGTCGCCCAGGAAACGGTGATCGCGAACTCCGAGGATGCCCATGGCCGCAGAGAGCTCGCGGGCCCGGTACGCGGCGAGCCGCTTCGACCCCTCCAGCTGCCGGATGTCTTCGGGGATGACCTCACCGAGTTCACCTCGCGTGCAGGTCAGCACGGTGACCGCGCTGCCGCGGTCGACGAGCGTCGCGATGGTGCCGCCGGTGGCGATGGTCTCGTCGTCCGGGTGCGCGTGTACGAACAGGATTCGTTCGAGTTCACTCAGGATTGGCGGGGTTTCCACAGTGGACAGGATATGCCGCGCCCGATACAGTCGACTGAGTAAGGTAAGCCTTACCAACATCCCGTCCCACAATTCTGAAACGATTCCGTGCTCGCAACTCTTGTCATCGGCCTCCGCGAAGGTCTCGAGGCGGCACTCATCGTCGGAATCCTCGCCGCGTTCCTGCGCCGCAACGGCAGGTCGCTTCGGGCGATGTGGATCGGCGTCATCATCGCGATCGCCCTGAGCATCACGGTCGGCAGCGTGCTCGAGCTCGTGTCGCTGTCCCTCCCGCAGGCGCAGCAGGAGGGTCTCGAGACCGTCATCGGCGCGGTCGCGGTCGTCTTCGTGACCGGGATGATCGTGTGGATGAACACCCACGCCTCCGGCCTGAAGCGCGACATCGAGTCATCCGCCACGGCCGCTCTGGGCGAGGGAACGGCGCTCGCCCTCGCCGTCATGGCCTTCCTCGCGGTTCTCAAGGAGGGCTTCGAGACCTCCGTCTTCCTGCTCGCGACATTCCAGTCGTCCACGAGCGTCATCGCCGCGATCGCCGGCGCCGTGATCGGCATCCTCGTCGCCGTCGGCATCGGCGTGGGCATCTACCACGGTGGCGTGCGCATCAATCTCGGTCGGTTCTTCCGATTCACCGGCGTCTTCCTCGTCTTCGTCGCCGCCGGCCTCGTGCTCAGCGCGCTGCGCACCGCCCACGAGGCCGGCTGGCTGAACATCGGCCAGCAGCAGACGGTCGACCTGGCCTGGCTCGCGCCGAACGGGTCGATCCAGTCCGCGCTCATCACGGGAGTGCTCGGCATCCCGTCGGACCCACGGCTCGTCGAGGTGATGGGCTGGGCGATCTATCTCGTCAGCGTGCTGCTGTTCGTGCTCTGGCCCGCGCGCATCCGGCCGTCCGGCGTCGCCGCGATCAAGACGCGGCTCGGCATCGCCATCGGCCTGGTGGCCGTCGCGGCGATCCTCGGCCTCGCCGTGCCGCTCGCGGGAGCCGGCTCGGGCGATGGCACCCTTCGGCTGGCGAACGGATCCGGCGCGATCGGCGGGATCGTGTCGACCACCGCGTCACCCGACCGCTTCACCCTCAACACCGGCTCCGGCTCGACCACGATGACCGCGTCGCGCTCGACCAGCACCGTGAAAGATGGCGTGGCAGCTGTCATGCACGTGGTGCCCTCGATGCGGGCCACGACCACCGCATCCGTCACCATCGACCAGCTCGCCGCCGATAACGGCGGCCGTCTCCCCATCGGGATGAGCCTGCAGCAGAGCCCGGGGCCGTTCAGCGTGACCACGATCACCAGCACCACACTGAGGGTCTGGACCGTCGGCTCGGGGCTCCTCAACGCATCGAGCGAGACCTCACACATCCTGCAAATCTCCGGGGGCGGCCTCAGCGGCAACCGTACGGTCTCGACCGCGGGCAACGCACTGTCCGGCGACTCGTCCGACGTCGCGAGTATCACCGCGCGCATCGTGGCGGCGCAGTCCGCGAACGACGAGCGCCTGCTCTGGAAGCTCTGGCTTCCGGTCGCCATGCTCATCGCCGCGCTCGCCCTCGCGCTGTCGGCCGCTCGTGCCGCGCGCCGTCTCGAACCCGCCGCACTCCGAACCACCGCACTCAGCGCCTCCGCATCACAGACCCCGAAAAACAGAAACCTGAGGAACAGCACGAATGTCCCCCGCTAAGAACGTCAGGTCGCTCGCGATCGTGGCGACCATCGCTGCCGCCGCCTTCGCGCTGGCCGGCTGCGCATCGACGACGACCGCCGACACCGCGTCGTCGAGCTCCGCCGCGACCCAGATCGCCGTCACTCTCAACGGAGGCTCGCAGGACACCTGCGAGCTGAGCGCAACAACCGCGAAAGCCGGGCCGGTGACCTTCACGGTCACCAACAAGACCTCGACCGCCATCACCGAGGTGGAGCTACTCAGCGCCGACCGCATCATCGGCGAGAAGGAGAACCTCGCCCCCGGCCTCAGCCCGGTGAAGTTCACGGTCACCCTCGGCGGCGGCAATTACCAGGTCTATTGCCCGGGCGCAGTGAAAGAGATGCAGACCCTCGTCGTCTCCGGCCAGGAGGCGGCAGCGCCGAAGGGCGGCGTCACGGGCCTGCTCAAGCAGGGCACGGATGGCTACGCCAAGTACGTCAGCGGCGTGCTGTCCAACATGACCACCGCGGTCGCGAACCTCAACACCGCCGTGCAGTCGGGTGATGTCGCCCAGGCGAAAACCGAGTACGCCCTCGCCCGCCCGTACTACGAGCGCATCGAGTCCGACGTGGACGGCTTCGCGCTCCCCGGCTTCAAGGCCACCGACAACGCAGGCAATCTCGACTACCTGATTGACATGCGGGCATCCAACCTCGACCCGGTGGTCGGCTGGCACGGCTTCCATGCCATCGAGCGCGACCTCTGGCAGGGCGGCGCGATCACCGATTCCACGAAGCAGCTCTCCACCGAGCTGGTGTCGAACGTCGCCAAGCTGAACACACTCGCCGCAAAGCTCACCTACAAGCCGGAGGACCTCGCCAACGGAGCGGCCAGCCTGCTCGAAGAGGTGCAAACCGAGAAGATCAAGGGTGAGGAGGAGGACTTCAGCCACCTCGACCTCATCGACTTCGCCGCCAACGTCGAGGGTGCCCAGCAGGCCTTCGCCTTCCTCGAGCCCGGCATGAAGAAGATCGATCCCGACCTGACGAAGCAGGTGAACACGCAGTTCGCGAACGTGACCACCCTGCTCGACAAGTACAAAGACCCGACGGCGCCCGGTGGCTATGTCACCTACACGGCGGCGCTTAAGGCGACGGATGCCGCTACCCTGAGCCAGGCGGTCCAGGCACTGCAGGACCCGCTCTCCAAGATCGCAGAGAAGGTCGCAACAGCACAGTGACTGTCGACCCAGACAGCACGGCTGATGCCGGGGCGAGTGATCGCCCCGGCATCAGCCGTCGTGGACTGTTCCTCGGCACCGCCGGCGGAGCGGTTGCCGGAGCGCTACTCGGCGGTGGCGGTGGCTACGCCATCGGCCACACCGTCGCGCAGGACGACTCCGACTCGGCGCTGGAGTACCCGTTCTACACCGGCCTGCACCAGTCCGGAATCGACACCCCGCCGCAGCGGTACTCGATGTTCATGTCGTTCGACATGGCGGACGGCACCACGCGCAGCGACCTGCAGGTTCTGCTTGCCCGCTGGTCGGCGTCCATCGCCCAGCTCATGAAGGGGCTGCCGGTCGGCCAGGTGCAGCCGAACCGCACGGATGCCGTCGCAGGCGACACCGGCGAGGCACTGGATCTCGGCCCCAGCGGGCTCACCGTCACCCTCGGCCTCGGCCCCGGCATCTTCGACAGCCGTTTCGGGCTCTCCGCCAAGCGCCCGACGCACCTGCGCGACCTTCCGACCCTACCGAGCGACAACCTCACCGCGGCGACCACCGGCGGCGACCTCGGCCTCCAGGCGTGCGCCGACGATCCGCAGGTGGCGTACCACGCCATCCGCGACCTGGCCAGGATGGCGCGGGGAACCGCGACCACCCACTGGACGGTGATGGGGTTCGGCCGGGCATCCGCGGGTCCGGCGCAGAAGACGCCGCGTAACCTGATGGGCTTCAAGGACGGCACGCGCAACATTTCGACGCCCGAGGACTACGCGAAGTTCGTCTGGACAGACGACGACCAGGCCTGGATGCACGGCGGCAGCTACCAGGTGGTGCGCAAGATCCAGATGAACATCGAGATCTGGGACGCGGACGGCGTGCACGACCAGCAGTCCGTCTTCGGGCGCACCAAGACCGAAGGTGCACCGCTCAGCGGGCACCTCGAGCACGACACACCCGACTTCGCGAAGACCAAGGGCGGCGTTCCCGTCATCTCGCCGACCGCCCATATTGCGCTCGCCGCGCACGAGAACAACGGCGGAATCAAGATCCTGCGTCGCGGCTACAACTACACCGACGGGCTCGACCAGTACGCGCAGCTCGACGCCGGGCTACTGTTCGTCGCGTACATGAACAACCCGAAGAACTTCATCACGCTGCAGACGAAGCTCGGAGCATCCGACCGGCTGAACGAGTACATCTCGCACATCGGGTCGGCGTTGTTCGCGGTGCCCCCCGCCCCGAAGGCGGGCGGCTACATCGGCGAGAAGCTGTTCTCCTAAAAAAAGGCGGGTCGAGCTTCGACGCGGGTAACAACCCGACGAAGCACAGCTTCGTCGGCGCTGGTGTCGCGCGATTGCGATGCAATCGCCATAGCTCCAGCGCGCAGCTCGACCCGCTTCACACTACTTCGTGTTGTCGGTGCCGACCGTGTAGTTCGCCGTGGTCTTGTTGTCGGCCTTCGCCACCACCAGGATCACGCTGTACGTGCCGTTGTCGAAGCTCGCCGTTCCACCGTCATCCGACGTAGTGGTCAGGTCGCCCTGGTCCTTGAACCCGGCGCCAGTGAGGTCGCTCGCGAGGGATTTGAGGCTCTCGCCATCGTTCAGCTGGATCGTGACGTTCCAGACCTTGCCGCCCTTACCGTCGCCGATCGCCGCCCCCAGGATGACGGTGCCTTTCGCGAGCGGCACGGATTTCGGGAAGTCGCTCGGGATGCTCTTGCCGGGCAGGCTGACCTTGCCGCCGGTGGCGCTGTTGATGATGCCCTGCACGGAGCAACCGGCCAGCGTAGGGCCAGCGATGACGGCGAGAGCGATGGCGATCGGAACGGTGACGCGGCGAGTACGGGTGGTGAACATGCTGTCTCCTGGTGTGATCGGGTGTGACGCGAATTACTGCTTGGTGACGGTGTAGCTGACCGCCTTGCCGTAGGTGGCATCGGTGCCGGCCGTGACGATGACCTGGTATTTGTCCGTGGTGAACGCGGCGACGTCACCCTGGTCGGTGGCGACCTCCTGGCTCTTCGAGAACCCGGCGTCGGTCAGCTTTCCCGAGGCGTCCTTGTAGGCGTCGCCGAAGTCATCCGCCTTGATGAAGACGATCCAGCCCGTGCCGAGGTCGGCCGTGTAGACGAGTTTTCCGTCGATGAGGGGAACGTCGTCCTTCGGGAACGTCTTGGGAAGGGTCGCGTCGGCGTCCGACGAGTCGGTGCCGGCGTCGTCGGACGACGCGCTCACCGACGGCGACGAGTGGCCACCCGATGACGAAGCGGCAGTCGACGACACGGCGGTCGGCGATCCGCCCACCGAGCATCCGGCCAGGGCGAAGCCTGCCGCGATCGCGATGGCAACGACGGTGAGGGTGGTGCGAGTGCCGGACATCGGTCCTCCCCAAGCCGAGGCGCGCCTGCAGGGCGGCTATGAGCCTCGCGCCACAGCATAGGGGTCGCTGAAACCGCCCCACAATAGGGGGTTTGGACTAGTCGAACTAGTTACGCGTTCTGCTTCTTGAGGCGGGACGTCTTGCGCGCGCGAGCGTTTGCGTCGAGCTCCACCTTGCGGATACGCACGAACTCCGGCGTCACCTCGACGCACTCGTCTTCGCGGGCGAACTCGAGGCACTCCTCGAGCGTCAGCTTGCGCGACGGCGTCATGCGCTCGAAGACGTCGGACGTCGACTGGCGCATGTTGGTGAGCTGCTTCTCTTTGGTGATGTTGACGTCCATGTCGTCGGCGCGCGAGTTCTCGCCGACCACCATGCCCTCATAGACCTCCTGCGTCGGCTCGACGAAGAACGACATGCGCTCCTGCAGGGCGGTCATGGCGAACGGGGTCGCGACACCGGAACGGTCGGCGACGATCGAGCCGTTGGTGCGGGTGATGATCTCGCCCGCCCACTGCTCATAGCCGTGCGAGACCGCGTTCGCGATGCCGGCCCCACGCGTGATGGTGAGGAACTCGGTGCGGAAGCCGATGAGACCACGCGACGGAACGATGAACTCCATGCGCACCCAGCCCGTGCCGTGGTTGCTCATGCTCTCCATGCGGCCCTTGCGAGCGGCAAGCAGCTGCGTGATCGGGCCGAGGTACTCCTCCGGCGAGTCGATCGTCAGGTGCTCGAAGGGCTCGTGAACCTTGCCGTTGACCTGGCGAACAACAACCTGCGGCTTGCCGACGGTGAGCTCGAAGCCTTCACGACGCATCTGCTCGACCAGGATGGCGAGCGCGAGCTCCCCGCGGCCCTGGACCTCCCAGGCGTCGGGACGCCCGATGTCGACCAGCTTGATCGACACGTTACCGACCAGCTCACGGTCGAGGCGATCCTTGACCATGCGGGCGGTGAGCTTGTGGCCCTTGACCTTGCCGATCATCGGCGAGGTGTTCGTACCGATGGTCATCGAGATGGCCGGGTCGTCGACCGTGATGGTCGGCAGCGGGCGCACGTCGTTCGGGTCGGCGAGGGTCTCACCGATGGTGATGTCTTCGAAACCGGCGACGGCGACGATGTCGCCGGGACCGGCAGATTCGGTCGGGAAGCGGTCGAGTGCCTTCGTGATCAGCAGCTCGGTGACCTTGACGTTGTGCACCGAACCGTCGTGCTTGACCCAGGCGACCGTCTGGCCCTTCTTGATCGTGCCGTTGAAGACACGCAGCAGCGCGAGGCGACCGAGGAACGGCGAAGCGTCGAGGTTGGTGACGTGCGCCTGCAGCGGTGCCTCGTCGTCGTAAGTGGGCGCCGGGATGTGCTTGAGGATGGCGTCGAACAGCGGCTCGAGGTCGTCGTTGTCTGGCAGGGTGCCGTTTTCGGGCTTGTTCCAGCTCGCGGCGCCGTTGCGGCCGGATGCGTAGACGATCGGCACGTCGAGGATGGCATCGAGGTCGAGGTCGGGGTGCTCGTCGGCCATGTCGGATGCGAGGCCGAGCAGCAGGTCCTGGCTCTCTGCGATGACCTCGTCGATGCGGGCGTCAGGGCGGTCGGTCTTGTTGACGAGCAGCACGACGGGCAGGTTGGCCTCGAGCGCCTTGCGCAGCACGAAGCGGGTCTGCGGAAGCGGACCCTCGCTCGCGTCGACAAGCAGCACGACACCATCGACCATGGAGAGGCCGCGCTCGACCTCGCCGCCGAAGTCGGCGTGACCCGGGGTGTCGATCACGTTGATGATTATGGGGCCGCCCTCACCGTGCTCGGCGGCGTGGATTCCGGCGTACGAGACGGCGGTGTTCTTCGCCAGAATCGTGATGCCCTTCTCGCGCTCGAGGTCGTTCGAGTCCATCGCCCGCTCTTCGAGGTGGGCGTGTGCATCGAAGGAGTTGGTCTGACGCAGCATGGCGTCGACGAGGGTGGTCTTGCCATGGTCGACGTGCGCGACGATCGCGACGTTGCGCAGGTCTTTACGAGTGGCGGTGGCCATGGCTGTACATCCTTGGGTTTGAGAGGGAGAAGTTGGCCAGTGATCTGGCGGAGGCAGGCGCGCGAATCTGGCGCGCCGCATCACAAGTGTACCGTGATCGGGCTATTTGCCCTGTACAACGGGCGTCCACGCCCAGATATTCCACAGCAGTGATGGTGGGAGGGGCGATCGGGAGACGCCGGAGACCCTGCCGTCAACCGCGGTGATCGCCGGAAACTGGTACAGCGGCGCTCCGTAGGAGTCCGCGAAGAGCCGGCTATCGATCTCGCTCATCAGCTGCTGCTGGGTCGCCGGGTCATCGGAGGCGTCCAAGCGTGCGATGAGTGCGTCGACCTGCGGGCTGGAGTAGAAGTTGTCGTTGTCGATCAGCGAATCCGAGGCGTAGGTCGCGCCGACCGCGCTGACGGCCAGGGAGGTCGGGCGGAAGGCGAACAGCGCGGCATCGTATGCACCCCGAGTACCGAGAAGCTGGCTCCAGCCGGGGCTCGAGCAGTCGGTCACCACGAACCCGGCGAGTGCGGCGGACGACTGGATGAGAGCGAACTCGGCAACCCGGCGTGGGTTGGACGGATCGAACAGGATGCAGACCGTGGGCGCACTCACGCCGGCCTGGGCCAGCAGGGCCTTGGCGGCCGCGACATCCGTCTTCGCGATCGCCTTCGAGCCGTTCTTCGCGACTGCCTGGTCGTAACCGGCCGAACCGGGCAGGAACACCTGCGACGAGCGCAGCGCGGCCTTCTTCTCGAGAGGCTTCACCACCGTGTCGAGAATCTTCTGGCGCGGCACCACGTCGAGGAACGCCGCGCGCACGCGCGGGTCGTCGAAGGTGCCATTGCGACTGTGCGAGAACTGCAGGTCGAGATGCTCCCATGCACCGTCGAACCCGCTGGTGGTCGTCACGCCGTGGATCGCGGCGATCGCCGAGTCGACATCGGCGGCCGGGGTGGGCGAGATCACGTCCACCGTTCCGGCCTTGAGCGCCTGCACCTGGGCGAGCGGGTCGCTGATCACCCGCAGCACGACGCGTGCGAACCGTGGACGATGGTCGCCCGAGTAGTGCGGATTCGCCGCAAGGGTGATGGCATCCTGGGTGATCGACGACACCGTATATGGGCCGTCGCTCACCAGCAGGTCGGTGCTCTTCGGCGTCGAGGTGAAGTCGTACGCGGTGTTCCAGACTCGGGCGAGTTTGGCCAGCGCGGCCGTATCGTTCGACCGCACCGCCTTCAACAGGGAATTCTCCGCCGATTGCACGGTCTTCGATCCGAAGGCGTGTTTCGCCACAACATGAGCGGGCAGTCCGACACCGAATACCAGCTGCCAGTCGGCGAAGTATTTGTTATAGCTCAGGGTGAGCGATCTTCCGCCGTCCCCAACCACCGGGATGGCCGTGACCAGCTGCAGTCCCCCGCCGGTGAATCCGTCGAAGTGCACGACTCCCGCCGGCAGCGCGCTGGTGAATCGCCCCGAGTCGTCGGTGTACTTGTCCACGTCGAAGCCCTTGGTATTGCGCACACCCGAATTGGCGACCCAGGACAGCATCAGGTCGGCCGCGTCCACGGGCGTGCCATCGGACCACTCGACGCCCGGAGCGATCGTGTATTTCACCTGGAACGGTGACGTGGAGACGACGGTCGCAGACCCGAACGATGTGTCATGTACCAGCGCCGGCGTCGAGTCGTATGAGGCGAACTGCGAACTAGTCGCCGCGGCCACTTCGGCGTTGGTTGGCTGGTTGCCGAAGGTCGTCGCGGGGTTGGCCGAGGTGAATGCGTCGCTCACAGCAACGGCGACCGAAGTGCCCTTCACGAGCACCGGGGATGAGCATCCAGAGAGCAGCAGAGCCACTGCCGCCAGCATTCCGACAGCAATGATTCGTTTGCGCATGACCGCAGCCACGTTACGCGGTCATGGCGCTAAATGCCGACGTTCTAGATACCGATGATGACTTCGACCACGACCGCGACCACGAGCACCACGCCGATTGCGAGCGGAACGACATCCCAATGACTCGCCACAGGATCGGCGCCGGGCGCGGCCGCGACGCGAACGCTGTCAAGCAGCTCCGCGTCCCGGGTAACGTCCTGCACCGGTCGCGTGCGGCGATCGAAGAAGCTGGCCACATTCCCGGTGCGGCGAGGAGGAGGCACTGCGACAGCCACGACGTGGCCGCCGTCGACCAGCTCGAACTGGAGCCCTATCCCCTGTCGGACGCGGGAGACCCGCGGCCAGGGCAGCACGTGGGTGCGGCCCATGTTGATGACAACGGCCCGGCTGCTGTCGTAGCGCACGGCGGGGCGGTACAGCGCGATCCAAAGCGCCCAGACAAGCAGGAGTGCGGGTGCTATCGCGAAAGCGGACACCCGCCACTGGCCGCTCACCAGGGGAACCACGACCACGATCCCGAGCACCACCGCGCCGATCCAGAAGATCACCGCGGACGAGCCCGAGCGCAGTGTGTACTCGCCCGAGCGCTTGTTACGCGGCATTCCTGGCGGTGCTCACCGGTGTGTTGGCGTCTTCCGGGCTGGTGTTCTCGGGGAAATGGCACGCCACGATTCCGGCTCCGCCCTTCGGCTCGAGGGGCGGGGGCATCGTCGCGCAGATGTCCTGCGCTTTCCAGCACCGGGTGCGGAAGGGGCAACCGGACGGCGGGTTGATCGGGGACGGCACGTCACCGGTCAACCGGATGCGCTCGCGACGGCCGCCGGCGATCACCTGCTGGATGTCGGGCGCGGCCGACAGTAGCGCCTTTGTGTACGGGTGCTTCGGCGCCGAGTAGAGCTGCTCGCGCGGAGCCTGCTCCACGATCTTGCCCAGATACATGACCGCGATTTCGGGGCAGAAATGCCGCACGATCGCAAGGTCATGAGCGATGAACAGGAACGCGATGTTGAATTCCTTCTGCAGGTCCTGCATCAGGTTGATCACCTGCGCCTGGATCGAGACGTCGAGCGCCGACACCGGCTCATCGGCGACGAGCACCTTGGGCTGCAGGGTGAGCGCCCGGGCGATACCGATGCGCTGGCGCTGGCCACCGGAGAACTCGTGCGGGTAGCGGTTGTAGTGCTCGGGGCTGAGCCCAACGATCTCGAGCAGCTCCTGCACGCGAGCGAGTCGCTTGTTCTTCGGCACAAGGTTGTGGATCACCAGCGGCGCGCCGATGATCTCGCCAACCGTCTGGCGCGGATTCAGCGACGTGTACGGGTCCTGGAAGATCATCTGGATGTCGCGGCGAATCGGCTTGAGCTGGCGCGGGCTCGCGTTGGCAATGTCCTCGCCCTCGAACAGGATCTGGCCGCTCGTGGGCTTGTGCAGGCGCGTGATGAGGCGACCCGTCGTTGTCTTGCCACAGCCCGACTCGCCGACCAGCCCGAGCGACTGCCCGGCATTGAGGGTGAAGGAGATGCCATCGACCGCCTTGACCTGGCCCAGCGTCTGGGAGATCACGCCCCGTGACTTGACGGGGAAGTGCATGACCAGGTCTTTGACTTCGAGCAACGGGGCGGCCATCAGTGGGCTCCCGCTTCGACCGTAGCGGTATCGACGCGGTCGGCTTCGACACTCTCGGCATACATCACGGACACGTCCTCCAGGTGGCATCGCTTGAGATGGCCGGCTTCGATGGGCAGTAGTTCGGGCAGTTCGTGGGCACAACGGTCACCGGGGACGAGACTCGAGAAAGCGCAGCGACCGAAGAATGCGCACCCGGCCGGCGGTTGCACCAGGCTCGGCGGGCTGCCGGGAATCGGGCGCAGCGGCCGGTCTACCGGGCCGGTGACGTCGGGCACCGACTGGATGAGGCCCCAGGTGTATGGCATCGACGGCTTGGTGAGCAGCGCCCGAGCTGAGCCGTACTCGACGGCGCGGCCGGCATACATGACGAGCACGTCGTCGGCGACCTCGGCGATCACGCCAAGGTCGTGGGTGATCATGATGAGCGCCGTGTTGAATTCGCGCTGAAGGTCTTGCAGCAGGTCGAGGATCTGCGCCTGGACTGTCACGTCGAGCGCAGTGGTCGGCTCGTCGGCGATGAGCAGGGTCGGGTCGTTAATGAGCGCCATGGCGATCATCACGCGCTGCCGCATGCCGCCGGAGAACTGGTGCGGGTAGTCGTCAACGCGACGATCCGGCTGCGGGATGCCGACCCGGGCGAGCATCTCGATGGTGCGTGCGCGGGCGGCCTTCTTCGTCACGGTGTTGTGGGCCCGATAGGCCTCCGCGATCTGGTCACCCACGCGGTAGTACGGGTGCAGGGCAGACAGCGGATCCTGGAAGATCATTGCGACCTCTTTGCCCCGCTTCAGGCGCATGTCATTGTCGCTGATCTGCAGGAGGTCGGTGCCGTCGAGCCAGATCTGGCCGCTGACGATGGCGTTCGAGTAGCGATGCAGCCCGAGGATCGCGGACGACGAGACCGATTTGCCCGAGCCCGATTCGCCCACGATTCCGAGCGTCTTTCCACGTTCGAGCGTGTACGACAGGCTCTCGGTGGCGTGCACGATGCCATCCGGGGTCGGGAAGTTGACGGTCAGGTTCTCTACGGAGAGGAAGGGTCGGGAAATATCTGGCACTGGGTTCCTATCGCAGACGCACGCGCGGGTCGACATACGCATAAAGGATGTCGACGATGATGTTCGCAAGAATGACCGCGGCCCCAGCCACGATCACAAGGCCGATGAGAACCGGCAGGTCGCTGTTTTTGTTCGCCGTGACGGCGAGCAGCCCGAGACCCTGATAGTTGAAGACCGATTCGGTGATGACCGCGCCCGCGAGCAGAGCGGCGAAGTCGAGGCCCGCCATCGAGAGCAACGGGGTGAGCGCGGCTCGAAGTCCGTGCTTGAACAGCACGACACGCGTTCGCAGGCCTTTGGCCCGCGCGGTGCGGATGTAGTCCTCGGTGAGCGACTCGAGCACGAAGGCACGGGTTATTCGCACGTAAGCGGCCATATAGAAGAGCGCCAGAGTGAGGGCTGGCAGGAACAGGCTGCTGAACCAGCCGATCACTCCTCCGTCGGCTATCGAGACATAACTCGGATAGGGCACGAGTCGCCACTTGATAGCGACGAACTGGAGAAGGAACGTGCCGATGAAGAATGTGGGGAGTGCGTAGACCACCAGCGTGATGCCGACGGTGATGCGATCAAGGGCTCTGCCTTTGAACACCGCCGCCAGTACGCCGATCAGCACGCCGAAGAAGATCCACAGGACGAACGAATAGATCGACAGCGAGAGCGTGACGGGCGCGTATTTGACGATGTCCTGGTTGACGGTCAACGCGTCGTGCTGCGAATAGCCGAGGCAGGGGGCCGGGCAGTGGATGACGAGGTCGGGGTTGGATTTCGCCAGCGCCTCGCGGTACTTGTCATCGACCGGGTAGTCACGGCCGACCACGAGGCCCTTCATGAAGAGACCGAACTGCTCGCTGATCGGCTGGTCATAGCCGTAGACCTGCGTCACCTGCTTGAGCTTCTCAGGGGTGCAGAACTTGCCGCACACGTCCCTGGCCGGGTTGCCCGCGGCGAAGAACAGGATGAACACCACGAGGACCATCGCCAGCAACATGACGATGCCGACGAGGATGCGGCGGATGGCGAACGCGATCACTGATGGTTTCTTCTCTGTTGCGGTGGAGCGGGGGTGGGCCGCCGTGGCGACCCACCCCCTTGTGGTTGGTGCTGACTACTTACTTCGAGACGTACATCGCCCCGAGGTCCGGGTAGTAGCTGGAAGCGACGTCCGGAAGGAAGCCGCCCAGCTTGGACCCATAGATGAAGTAGTTGTTCTGGTTGGCGAGCGGTACATACGCGCCATCCTTCGCAGCCGTGTCATCGGCCTGGTTCAGCAGCTTCTGCTGCGTCGCCGGGTCGGTCGATGCACTTGCCTGCTTGATCAGACCGTCAACCGTCTTGTTGCTGTAGAAACCGTAGTTGAAGCCGACACCGAAGGTGGCTCCCTTCGGGTTCGACTGCAGGATCGGCGGTACGACGGCGAACAGCGACGGCCAGTCAGCGGCCCAGCCGGCGAAGAACACGTCGAACGGCTTCGGGTCGGAACCAACCTGGGCGTAGTAGCCCGGCTTGGCGCTCTTCGAGATCGGGACGAGGGTGACCTTGAACCCGGCAGCTTCCCAGCTCTGCTGCAGCGTGGCTGCAACCTGCTCGATAACCGTCGACGTGTCGGAGAAGGCGAAGCGGATGGACGGCGTCTTGCCGGCCAGGAGCTTCTTGGCCGCGGCCGGGTCGCCGGCTGCGGGGATCTTCGACAGCGAGTTCTGCTGGAAGCCGGGGATGGCTCCTGCAACGATCGTCGACGTCGGGGTGCCCCACTTGCTGCCACCCTCTGCCTTGATCACGTCAGCCCGGTTGGTCGCCTCGATCAGCGCGCTACGAACCGTCGGGTCCGTGAGCGTGTTCGAGTTGATCTCGAGGAAGCGGGTGTACGGCGAGGTGCTGGTGACAACACGGCTCGACTGTGCATCCGAGATCTCCGAGTACTTGTCGGACGGGATGTTCAGCGGCGTGAAGGCCGACTGGTCCGAGCTCGAATCGGCGATCAGGCGCTCGGTGATGGTCTCCGGGCTGTCAACGAACTCGAACTTGACGGTGTCGGGGTATGCACCACGCGTCGTAGCCGGAGTGTCGGTCGATGCCTTGTACTCCGAGTTACGGACGAAGGTTCCACCGGTCTGCGGGTCGAACGTACCGGACAGCTTGTACGGGCCGTCCGAGTTGACCGTGAACAGGTTGGCGGTGCCCTTGTCGAACGACTTCTCGTAAGGGTCGGTCGAGAACAGTGCTGCCGCTGCGCTCGGGAAGTCCGGCCATGCGTTCTGGAAGTGGTACGTGATGGTGTTACCCGAGCACGAAGCCGCCTTGTCGAAGTGCGCCTGCGCGGTTGCCGAGCCGGTCAGCGGACCGGTGTACTCGGTCGACAGGTCGTAGCTCGGGTCGCTCGGGTCGATGAGGTTGTAGCCGCCATCGCCGAAGTAGGTGAGGCCAACGCCACCGCCGCCAGCGACCAGGGACGCGTCATAGCCGCGTGAGAGGCCGTACTGGAGGTCGGCACAGGTGATGGTCGTGCCGTCCTGCCACTTCAGTCCGCTCTTCAGCGTGTACGACCAGGTCTTTCCCTTGTCCTTGGTGGTACCCGTGTTGGTGGCCAGATCGGCGACCGGGGTCGGGTTCTTGTCCTTGGTGATCGGGAACGCGGTGAGACCGCGGTAGACGATGCGACGGAAACCGGCGATTTCCTCACCGAGGTATACGCCCACCGGGTCGGTAGCTTCGAACTCGCCCGAGACGTCGAGCCAGGTGACCGTTCCACCCTTGACTGCTGTGCCGGAGCCGGCGCTGGGGGACGTTGTGCCGCCACCACCGCTCGAGCAGGCCGTGATACCTACGGCAAGGACGCCGATAACGGCGACCACCGCGGTTCGCGACAACCACTTTCTTGTCATTGTCAGATTCTCCTTGGTGTTGAGATGAGGCGCCGGCAGGCGCCTCCGATCCGCGACACGTCGCCGCGGAAGCTGAGGTCGTGCGGTGTCGAGCCGATCATCGGTTCGTTTTCGGATCGAGCGCATCGCGCAAACCGTCGCCCAGAAGGTTGAAGGAGACGACGACGATGACGAGGAGAAGCGCGGGGATGATGAAGTAGAGAAAGTCACCGGTTGCGTACTGGAGCGCCGAGGTGAGCATGTTCCCGAGCGTCGGGGTCGGCGGCAGGATCGAGACCCCGAGGAACGACAGCGCAGCTTCCGTCGAGACGTAGGCCGGCAGGATGAGGGTGAACTGCACGAGGATGGGTGCCCAGAGGTTCGGGAGCACCTCCTTGAAGTAGAGCCGCGCTCGACTTGCGCCGATCAGTCGCGCGGCATCGATGAACTCGCGCTCGCGCAGGCTGAGCACCTGGCCACGGACGACGCGGGTCACGGGCGGCCAGCCGAACAATGCGAGAACGGCGATCACGTAGGTGGCCTGGGCTGGGTCTCCGGCCGGCACCTTCAACGTGCCGGTAAGGAAGCCGATGATGACGCCCGACAGGGCCAGCAGCATCAGCGTCTGCGGGAAGCTCAGCACCAGGTCGACGAGACGACCGATGAGGGTGTCGGCCCAGCTCCTCGACATGCCGGCGACGATGCCGAGCACGACGCCGATGGTGACCGAGATCACTGCGGCGAATGACGAGATGAACAGCGAGAGCGAGAGGCCGTACCCGACGCGGCTCAGGGTGTCGCGACCGATACCCGGCTCGACACCCAGCGGGTGGGCCCAGCTGATGCCGGTACCCCCGGTGGGGAGGCTCTCGTCATTGATGAGGCTCGGGTGAGCCGTGTACGGGTCGAGAACGTGAAGCCCGACAAGGATGGGGGCGAGGATGGCCAGGACGATGTAGATGGCGACCACGACCGCGGCGACAACCGTCTTGCGATCGGATCGGAATCGCTCCCAGGCCAGGCTCCCCGGCGACCGGCTGACGATAGCCGAGAAGTGCGGCGGGGTGACGCCGTGTTCGGGGGTTTCGAAGCTGGTCTCGTTGGCGGTGACCTCGGCTACGTAGCTACCGGGAGGAAGCGTCGACATCTGGCTGCCTTAGCGCGCGAACGCGTGAAGTGGAGTGTGCGAAGCCGACATGTGGAAGTTCCTCCTTGAGACAACCAGAACGAACACGTCGATGACGTAATCGCGCCCTGAGCAGTAAACACATATTAGATACGGAAGCGTTGCTAACCAAAACCACAGCTCAATCATTTACATTGCGGAAATATTGCTCTCGGGATTATTGCGTGAACGCACGAAACCTGCGCAGAAATCGCGTATTTCGGCGATATACCGCTAAACGTGGGTCTCGGGCAGAGGTTTTGGCTAGAGCGGCTTTCTCATCTGGATACTAGTCGCCGCATAACCAAGTGACTCGTAGAGCCCCCGAGCGACAGCGTTCGACCCGAAAACGTTCAGCCCGATCTCGCTGTGGCCGTCCTCGCGCGCGAGACGGTCGGCTTCCGCCATCAGGGCGCGACCCCAGCCCTCGCCGCGCCGGGGCGCTACCACCTCGATGTCGTAGATCCACGCCGGGCCGACGCCGTCGGGGTTGGGTCCGACCCACAGGATGCCGATTCGCCCGCCCGCCGTGTCCTCGCCGATGACGATGTGCGTTCCGGGGGTCGAGAGCCCCTCAGGAAGGAGGCGCCGATGGGTCTCCTCCGCGATCCGGCGCGCGTTTTCGAGCGGAATTCCGCGGGCGGCGCTGATATCGTGCGCGTATTCCTCGATCGCCTCGCTCTCCCACTCGACGAACTCCGCCGACGTCATCGGTCGTATCCCCAGGTCAGCCATGGCCAGAATCCTAGAACGGGCGCGCGGCGTACGATAGCGACCATGGCAGCTCTGCTGATTTTCGACGGCGACTGCGGTTTCTGCACGACGGCGGTGAACTGGCTGAAACGCACACTTCCGGCCATGCCGCCGTCGGCACCATTCCAGTGGACCGAACTCGAGAAGTACGGGCTCACCACGGCAGAGGCATCCGACCGGGTGTGGATGGTCGTCGACGGCCGCAACTACGGCGGTCACCTTGCCGTCTCGGCGCTTCTGCGGCATCAGCCCTCCGTCTTGTGGCGCTTTGCCGGATGGTTGCTCTGCACTCCGCCGTACTCGTTCGCGACGGCAATCGGCTATCGGCTGGTCGCGCGATATCGCTACCTGCTGCCGGGCGGAACGCCGGCCTGCGCCGTGCGGCCGCACGCGTGACGTTTCCCCAGCCGGCATTCGAGCTGCCGTCGCGTGGGCGCATTCGCGCGGAGATCCTGCTCGTTCTCGGTCTGTCGCTCGGCGCCTCGGCCGTCTACTCGATCGTCTCGCTGGCCGACAGCCTCACTCAGCCCAAACCGCTCTCCTCGCAGACCGCCACACTGAACGGCGCGCTCTCCAACCGCGAGGTGTTCGACTTCATCTACCAGTTCCTCGCGATCTTCTTCGACCTGGTTCCCGTCGCCCTGGTCGCCTTTCTGCTCTTGAGCGTGGCGCGTCCGCATTTCGCCCGGCTCGGTCTCACCTTCGACCGTCCGCTGCGCGCCGTGCTGCTCGGGCTCGGACTCGCCCTGCTGATCGGCATTCCGGGAATCGGTGTCTACCTCGGCAGCCGCGCCCTCGGAATCGGCGTGACAGTCGACCCGTCACCGCTCGACACCTACTGGTGGACTATCCCCATCCTCGTGCTCTCCGCGCTCCGCTCGGCGCTGCAGGAGGAGATCATCGTCATCGGGTACCTGTTCGCCCGGCTGCGCGACCTGGGCTGGCGCACCTGGCCGATCATCCTCGTCGCGGCCACGCTGCGCGGCAGCTATCATCTCTACCAGGGCTTCGGCGCCTTCGCCGGCAACTTTGCGATGGGTATCGTGTTCGGCTGGCTCTACTCGCGCTACGGGCGCGTGCTCCCGCTCGTGATCGCCCACTTCGTGATCGACACGGCGATTTTCGTCGGGTACCCGTGGGCGGCATCCGCGTTCCCCGGTCTCTTCCGCTAATTTCGTCGTGGCGGGGGATACGCCGCGTCGCGGCGGTCTGACGAGCGCGTGGCGGGAGGCGTGCCTCCCTCCACGTGCTCTCAGAGCCGCCGCGAGAATGCGCGGCGGGCGTATCTCCCGCCGCGACATTTCGCGGTGTCGTAACTCCCGCCGCGAAGGTGGCTGCGAGGTGAGCGCCGCTAGTCGGCGAAGGCCTCCGGCGGCGGGCAGGCGCAGAACAGGTTGCGGTCGCCGTACGCATTGTCGATGCGGCGCACCGGTGGCCAGTACTTGCTGCGGATGAGCGTGCGCACCGGGTAGACGGCCGTCTCGCGAGTGTATGGATGCGTCCACTCGCCCTCGATGACCGCCTGGGCGGTGTGTGGCGCGTTGTGCAGCGGGTTGTCGTCGGCCGGCCACTCCCCCGCCTTCACGGCGTCCGCTTCGAGCCTGATGGCGATCATCGCATCGATAAATCGGTCGATCTCGCCGAGGTCTTCGCTTTCGGTCGGTTCGACCATGAGGGTGCCGGCGACCGGGAACGACATGGTGGGCGCGTGGAAGCCGTAATCGATCAGGCGCTTGGCAACGTCATCGACGGTCACTCCCGTGCTCTCGGTGAGCGGCCGCAGATCGAGAATGCACTCGTGCGCCACCAGCCCGTTATCGCCGGAGTAGAGCACCGGGTAGTGCTCGCGCAGCCGCACCGCCACGTAGTTCGCGGCGAGCACCGCTGCACCGGTCGCCGCCTTGAGGCCCTCCGCCCCCATCATCCGCACGTACGCCCAGGAGATGGGCAGGATGCTGGGGCTGCCGTACGGTGCCGCGCTCACGATGTTCTCGGGGTTGCCACTGAATTCGCGCTGGGCGAGCGGATGCCCGGGCAGGAAGGCCGCGAGGTGCGCCTTTGCGGCAACGGGCCCGACTCCCGGCCCACCACCGCCGTGCGGGATGCAGAACGTCTTGTGCAGGTTGAGGTGCGACACGTCCCCGCCGAAGTCGCCGAAGCGGGCGTAGCCGAGCAGTGCGTTGAGGTTCGCGCCGTCGACGTAGACCTGACCACCGGCGTCGTGCACGGCCTTGCAGATGGCGCCGACCTCGTGCTCGTAGACGCCGTGCGTCGACGGATAGGTGATCATCAGCGCGGCGAGATCCGCTGCGTGAAGATCGATCTTGGCATGCAGGTCGTCGAGATCGACGTTGCCGAGTTCGTTCGTTGCGACGACGACCACGTGCATGCCGGCAAGCACAGCGGAGGCCGCATTTGTGCCGTGCGCGCTCGAGGGAATGAGGCAGACGTTCCGGCCGGCGTCGCCGCGCGACAGGTGATAGCCACGGATAGCGAGCAGCCCGGCGAGTTCGCCCTGGCTGCCGGCGTTCGGCTGCAATGACACCGAGTCGTAGCCGGTGACCTCTGCCAGCCAGCCCTGCAGCTGTTCGATCAGGGACAGGTAACCTTCGACATCCGCCTCGGGTGCGAAGGGATGGATGGCGGAGAACTCCGGCCAGGTGACCGCCTCCATCTCCGTGGCCGCGTTGAGTTTCATGGTGCACGAGCCGAGTGGGATCATGCCCCGGTCGAGCGCGTAGTCGTAGTCGGCGAGGTGCTTGAGGTAGCGCATCATCGCCGTCTCCGAGCGATGCGTGTTGAAGACGTGATGCGTGAGGTAGTCGCTGGTGCGGGCGAGCGAGCGCGGGATCCAGGCGTCGAGGTCGACGGGGACCGACTCGTCGGCCAGGTCTTCGCCGAGGATGCGCGCGACGGCCCGCACGTCATCCATCGTCGTCGTCTCGTCGACCGAGAGCTGGATGTGGTCGTCATCGACGAGATGGAACAGGTACCCGGCTTGGTGGGCGCGGTCCACCAACCGCCGGGCGTCCGTCTTCGTGTGAAGGGTGAGCGTGTCGAAGTAATTCGCGGTGACCAGCGTGTGGCCCGCCTCCGAGGCGGCGCGGGCGAGAATGCGTGCATGCTTCGTGACGTTCGTCGCGATGCGCTTCAGCCCCTGCGGCCCGTGATAGACGGCGTACATCGACGCCATCACCGCGAGGAGCACCTGCGCCGTGCAGATGTTGGAGGTGGCCTTGTCGCGACGGATATGCTGCTCGCGCACCTGCAGCGACAGCCGGTAGGCGGGATGCCCGGCCGAGTCCTGCGAGACCCCCACCAGCCGCCCGGGCAGCTGGCGTTCGAGCCCCTTCTTCACGGCCATGTAGCCGGCGTGCGGTCCGCCGAAGCCCATCGGCACACCGAAACGCTGCGAGGTTCCGACGGCGACATCCGCTCCGAGCTCCCCCGGCGAGGTGATGAGGGTGAGGGCGAGCAGGTCGGCGGCGACCACCGAGAGTCCGCCCTGGGCCTTTACCGCGGCGATGACGTGTGACGGGTCCCAGATCTGGCCTGACGCCGCCGGGTACTGGATGAAGACACCGAACGAGGGCGGCAGGTCTTTGGGCTTGGTATCGCTGAGCGAGATCTCG
>JAODAT010000153.1 GCA_025463565.1 Microbacteriaceae bacterium
GTTTGATGCCGGCGACGACCTCGTCCGGGTCGGCACCCACGATCCAGCGGGACGCGATCTTCTCGATCGGCAACGCATCCGCCGCGTTCTCCATCTCGATCGGGTCGGTGATGTCGTGCTTCTGCTCCTTCGACAGGGCTAGCGGCGACCAGAACCGGGTGTTCTCCAGCGCCGTCTCATAGCTCGTGTCATAGGACAGCTTGATCTCGATCATCCGATCGATGTCCTCATAGGAGCGGCCGACTTTCTCGGCGCCCTCTTTCACCGCCGGGATCAGATCGACCGTGTAGAGGTCCATGCCCTTACCCGAGGTGCAGATGAACCCATCCCCCGCACGGCCCGCATAGCGGGCAACCACCGGACCACCCGCCGCGATATACACCGGCACCGGAACATCCGGCCGGTCATAAATGGACGCCCCATGGGTGGAGTAGTACTCGCCCTGGAAATCGACCCGCTCCCCCGTCCACAACTGCCGCATCAAATCCACCGCTTCCCGCAGGCGGGCGAAACGTTCCTTGAACTCCGGCCAATCCTGCGACCCCGCACCCCGAAACCCCGTCGCGATCTCGTTCAACGCCTCACCCGAACCGACGCCGAGCATGATCCGCCCCGGATACAGGCAGCCCATCGTCGCGAAGGCCTGCGCGATCACGGCCGGGTTATACCGGAACGTGGGAGTCATCACCGACGTGCCGATCTGCACCGTGCTGGTGCGTTCCCCGACCGCCGCCATCCAACTCAACGAGAACGGCGCATGACCGCCCTCATTACGCCACGGCTGGAAATGATCTGACACGGCGACCGACTCCATGCCGTGAGCCTCCGCCGCGACCGAGATCTCGACAAGCTCACGCGGATCGAACTGCTCCGCCGACGCCTTATAACCGAGCTTGAGCGCGGGCATCAGCGGCCCTGCTGCAAGAACTCGGCGACCGCACGCGGCACGTACGGCGAGACATCGCCGCCGAGCCCGGCGACCTGGCGTACCAGGGATGACGACACGTGCGCGTGCGCCGGGTCGGGCAGCAGGAAGATGGTCTCGACACCTGCGAGGTCGCGGTTGACGATGGCCATCGGGGTCTCGTAGGCCACGTCGACCTGCGACCGAATGCCCTTGATGATCACGCTCGCACCGACATCCGTGCAGTAGTCCACCAGCAGGCCGACGCTCCATGACGTGACGGTGATGTTGGTCGCCGCCTCGGATTCGCCGAGCGACTTTTCGATGAGGGCGACGCGCTGCGCGACGGGCAGAAGCGCCGTCTTGTCGGGGTTATGCACCACCAGCACATGGATCTCGTCGAACAGGTGCGACGCCCGCTCGATCACATCGATGTGACCTCGGGTCACCGGGTCGAAGGAACCAGGTACGACGGCGATCCTGCTCATGTCTCCACACTATCCGCTGCAGATGACCGAACTCGCGCAGGGGCCCTAGTTCTTCGCCATGAAGTCTCGGGTCGTCTCGTCGACCCGGCGGTCGAGCGCCGACCGCAGATCGGGATGCCCGGCGAGCGTCGGGTCGGCATCCAGCACCGCCTGCGCCAGCTCCCTCGCTTCCGTGATGAGCGCGCCATCCTTCGCAACGCGCAGCAGTCGCAACGACGACCGGCCGCCGGACTGCGTGCTGCCGAGCACGTCGCCCTCCTGTCGCAGCTCGAGGTCTTTTTGCGCCAGCTCGAAACCGTCCAGGGTGGATGCCACGGCGTCCACGCGATCGCGCGCGAGAGTTCCCTCCTCGGCCTGCGTGACCATCAGGCAGAGGCCCTGCACGCCACCGCGACCGACCCGGCCACGCAGCTGGTGGAGCTGGGAGACGCCGAAACGGTCGGCATCCAAAATCACCATCGTCGACGCGTTGGGCACGTCAACGCCGACCTCGATCACGGTGGTGGCGACGAGCACGTCGATGTCGCCGTCCGCAAAGGCGCGCATGGTCGCGTCTTTCTCGTCGCTCGGCATGCGCCCGGTGAGCGGCTCGATGCGGCGCCCGGTGAGAAGCGGATGCGCGCGAAGCTCTTCGAGGGTCTCGTTCACCGCCGCAAGGCGGGTCGAGCTTGTCGAGACCTCACCAGCGTGTTTCGTCGGTGAGATTTCGACAAGCTCGATCCCCTCCTCCGGGTCTTTCGCGTCGATCGCTGGGCAGACCACGAACACCTGGTGGCCCTTGGCGAGTTCCTCGGCGGACCGCTCCCAGACGCGATTCACCCAGCCGGGCTTCTCGGCCAGCGGCACGACGAAACTCTCGACCGGCGATCGGCCTGACGGAAGCTCCGCGATGGTCGACACGTCCAGATCACCGAACACGGTCATCGCGACCGTGCGCGGGATGGGGGTCGCGCTGAGCACCAGCACGTGCGGCGGGGTCGTGCCCTTCTTGCGCAGTGCCTCGCGCTGCTCGACCCCGAAACGGTGCTGCTCGTCGACGATGACCAATCCGAGGTCGTAGAACTCGACCGAGTCGCTCATCAGGGCGTGCGTGCCGATCACGATCTGGGCCTGGCCCGAGACGGCGGCGAGGGTGGCCTTGCGTCGGTCCGCGACGGGCATCTGGCCGGTGATGAGCGTGGGGCGCAGCGAGGCCGCGAGGTCGGGACCGAGCGTCTTGACGATGGAACGCAGGTGCTGGCCGGCGAGCACCTCTGTCGGGGCGAGCAGCGCGGACTGGCCGCCCGAGTCGGCGACCGCGAGCATCGCGCGCAGCGCAACCAGGGTCTTGCCCGAGCCGACCTCGCCCTGCACCAACCGGTTCATCGGGGAGTCCTGGGCGATGTCCTCCTCGATCTCCTCGCCGACGGTGACCTGGTCGCCGGTGCGAACGAATGGCAGCTGGGCGTCGAACCGCTCGAGATAGCCTCCCGGCTTCGGCACGCGAGCCACCGCCGCCAGCCGCCGCAGTACGGCGCGCTGCTCCAGCAGCGCCGCCTGGAGCACGAACGCCTCCTGGAAGCGCAGGGTTTTGCGGGCGGCGTAGTAGTCCGCATCGACGAGGGGTCGGTGAATGAGCTCGACCGCCCGCGAATACGGCATCAGTCTGCGGTCGGCTCGCACGACTTCCGGAACCGGGTCTGGCAACGGCGGCAATGTGTCGAGCACGACCGCGATCGTCTTCTGCAACTGCCAGGAGGCGACGGATGCCGTGGCCGGGTAAATAGGGATCGGCAGCTCAGCCCACGCCCGCACCGACTCCGGGTCGGTGTCCGCGTCGGCCTCGAACAGCTCGTAGTCGGGGTGGGCGAGTTGCAGGGTGCCCCGGTAGTCGCCGACCTTGCCGGCGAAGATTCCGCGCACGCCGGGCCGAAGTTCCTTGGCGCGCCAGGCCTGGTTGAAGAAGGTGAGCGACAGGATGCCCTTGCCGTCGCTGATGCGAACCTCGAGCAGAGACCCTCCGCGGGCGCGCATCGGCCGCTCCCGTACCTCGAGCACTTCGGCGACGATCGTGACGTTCTCATCGACCGGCAGAGCCGTGAGGGCGGTCAGTTCACCGCGTTTCGCGTATCGGCGCGGGTAGTGGCTGATGAGGTCCCCGACGGTCTTGAGTCCGAGGCCCTTCTCGAGCGCCGCCGCGGTGCGTCCGCCGACCGCGGCAGACAGCTTCACATCGAGTGGCGAATCCACCACTAGAGCCATTTGCGCGCACGGAAGATGACGTACAGCGTGGCGCCCACCACGAGCATCAGACCGACCGCCACCGGGTAGCCGAACTGCCAGCTGAGCTCCGGCATGTTGTGGAAGTTCATGCCGTAGATGCCGCTGATGATCGACGGCGCGAACAGGATGGCGGCCCACGCGGAGATCTTGCGCGCCTCCTCCGCCTGCCGGTTGCTCGCCTCGCCCACCTTCTGCATGTCCTCGTTCTGGCGCTGGGCGACCAGCGTGCCGTTCACCGTGAGGATGTCGCGCAACAGGATGCGGTACTCCTCCACGCGGTCGACCACATTCGCGACATGGTCGGCCACGTCCCTCAGGTATTGCTGCAGGTCGACGCCTACCCGGTATTTCTCGAAACCGCTCGACAGCAGGTCGATGATGGCGACCAGTGGCCGCGCGGCCCGCTCGAAGTCGATGACCTCGCGCGACAGCTCGTAGATGCGCCGCGACACCTTCGGGTCGCCGTCGAACACCTGCACCTCGATCTCGTCGATGTCATTCGACAGGCCGGCGACCACCGGCTCATAGCCGTCGACCACCGCATCCAGAATCGCGTAGAGCACCGCCTCGGTGCCGGTGGCCAGCAGTTCGGGCGTCTCCTCGAGACGGCGACGTACGTGGGAGAGGTCGGGAGACTCGCTGTGACGAACCGTGATGACGAAGTTCTTGCCGATGAAAATGTGGAGTTCGCCGAACTCCACCTCCTCCTTCGCATCGAGGTAGCGGGCCGCGCGAAGCACTACGAACAGGGTGTCGCCGTAGCGCTCGATCTTGGGGCGCTGGTGTGCGAGGATCGTGTCCTCCACCGAGAGCTCGTGAAGCCCGAACTCCGCGGCGACGGACTTGATCTCGTCGGGGGTCGGGCGATACAGGCCGATCCAGGCCATCGCCTCTGGACTCTTGTCGAGTGCCGCGTAGGTCTCGGCGAGCGTTTTCGGACTGGCGATCGCCTTACCGTCTCGATAGATCACGCTGTTGACGAGGCTCGATCGAGGATCGGCGGCGGTCTCCGGTTCGAGCGGGGTGCTTTGCGGCTTCGATCGGAAACCCCGGAACGGCATGTGGAAATCGGCCATGCACTCACGGTACCGCCCGCGCGCGCGGATAGGCTGCCAGTGCCCATGACACGCATAATCGCCGGTTTCGCCGGCTCCATTCCGCTGGCCGTTCCGGGCGTCGGTACCCGGCCGACCAGCGATCGCGTGCGCGAGGCGATCTTCTCCGCACTGGATGCCCGCGACTCGATCGCGGGCGCCAGGGTGCTCGACCTGTACGCCGGCTCCGGCGCCCTCGGGCTCGAGGCCGCCAGTCGCGGAGCCGGCCACGTGATGCTCGTCGAGCGCTCGAAGCCCGCGGCGGCCGTGTGCTCCCGCAACGCCGCCGCCGTGCTGAAACAGGCACCCACTGGCGTGACCATCGAGGTGAGCGGAAAGCCCGTCGAGGCGTTCCTCAGTTCGAATCTCGACACCTGGGACATCGTGATGCTCGATCCGCCATACGACCTCGGCGATGCCGAGCTGGCGCGGGTGCTGGAACTGCTGGTACCGCGACTGTCGCCGGATGCCGTGGTGCTGCTCGAACGCAGCAGCCGTTCGCCCGAACCGGCCTGGCCGACTGGCCTGTCGCTCGACCGCCGCAAGGACTACGGCGACACGACGCTCTGGTGGGCTCAGCCCGCCTGACCGATCCGCACCGCGATCCCGTCGAGCACCATGCCCAGTCGGCGCTCGAACACTGCGTCCGGGTCTGGGAAGTCTTCGGCATCCAGGATGATCCGCTGGAAGTATCCGCCCGGATTCTGTTCGAGCAGCTGCTGAATATACGGTGTCAGGTATTCGCGCCAGGCCGCGTCATCCATGCCGGTGCGGGTCTGGGCCTCCGCCCGTGAGAGCTCGCCCTGCACGAAACCCTGCGTGAACTGAAGGGCGGTCGAGGCGACGTCCAGCATTCCGTCGATCTCGAGGCCCAGCCCATCGACGATTCCAAAGGCGAATTCCAGCTGGCGTAGCGAGTTGGGTCCGAGCGCCGGGCGCTGTCCGAGCCGGCTCAGCCACGGGTGTTTCAGGTAGAGCGTGCGCAGCTCGGCACAGAGTTGCGCAAGGCGGCCCCGCCAGTTGCCGGGCGGGATCGCGTCCAGGTCGAGCTCGCCGAGCGCCGTGTCGTACATCAGTTCGGTGAGGTCTTCCTTGCCATCGATGTGGCGATAGAGCGACATCGCACTGCGGCCGATACGA
>JAODAT010000161.1 GCA_025463565.1 Microbacteriaceae bacterium
AACGCGCAACCGAGGACCAGCCCGCGATATTTATTATTATTTGGCATACAAGGCTTTCTCTTTTCTTTGAATAATGTATATGGACCACCCCTCCCTTGCTTAGGTTCTGCTGCCGCATAAAAAAAGCCTCAACCATAGTGGGTCGAGGCTTGCGTTGTACCGCTGAGTACCGGTCAATTCGATGGCGATGGGGTGGTATTACTCATATCACCGGAACTGGACTTGGTTTTGGCCTTTTTGGGCTTTTGCATTTTTTTAGTGGAAGTCGTTTTGGACATCTTGGCGTTTGCAGTATCTTTTTGCGCGGCATCGGCAGGATTTTGCGCGGTCACCTTATCCGATTTGGCGTTGTCGCCGCCATTCGACTCCGGCGCCGATTGCGCCATGACGCCGGCGCTGAAAAACAGGGCCACCAATACAGCAGATAATTTGCTCATGCGATTCATATTATTCTCCTGGGTTTTATGCTTTACCAAAGTAAGAGCCGGCGAATACCGGCTGGCTATTGTTAAAACTGATCGGATCAATTACTGCTGGCTGGCGTAGTTGAGGAAGAATCGCTGGTGCTTGAATCCTTCTTGCTCATTTTCGCTTTATGGGCCGGCTTCTTCATCTTCGTGGTTGAAGTATTTGTGGCCGAATTTATCGGTGCAGTGCCCACAGGCGAAGCGGTAGGCCGTGCATTATCGTCGCCGGTATTGTGCATGCTGGTGCCTGCAGAACTGCCAGCGGACTGGGCCATCGCACCGGCGCTGAAAAGAAGGGCAAGTAATAGTGCAGAAAATTTAGTAGCTCGAATCATATTAACCTCCTGGATTTGTGCGCGAAATTGCGCGCCGAACAGTGTTTATCTGACGGTAGTTCGACTGTGACTGTTTCGCGGCGCGTTGGCAGTAGGCGATTTTCGCAACCTCACGTAAGTATTTGTGAAGCCCATATGAGGGTTCAACTCCCTTTTATCCACCGTAAACGGGGTGAGTTTTGAATGGTTGGTATTGGTACAACCAGGTTTCGGACAAAGTTTTGTCCTTGCTGCGCAAATACAGGCGCATGTCGACCGGCGCCGTGCCATCGACGGTCAGATCGAACTGGGCCCGCCAGTGACCCGCGACATCGTCCGGCACGGCCTCGGTGAACACGTAAGAAAAGCTGCCGCGCGAAGTGGTCAGCACCGCTTCCGGCTTTTCGCCGAATGCCAGCTTTTCCAGCGGCGCGCCCTTGAATTCGACCATGAATTTGCGCACATTAACCGGCCGCGGCTGACCCGGCACGCCGCCATTGCCCAGTCTGGTCGCAACACAGCGTGCAAGCGGGCTTGGAAACGGCTCGTCCTTTTGCCAATGCAGGCGATAACGCAGGCGATAACTGCTGCCGGCTACGGCTTTGGCGCGCGGTACCCACATCGCGACGATATTGTCGTGGATCTCATCATCCGTCGGAATTTCCACCAACTGCACAGCGCCCTCGCCCCACCCGTCCAAAGGCTCGACCCACAGGCTGGGTCGGCGCTCGTAATGCACGCCATCCTGATAGTCGTTGAATTCACGATCGCGTTGCAGCAGCCCGAAGCCGCGTGGATTATTGTCGCCAAAGGCCGAAGCGGTTGCTTGCGCCGGATTATTCAACGGCCGCCAGATGTGTTCGCCGGCGCCGTTCCAGATCGCCAGCCCATCGGAATCGTGCACCTCCGGCCGCCAATCGGCACCGGTGCCCTTCACTGTTTCGGAGAACCAGTACATCGACGTCAACGGTGCGATACCGAATCGTTCGATGTCGCGCCGCAGGAACAGCGCGGTATCGATATCCATGATGACGGCGGCGCTACGGCGCATGGTGAATTTATAAGCGCCGCAAATACCGGGGCCGTCGAGCATCGCATAGACGACCACCGTATCACTCCTGTCTTCCGGGGCCACGAAATAGAAATGCGTGAAATTGGGAAATTCTTCGGCTTTGCCAGCCTGGGCCACATCCAGCGCAATACCGCGGGCCGATAAGCCGTATTGATAAAGATCGCCGATCGCGCGGAAATACGATGCGCCCAGAAAAGCCACCCAATCGTTTTTGCGCCAATCGAGTTTGCCTTGATTGCCGCGCCTGCTTTCCTGAAAACGGAAACCCGCAAAACCGCTGCCACGCGGCAATTTACGCGCAGGGCTGTCGGCCGGCATATCGAAATACGATTCGTCGTAAATGATTTCGCGCGCCTTGGCATTGGCGCCGCTGCCTTCGATCAGATGCATCTGTACCGGCGACTGAAAGAAGCGTCCCAACGGGAAAAAAGTGACGGGAAACTGGCCGGGCCCATCCGCGAACAAGGCGTAATCGGTATTGAATTTGATTTTACCGAGCGCTTCGTAATCGATTTTTTCAAGGATGTCGCGTGGCGGTGTCGGCTGCGGCTTATAAGGCGACTTAGCTTGTTCGCGTGCTTGCGCAATCAGGGCGTCGAAAGAGAAATCGGTGGCAGCGCCGAGTTTGACGCGATTGGCGGCAAGCGCTTCCGGTGCAATGCCCAGGGCAGCCAAGGTTGCGCTTGCGGCGGCGGAATGCAAAAACGTACGGCGATTTATCGTCATGAGCAGCGATCTCAATAAAGGTGAAAAGAGTTGGCAGGCAGTAAAACAAGAATAACAAAACGGCGGGACTTTGCGGTCACAGTTGGAGGCGAGAGCGAGCGGCTAGTTCAAAAATCGCTGCGGGATAGAGGCTTATCCAGAGGGATTCGCTTGGGATTCGGTACGAAAGCTGTCGAAGCAACGGGAGTCGTTGATACAAGAGGTACTGCAACTGGAAGGGCTTTGCGCTGGAAACCCCCGCAAAAAAAGACCCCGGAAAGCAAAAATGGAAGCCGCAACTGCGCTTCCATTCTGATAATGCTTCAATGCTTCTCTTCAAATACAAACCCGATTTGCTCGGACTTTGCTCCAGTATCTCGCAAAAATCGAGAATACTGGTAGGCACGATTGGGCTCGAACCAACGACCTCTACCATGTCAAGGTAGCGCTCTAACCAGCTGAGCTACGCGCCTAAAGAAGCGAGATTATACGAGGCATTTTAAACGCTGGCAAGCGTTGATTCTAAAAAGCCCTACTGCCGTTTTGCATCGATGACGCCGCTCACTTCACGCAGCACCGTCAAGGCTTTTTGCAATTGCGCGGTGGCACCGATCTCCACCACGAACGTCATCCGGGCCTGGCCTTTGGCGCTCTGCGTGCTGACGCCGATCACGTTGATTTTTTCACGCAGGAATACTTCGGAGATATCCCGCAGCAATCCCTGCCGGTCACCGGCCATCACAAAAATATCGACCGGATACACCGTATCGCCAGGCGCGCCCCACGTGGTCTGAATCACGCGTTCAGGCGCTTTGGCGCTCATCGCCTCGAAATTCTTGCAATTGTCGCGGTGAATCGAAACACCTTTACCACGCGTGATAAAACCGACAATCTCATCCGGCGGCGCCGGTTTGCAGCAACGTGCCAATTGCGTCAAAAGGCCATCCGTGCCGACCACCAGCACACCCGATTTGGCGCCCTGCACCACACTCGACGCGCGGCTTTTACGGGTGATCGCGGCCTCGTCGACCACCGCGTTTTTCTCCGCTTCGTCTCCATGCAGCGCCTGCTCCACCAGGCGCAAGCTGAATTCA
>JAODAT010000011.1 GCA_025463565.1 Microbacteriaceae bacterium
GCGGTCGGCGAGCTGCTCGATGATCGCGCCCTTGTCGCGGTGCTCGATCACGAGCACGCGGTGGTCGATGGTCGACGACGACTGGTCTTCGCCTGCCACCTCGTGCACCGACGGCTCCGGAAGGAACTCGTCGACGAGCTGGGCGACGCCCTTGTCGAGCGTGGCCGAGAAGAGCAGTTTCTGCCCACCGTCGGCGGTCTCGCGCAGGATGCGCTGCACCGGCTCGAGGAATCCCAGGTCGCACATGTGGTCGGCCTCGTCGAGCACCGTGATGACGACCTCGCTGAGGTCGAGGCGGCCCTGCTCGATGAGGTCCTCGATGCGTCCGGGTGTGCCGATCACGATGTCGACGCCGCGCTGGAGGGCACCGACCTGGCGGGCCTGGGGCACGCCGCCGTAGATCTGCGTGGTGAACAGTCCGACGCTGCGGGCGATCGGCTGCACCGTGCGGTCGATCTGCAGGGCGAGCTCACGCGTGGGAGCGAGGATGAGGGCGCGCGGCTTGCGTCCCATCTGGCGCTTTCCGCCCGACTTGCCCGAGTCGGCCCAGAGGGACATCAGGCGCTCGACGAGCGGGGCGCCGAAGGCGATCGTCTTGCCGGAGCCGGTCCGGCCTCGACCGAGCACGTCCTTGCCGGCCAGCACATCCGGGATGGTCGCGGCCTGGATCGGGAACGGCGACTCCGCGCCCATCGCGATCAGCTGGCGAGTCATGTTGTCGCCAATGCCGAGGTCTTTCCAGGTGGTGCCTGCGGCGTCACCGGCGGTGATCACCTTCGCCTCGAGACGCTCGAGCACCACGTCTTCGTGAGCAGCAAATACTGCTGACTTGGTGTCGTGCTTCGCGGGGTAATAGTCGCTGTCGCGGCGCGGCGCGCGGTCCTCGAACGAGCGCTGCGGACGGTCGCCGTACGAGGGACGCTCCGTGCGAGCGGGGCGATCGTTGTACGACGGGCGCTCCGTGCGAGCCGGGCGATCGTTGTACGAGGGACGCTCGGTACGGGCCGGACGGTCATCGTATGAACGTGCCGGACGGTCGCCGTACGACGGACGATCGCTCTGGGCCGGGCGGTCGGTGCGAGCCGGGCGGTCGCCGTATGACGGGCGCTCGGTGCGGGCCGGACGGTCATCATACGAACGAGCCGGGCGGTCGTTGTAAGACGGGCGCTCCGTGCGGGCCGGACGGTCATCATTCGAACGCGCGGGGCGGTCGCCGTATGTCGGACGATCGCTCTGCGAAGGACGTGCCGGGCGATCGTTGTACGACGGACGCGCCGGGCGGTCGCCGTAGGAGGGGCGCTCGGTGCGCTGCGGGCGGTCGCCGTAGGAGGGACGCTCGGTGCGCTGCGGGCGATCACCGTACGACGGGCGCTCGGTGCGGTCTCCGTACGCGGGGCGCTCGGTGCGCTGCGGCCGGTCGCCATACGCCGGGCGGGCCGGGCGCTCGTTGGTGGGGGTCCAGTTGGGACGACGGTCGGTGGATGCCGGACGGTCGCCAGTGCGAGCCGCACGGTCATCCTGCGTCCAGCGCTTCTTCACCGGAGCAGCGTCGCCGTGGAACCCACGGTGACCTTCGCTGCGGCTGCCCGCCTTGGCGGGCGCGCCGGTGTTGAACTTCTTGGTGGCGGGGACTTTTTTACCCGCATTGAATTGATTTGCCATGGTGTCGAGCTTTCCGGGTTGTGTTTAAGTGCATGGCAGCGCGCAACCAACGAGCAGCGCTTCTGCTGGAACCCGGGCAATCTTTGGCCAGGACCGTTCACATACGTGATTGTTCTCACGTGTTCCAAGGAGTAGTTGGAGAGTGAGAAACCGGCCCGAAAGACTTACAAACCCATTCGCGAGACTTCGCGATGTCTAGAGCCGACTGGGCTACATTACCTGACGTACGGGCTTTGCGCATTAGGTTGGTGAAGAAATGCGCAAACATCTTCTGGTCTCACTCGCCATCGGTGCGACGCTGATGGCGCTGGTCGGATGCACATCGACCGCGAGCGCGCCGGCGGAGTCCAGCACGACCATCGATCCGCCCGCTTTCGCGCAGTTCCCCTCCTACACGGATGTGACCACCCAGAAGGGCGTCGAATACACCGCGAACGAGCATCTGGATGCCTGCCAGCCCCAGAAGGCGGCCAGCGCCGAGCGGGCCGCCGTCATCGTCGTTCACGGCGGAACGTGGCGGCGCGGCAACAAGGCGGACGCCTCGTACGCCGAGATCTGCCAGTGGCTGGCACACGCCGGCTTCGTCGCCTTCGATCTCGACTACCGTCTCGCCCCCGAACATCCGTTCCCCGCCGGTTTCGACGATGTGCGCGCCTCCGTTCGGTGGATCCGGTCGCACGCGACGAAGTACGACGTGGACCCCGCCCGCATCGGCGCGTTCGGCGGGTCGGCCGGCGGCAGCCTGGTGTCCCTTCTCGGAACGTACGGTTCGGGCAGCATCACCAGCGGGTCGCGCGTCGCGGCGGTCGTCGAATTGAGCGGCCCGGCCAACCTCACCAGCACAGGCGCCGAGGAGAAGAGCTTCATCCCCGACCAACTGCAGTACCTGCACTGCGGCTCGCTGACATCCTGCCCGGCCGCGAAGGCCGCGTCACCGCTCTTTCACGTCGACCCGAGCGATCCGCCGTTCTTCGTGGCGCACTCGCTGGAGGAGCGGATTCCGCTCAGCCAGTCGGATGATTTCGTGAAAGCCCTCAGGACCAACGCGGTGCGCACCACGTTCGTCACGGTACGGGGGGACCTGCACTCGGTCGCTATGCTGAGCCCTAAACTACGGAAGCTGATTCTCACGTTCCTGCAGTCGAACCTCGCCTAGCGCTCGAAGCGCGCACCCTCGCCGCCGTCGGCGGCAGCCGCGATCCGTGCCCACATGCCGTCCGACATCGGAGGCAGTGCGTCGAGCGGGTACCAGGCCGCCTCGGTGTTCTCGCCGTCGGCCGGGAAGGGATCACCGGAAACGTAGCTGCAGCGGAACACGATGTCGAGGTACTGCGAGCGGTCCCCGTTCGGGTAGACGACCGGAGGGATCACCTGCACCCAGACGAGCGCCTCGGCCCGCGCAACGACATCCGCCTCTTCGAGCACCTCGCGCTCGGCGGCGACCGCCGGCTCCTCGCCCGGGTCGATGATTCCGGTCACCGGCGTCCAGGCCCCGGTGTCTGAGCGGCGCACCAGCAGCACCTCGGTATCCCGCAGCACGACCGCCGTGACCCCGGAGAGCCAGAGCGGCGCGTTCCCGATCTTCTCCCTCAGCGAGAGCACGAAGTCGGGGGTGGCCATCCGCCCAGGCTATCCGGCGACTGTTGCCGCGCGGCGTGCTTCACGCCGGTCTTCGCGGCGCTCCTTGGCACCTTCGACCAGGTAGTAGAGCACCGGTAGCACGACCAGGGTGAGCAGTGTTGACGACACCAGGCCGCCGATCACGATGATGGCCAGGGGCTGCGAGATGAACCCACCATGCCCGGAGAGGCCGAGACCCAGTGGGAGCAGCGCGAAGATGGTGGCCAGCGCCGTCATGAGAATGGGCCGCAGTCTCCGCGAAGCACCGTGGATGATGGCGTCCGCCACCTTCATGCCGCGGGTGCGGTACTGGTTGATGAGGTCGACGAGCACGATGGCGTTCGTCACCACGATGCCGACGAGCATCAGCACGCCGATCAGCGACGCGACACCGAGCGGAACACCCGAGATGACCTGCAGCACGATCGCGCCGGTCGCCGCGAACGGGATCGAGACGAGCAGCAGCAGCGGCTGGCGGAGGCTCTTGAAGGTCGCGACCATGACGACGTACACGATGAGGATCGCCGCAAGCAGCGCAAGACCGAGCTGCTGGAACGAGTCGCCCTGCTGCGAGGTGACGCCGCCGAGGGTAGCGGTAGCGCTCGCCGGAATGTCCGCTTTCGCCACGGCGGCCGTGACCTGCGTCGACGCACTGCCGGTGTTATCGGTGCCGGGCACGATGGTGAGCGTCGCGCTGCGCAAGCCCTTGATGGTGGTGATGCTCGACGGGCCGTTCACGGTCTGGATGGTGGCCAGGTCGGACAGCGGCACAGTGCCCTTCGCCGTCGGGATCGAGAAGTCCTCCAGCTGCTGCGACGTGGTCGGTGCGCTGGAGTTGTTCACGTAGATCGACAGGGTCTTCTCGTCGATCACGATCGAACCGGTGGCGCTCGGGTTCATCGCCTGCGTGACGATGGCGCCCACCTGGGCGTCGCTCAGCCCGTCAGCGGCCGCCGTGGCGCGGTCGATCTTCACCGCGATGTACGGCAGCGACGCCGACAGGTTGCTCGACGAGCTCGCGACCACCTTGAGCTTGTCGACCTGCTTGAGGATCGAGTCGGAGGCGGAGCGGAGGTCCGCGTCGCTGCCGGCGGTGACGTCGACCTCGATGTTCGTGGAGGCGAAGCCCGCGGATGCGGTGTTCAGCACGATCTTGCCGTCGTTCTTGATCGCCTTGAGCTTCTTCGTGATGGTGCTCTGCAGGGCCGCCTGGTCCGCGCTCGTGTCGGTGGTGACCGAGAACGAGCTCGACCCGCCGCCCGAGAACGCGGCGCGAAGGGAACTGCCACCGGAGCCGATGGTGAGGAGCACTGTCTTGACGCCCTTGATGCCGCGAAGGATCGACTCGACCTTCTTCGACCCCGCGTTCTGCGCCTCGAGCGAGGTGCCGAGGGGAAGTGTCTGGCTGATGGTCAGGGTGTTCTGGCCGGTGTTGCCGATGAAGTTGGTCTTGAGACCGCTCGCCGCGAGGCCGCTGCCGAGCAGCAGCACGATCGCGATGATGATGACGATGGCCGGGAAGCGCAGCGTCCAGCGGATGACCGGCAGGTATACCCGCTGCAGCCGGGTCGGCTTCTCGAGGTCGTCCGCTGTGCTCGAAGAGCGGGTCGAGCTCGTCGAGACCTCGCTGGCGGGCTGCACTTTCGCATTCGGCAGGAACCAGTACGCCAGCACCGGCACGATGGTGAGTGCGACGAACAGCGACGACAGCAGCGCCATGGTCACGGTGAGCGCGAACGGTCGGAACAGCTCGCCGGTGAGGCCGCCGACCAGGGCGATCGGCAGGAACACCGCGACGGTCGTGATGGTGGACGCCGTGACGGCGACCGCCACCTCACGTACCGCGGAGAGGATCGCGGGCAATTTCTGCTCGCCGAGGCCGATGTGTCTCTTGATGTTCTCGATGACGACGATGGAGTCGTCGACCACGCGACCGATCGCGATGGTGAGCGCGGCGAGCGTGATGATGTTGAGCGTGTACCCGGCACCCTGCATGCCGAGGAAGGTGATCAGCACGGACACCGGGATCGAGATCGCGGCGACGAGCGTCGACCTGATCGAGAACAGGAAGAAGAAGATGATGATCACCGCGAAGACCAGCCCGAGCAGGCCCTCCTGGGCGAGGCTGTCGATCGACTGGGTGATCGACGGGGCCTGGTCAGAGACGATCGTGAGCTTGGTGTTGTGACCGATCTGGTTCTCGAGCGTCGGGATGTCCGCGCGCACGAGCTGTGACACGGTGACCGTGTTGGCCGCTGCCGTCTTGGTGATATTCAGCGACACCGACGGCTTTCCGTTCACCCGCGAGTAGCCGGCCACCGGGTCGTCGACGATGGCGACCGTGGCGACGTCGCCGATCGTCGGCGGGGCGGCGAGCCGTGTGCCGAGCAGCGGCAGCGCCGCGATGTCCGCCGTGGACGTCAGCTTGCTGCCCGACTGGACCGTGAGCGTCTTGGAGTTCTCGGTGATCGACCCGCTCGCGAGCAGGGTGCCGTTCGAGGAGAGAGCCGTCTTGATGGACTGCACGGTGAGGCCGTCCGCTGCCAGCTTGTCGGCATCCGGAGTGATCGTCACGCGCTGTGATGCGGCGCCGAGCAGGCTGACGTCGCTCACGCCCGCTACCTGCTTGAGGTTCGTCACGGTGAGTGAAGAGAGCTTCGACGCGAGGGTGTGCTTGTTCAGGTCGCTGGTGACGGCGAGCT
>JAODAT010000013.1 GCA_025463565.1 Microbacteriaceae bacterium
AACCCCTGAAACCCCGGCCAAGTCGGGATTCCACATCCGCGACCTGGGCAAGATGTTCGGCGGTGCCCAGGGCACCGGGCGCCAGGTGGGAATCCTGGGTGCGCTCGTCGTCATCATCATCCTGTTCGAGATCCTGACCGGCGGCCTGACGCTCGACCCGATCAACCTCATCAACCTGGTGAACCAGAACGCCTACGTTCTGATCCTGGCCATCGGCATGGTGATGGTGATCATCGCCGGCCACATCGACCTGTCGGTCGGATCGATCGCCGCGTTCGTGGGCATCGTGGTCGCCACCTCCATGGTGAGCTGGCACTTCCCGCCGGTCGTCGCGATCCTGCTCGGCCTCGTCATGGGAGCCGTGATCGGCGCCTGGCAGGGATGGTGGGTCGCCTACGTGGGTGTCCCCGCGTTCATCGTCACCCTCGCCGGCATGCTCATCTTCCGCGGGGCCAACCAGTTCTTCGGCAACTCGAACACCATCACCACCCCGGACTCGTTCAACGTCATCGGTGGTGGCTCGATCCCGGACTTCGGTCCCAACATCGGCTACAGCAACGGCACGCTCATCCTGGGCCTGCTCGTCATCGCCGGCCTGATCTGGCAGGAGGTGCGCTCCCGCCGCACGCAGACCCTGATGGGCGCAGACAAGGCGCCGGTCTGGGTGAGCGTGGTCAAGCTCGCCATCCTGATCTTCGTCGCCGGTGGCGCGACCCTGCTTTTCGCCTCGGGCCGCGTGGGCACCAGCTTCCCGATCTCCGGCATCATCGTCGGCGTGCTCGTGCTGATCTACTCCTTCGTCACCCGCAACACCACCTTCGGCCGCCACATCTACGCGGTCGGTGGAAACTGGCACGCCGCGGAGCTGTCCGGCGTGAAGATCAAGCGGATCAACTTCTGGGTCATGCTGAACATGTCGGTGCTCGCCTCGATCGCCGGCATGGTGGGCGTCGCCCGGGCCGGCGCCTCGGGCCCCGGTGACGGCACTGGCTGGGAGCTCGACGCCATCGCCGCCGTCTTCATCGGTGGTGCGGCCGTCGCCGGTGGTATCGGAACGATCGTCGGATCCATCGTCGGTGCCCTCGTGATCGCCGTGCTCAACAACGGCCTCCAGCTGCTGGGCGTCTCGAACGACCGGGTGCAGATCATCAAGGGACTCGTGCTGCTCATCGCCGTCGGCATCGACGTCTACAGCAAGAGACAGGGGAGGCCATCGATCATCGGCATCTTCACCAGGAACAGGAAACCGACAGTGACGGAAGGAGACCTCGTCCCGGCGCAGAACGTGCCGCTCGACCGTCCCTCGGTCGAACCGACCGGGGACAGCGCGGAGGACTCTTCGCGCCCACCATCCACTACGCCGAACGCATAGTAGCGCCGGAGTAGTTCCCGGGGCGGCGAGTCGCCCCAACAGCAATCCCATCGCACCACCTCACAACAAAGAAAGTGATCAACATGCGCAAAATCGCAATCACGACTGTGGCAATCGCCGGGGTCGCGCTGATGGCCCTCTCGGGCTGTTCAGCACGTACCTCGGGCTCCGGCACCGACGCCGCGGGCTTCAAGTCGGGCTCGGTCATCGGTGTGGCACTCCCGGACAAGACCTCGGAGAACTGGGTCCTTGCCGGCAAGCTCTTCACGGACGACCTCACCAAGGCCGGCTTCAAGGCCGACGTGCAGTACGCGCCTTCCGCCAACACCGCCTCCGAGCAGGCCAGCCAGATCTCGACGATGAACACCAAGGGCGCCAAGGTCCTGATCATCGGTGCGTTCGACGGCAAGCAGCTCGGCACGCAGGTGAAGGACGCTCACACGAACGGCGCGAAGGTCATCGCCTACGACCGCATCATCCAGGACTCGCCGAACGTCGACTACTACGTCGCGTACGACAACGAGAAGGTCGGTGAGCTCCAGGGCCAGGCACTGCTCGACGGCATGAAGGCTCGCTTCCCCGACGCCAAGACGTACAACATCGAGCTGTTCTCGGGTGCATCCACCGACCCGAACGCGGCCGTGTTCTTCGACGGCGCCATGAAGATCCTCAAGCCGAAGATCGATGACGGAACGCTGAAGGTCGTCTCGGGTCAGACCGCGATCGCCCAGACGCAGACCACCGGATGGCTCGCCGCCAACGCGCAGAACCGCATGGACACCCTGCTCGCCGGTAACTACAGCGGCACGGTGCTGAACGGTGTCCTGTCGCCGAACGACACCCTGGCTCGCGCCATCATCACCTCGATCAAGGCTGCAGGCAAGAACACGCCGACCATGCCGGTCGTGACCGGTCAGGACTCCGAGGCCGCCTCGATCCCGCTGATCATGACGGGTGAGCAGTACTCCACCATCAACAAGGACACCTCGAAGCTCGTCGAGCAGGCCGTCGCGATGGTGAAGCAGCTCGCCGCAGGCAAGAAGGCGTCGACCAACTCGCCCGCGACCGACAACGGTTCGGTCAAGGTTCCGACGTACTACCTCGCACCGCAGCTCGTGACCGCGAAGAACGCGGCCGCGTCCTACGCGAACAACCCGACCCTCGAGGCGCTGACCAAGTAGTCAATCCCCGTTAGTCACAAAGTCGGCCTCCACGGAAACGTGGGGGCCGACTTTTTTGCAACCGGCACTAGCTTTAGGGAATGAGAATCCTCCTGGTGGGCGCCGGTGGCGTCGGCGACGCGATCGCGAAGATCGCAGCACGCAGAACCTTCTTCGAGACGATGATCGTCAGCGACTACGATCTGTCCCGAGCCGAGCGCACGATCGCCTGGATCACCGCCAAACATGGGGATCAGGGCGCCCGCTACGTGGCGGCGAAGATCGACGCCTCCGACCCCGACAGCGTGGCGGATGTCGCGAAAGAGAACGGCGCCACGCACGTCATGAACGCGGTCGAGCCGAAGTTCGTGCCGACCATCTTCGCCGGGGCGCTCGCCGCCGGGGCCGACTATCTCGACATGGCGATGAGCCTGTCGGAGCCGCACCCGACCGACCCGTATTCCGAGACCGGAGTGAAGCTCGGTGACGACCAGTTCGCCCAGGCTCCCGACTGGGAGAAGGCGGGCAGGCTGGCTCTCGTCGGCATCGGCGTCGAACCGGGCCTCAGCGACGTGTTCGCCCGCTACGCCGCGGACCACCTGTTCAGCGAGATCGATGAACTGGGCGTGCGTGACGGCGCGAACCTCATCGTCACCGACGACCTGGGCAACGAGATCTTCGCGCCGTCCTTCAGCATCTGGACCACCATCGAGGAGTGCCTCAACCCGCCCGTGATCTGGGAGAAGGATCGCGGCTGGTACACGACCGAGCCGTTCAGCGAGCCCGAGATCTTTGATTTTCCGGATGGCATCGGCCCGGTCGAGTGCGTCAATGTCGAACATGAGGAGGTGCTGCTGATGCCCCGGTGGGTGGATGCCAAGCGCGCCACCTTCAAATACGGTCTCGGGAACGAGTTCATCGGCATCCTGAAGACACTCCACCAACTGGGTCTCGACAAGACCGAACCCGTTCGCGTGCGCTCGGCCAACGGGCCGGTCGAGGTGGCCCCTCGCGACGTCGTCGCTGCAGGCCTGCCCGACCCTGCGACGCTCGGTCCGCGGATGTCGGGCAAGACCTGTGCCGGCCTCTGGGTGACCGGCACCGGCACCGACGGCAGCCCGAGGTCGGTGTACCTGTACCACGTGGCCGACAACGCCTGGACGATGGCCGAGTACGAGTCGCAGTGCGTGGTCTGGCAGACCGCCCTCAACCCGGTCATCGCGCTCGAGCTGCTCTCCGACGGCCGCTGGGCCGGCACCGGCGTGCAAGGCCCGGAGGCCTTCGACGCGAAACTCTTCCTCGATCTCATGGCGGCACCGGAATCCGATGGGGGCTTCGGGCAGCAGTGGGGTCTCGAAGACCGGTGAGAGTCGAAGCTCTCGAGCTTCACCGGCTCGCGATCCCGCTGGTGCGCCCCTTCGAGACGTCGTTCGCGCGCCAGACCGGTCGCGACGTGCTGCTGGTGAAGGTGCGAACGGACGTCGGCGAGGGCTGGGGCGAATGCGTCGCGATGGCCGACCCGTACTACTCCTCCGAGTACGTGAGCGGCGCGGCGGACGTTATCAGAAGCTACCTTTCACCGGCGCTGTTCACGTCGGATGACGTGTCGGCCGAGGCGGCCGCGGGAATCTTCTCGCCGGTGGTCGGGCACCGGATGGCGAAGGCCGCGGTCGAGACCGCCCTGCTCGATGCGCAGCTTCGCGCGGCCGGCACCAGCTTCGGCGAGTACTTCGGCGCGGTGACCGACCGGGTGGACTGCGGCGTCTCCGTGGGCATCTCGCCGACCATCGACGAACTGCTCGCCGAGGTCTCCGGCTACGTGGCCCAGGGCTACAAGCGCATCAAGCTGAAGATCAAGCCCGGCTGGGATCTCGAACCGGTTGCCGCCGTGCGCGAACTGCTCGGGCCGGAGGGCCTCCTGCAGGTCGACGCGAACACCGCGTACACGATTGCCGACATCGACCACCTACGCGTACTCGACCAGTACGGCCTGCTGCTCATCGAGCAGCCGTTCGTGGAGGAGGACATCCGCAGTCATATCGCCCTGGCAAGGGCCATCGAAACACCCGTGTGCCTGGACGAATCGATCGTGACCACCGAGGTCGCGATCGACGCGATCGAGCGCGGCGCGACATCCGTGATCAACATCAAGGCGGGCCGCGTCGGCGGCTATCTCGAAGCGGTGTCGATCCACGACGCCTGCCTCGAGCGCACCGTACCGGTCTGGTGCGGCGGGATGCTGGAGACCGGCATCGGCCGCGCGGCGAACGTTGCGCTGGCGGCGCTGCCCGGCTTCACGCTGCCGGGGGACACGTCGGCATCCGATCGCTACTTCGCGGAAGACCTGACCGAGCCGTTCGTGCTCGAAGGCGGGCAGCTCGCGGTGCCCGCCGGGCCGGGCAGCGGTGTCACCGTGAGGGAAGAACTCGTCGCCGACTGGGCGAGCGCGCCGATGGAGATGCTGCGGAGGTAGGCGCTACGAGGCGCCGAAGTGCAGGCCCGCGAGCTTGACGAGCTCGATCAGCAGCAGGGCGCCGATGAGCGCGACGCCGGCGATGATCGACCAGAACAGCGCCGGGCGACGGTCGAACCAGTACGCGGCGCCGGGAAATGCGGTGAAGAACTCCTTACGCGTCATCACGTCAGTCGGGAGAGACGGCGTGAGATCGATCGAAGCGATCACGGACCGCATCGCGTCCAGCGTCCAGTAAGAGCCTCGCATCCTGAGCAGTCGTCTGCCCTCCGCGTCGCTCACGATCAGCTGGTTCACCGGATCGGGCAGGCCCCGCGAGTAGATGCTCACGAGCGCGACGCTGGCCGCCGAGGCCAGCGAAGTAGAGGTGCGAGAGCCGAACAATCCGCGCTCCTCGATCGTGGTCGCAGTGACGCCGATGAAGATCGAACGGAACTGCTTCACGCCGATCGCGCATGCCAGCAGAGTGAGCGCCATGCCTGCGACGGCGAGCGGCCAGGTGCCGTTTTTCAGACCCAGGAAGAACAGCACGCCGAAGACCGGAACGGTGACCAGCAACACGGATGCCATCGTGGTGCGCAAGAGCGAGGTGCTCGGGCTCAGCATAAGCAGGTATCGGTTGTCGGCGAGCTGTGTTGTCACGTGGTTCCCCCGTCAATGGCGCGGTGGTTGCGCTGCCAGAAGTGCGCCGAGAACCCCGGTCGGAAGTGTGCTCTCGGGTGGAACGGTTGTGGTTCGCGGAGAATGGGGGATTCGAACCCCCGAGGGCTTGCACCCAACACGCTTTCCAAGCGTGCGCCATAGGCCACTAGGCGAATTCTCCTGGCGAGCCACCGGCGGAAAAGACCCGGTGACCACCAAGAATCCTACGGGATGTCGGGGTGCGGGATTACTCAGTGACGGCGGACACGGTAAACTCGTCACGGCTCCTCGCGTGGCGCCATCCAGGCCAACTCCCCCAGGGCGGAAACGCAGCAAGGGTAACCGGGCTCTGGCGGGTGCGCGAGGGGTCCTTATTGTTTTGTGCGCCGCCGCCCCTGCGGCGCACTGCCGCGATTTGGTCGCACCTGCGGAGTAGCCCCGCGGATGACGTGACCCGCGCCGTACACGCCGCCGCCTGCCACCGACTCCGTGGTGCGCCGCCGTGGGCACCCCCCTTTAGGGGACATCCACACTACCGGTGGCACATATCTATTGCGCTCGGAATCTCTTAGGAAACACTGCGGGAAAAATGTACCCCGAATTGCCCCCAATTACGCCGTCGTAACTGCTAGCTTTTGAGCACTGGCGGGCAACGATGTCCCCCGCGCGAAACGCCACTGGGGGGTGGACATCGCTGAAATTTGGGGGATCAGCCAAATGTTTAGTGCACTTCGTGCTGCAAGCACGCGGAAGAAGATTTTCGCCATTCTGGCAGCCGGCCTTGTAGTCGGCGTCGGTGGGACCATGACCCTCGCGTCGTGGACCGACACCGAGTGGGCGTACGGCGGAAACGGCGCGGGTGGACCCGGCGTCGGAACCAGCACGTTCCAGATCGACCAGGACGCGAGCAATCCGTTCGTCGCTCCCGGCAACTTCACAGACCACCCGACCGACCCAGGTGACTCCCTGAGCTTCGGCGTCGGCGCACTTGCGCTTACTCCGGGTGACACCGTCTTCGCGCCGGTCGCCATCACCAGCATCCCGACCTCCATCGCCGGCACGCTCGTGCTGAACGCGGGGGTCCCGGCGACGGGCGTCACCATCAACGACCCGGCGAGCCTGCTGGCGAACACGCTGCACCTCTCGGTCGGCGTCATCTCCGAACCGCTCGGTACCGTGCCACCGCTGTGCAACGCGGCTACCTTCGGCAGCTTCACGACGCTCCTGAGCGATGCGACCGGCATCTACAGTGCCCCGGCAGCGACCGCCGAAGCGCTGACCATCGCGCCGGCAAAGAATGTGCTGCACTACTGCTTCAAGATCCAGTTGCCCAGCACTGCGACATCGTCCGCGTTCCAGGGGCTCACGGTCGCTCCGGCCTGGAGCTTCACCGGAACCTCGAACTAACCACCCGGCGACGCGAACACCAGGGGCTGACGTGACCACCAGTGTCGACATGGTGCGGGATGTCCACTCGAATGAGAGTGGACGTACCGCGCCCGTCGAAGAGACCATCGAAGCACCGTTGCGCAGGCGCGCACGAGTCAGGGATGTACTGCTCGCCCTCGCAGGGATCGCCGGGGCGCTCGCGATCATCTGGCTCATCGTGTCGCTCGTCTTCGGGTACTCGATCATCGTCTTCAAGACAGGGTCGATGGCACCGACGATGCCAACCGGCGCACTGGCGGTCGAACACAGCATTCCGGTTGGCGACATCCGTGCCGGCGACGTGGTCACCGTTCCAGACCCCGGGCATGACCTTCCGGTCACGCACCGCGTCGTGAGGGTCTCGCCGGTTGCCGGTGACGCGAACGCTCGCATGATCGTGCTGAAGGGTGACGCGAACGCGACCGACGACGAGAACCCGTACCGGGTCACCACGGCTCACATCGTGCTCTGGTCGGTGCCGGTGGTCGGTATCGTGCTGGTCGCACTGCGCCAGCCGGTGGTCATCGGCTTCTTCACCCTGCTGGTCGCAGTCCTCATCGTCTGGTCCTTCTGGCCTTCGGGCGATGCGACATCCACCGCTCATCCGCGCTATCGGCGCGGAGCATCGCTCCATCGAATGACGGACCCCGAAGGAAACTCGAATGACATCACTGACTGAACCGGCGCGCCAGCGTCGGGTGTGGGGGGTCTGGCGGATCGCAGCGCTCGTGCTCGCCTGTGTGGCGCTGGCCGCAGGCTTCAGCCTCGTCTCCATCCGGGCATCCGCGGCGTTCCTGCCGGTAACCGGTGCCCAGGGACCGCACCTGCAGCTGCGGTCTGACCCGTTCCCCGCCCAGTTTCTCGACATGAGCCCCGGCACGGTCGACCACTGGCAGATCGCCGCGTCGCTGGTCGACCCGAGCGCCTCGCTGAACGTGCAGTTCGACCACAGCGGTGCGCTCGTCAACCAGCCGGTCGACGGCCTGCAGGTGCAGGTACAGCGCTGCGACGCGGTCTGGGCGAACGTGTCGACGACACCGACCTGCTCAGACAGCCCGGCCAACGTCTTCGGGCCGGCCGCAGCGAGCGCAATGCCGATCGGTTCGATCATCGACCTCGCCGGCATCACAAACGCCAAGGGCAAGTTCCTGCTGGTGACGCTGTCGATCCCGAACACCCCGCAGGCGCGTGCCGACAAGTCCCTCCAGGGTCTTACCGGCAACCTGGGCTTCGGCCTGACCGCGGCGGACAACACCGCCATCGTCACACCGCCCCCGACTCCCAGTGGCCTCGCTTTCACCGGCGCTGACGCGCTCCCGTTGTTCCTGGTCGCCATCGGGGCGATCGCGCTCGGCATCATCGTCTCCGGCGCCAGGAAGATTCGTTCCCTGAATGCACGAAAGGCAACATCATGAGCGGCTTCACGGCACGATTCGGCCGTATGAAGGCGGCAGGCATCATCGCCGGCTTCAGTGTTGCTGCGATAGTCGCGACCGCCCTCCCGGGTGTCGCCCTCACCAACGCGTCGTGGACGAACAACCAGTGGGATAACGCCTCGCTCGGTGTGCTCAACTGCAGCGCGCCGAACTCGTTCAAGACCCAGGGCTCCGGCACGTTCTTGCAGGCGAACGTGCTTCCCGTTCCGCCGGCGAGCATCGCCGACGTGAAGGGTGAAGACGTCACCAACCCGGCCACCGGGGGAGCGACACCGACTCCCGCGAACTTCTCGCCGGCGGGGTCGACCAAGCTCGACGACTTCACCTACGCGAACCCGCTCGACGTGACCGCTCTCGGCGCGCTGGACGCCGACCTGGGCAACCTGTTACAGCTTCCGCTGTCGACCACCGTCGGGGTCTATAACCAGTACGGCCAGGCCCACGACAATGGAACGAGCGCGGGTGCTGCCGGAGCAGTTAACAACTCGGGTGCGATCGCGCTTACGGGCGTCACGCCGCCGGCGTCACTGCCGGGTGCAGCGTCGCTCGACCTTACGACTCTCCTCACCAGCGTGCTCGGTCCGCTCGGAAACGGCGTCGGTCACCTGGCCAACGCCGACGTCGGGTTCGGTGCGGTGTCGAGTTCCGCGACGCTGGATGCCTGCAACGCGGCCTTCGCGAAGACACTGGTCGGCAACCTGGTGCGGTCGTACAACATCGCCTCGCTGAACGCGGACATCAACTCGCCGCTCGTGGCGGCGACGGTCACCACCGCGACAACGACGGTGAACGGACTGCAGGGGACTGTCAACGGTCTCGTGGGCCCGACCGGCAGTGTGCTCGGTTCGGTGACCGGTGCGCTGGACTCGGTGCTCGGGTTGCTTCACTCCGCGCTCGGGGTGAACGGCAACGTCACGATCGGGGCGACCGTCGATACGACGACCCTGCTGGTCGACCTGACCGGGCCGATTCACGACACCAACAACATCGTCAGCATCAACCTCGGCACGGGGGACGTCACCGTCGACATCGCGAAACTTCTCGGCGGAGTCAACGGGCGCAACGCGAACACCCAGTTGCTGGTCGACGCCGCAGCCGCGACGACGCTGACGAATGCGGTGACCCAGGCGGTGAATTCCCTGATCACCACGGTCACGGCCGACGTCAATGCCCTGCTCGACGCGATCAAGCTCACCGTCAACATCACGGTCGACACGGGCGTGCTGGGCCTCGGACAACTCTGCGTGGGTGCGACGAATGCGCCGCTCGGTGACCTGGTGTCCGGAGCAGTGCAACTGACATCGACGCCGGCCTGCACGACCGGGGTCTCGGGCCTCCTCTCCGGAGTGCTGACCACCCTGACCAGCACCTTCGGTGCGACGATCGGCAATGCCCTGCTCACCGGTCTCGCGCCGGTCACCACCGGGCTGATCAGCGGACTCACCACCGGTCTGGTCAACCCGCTGGTCGCCAACGTCGCCCCGATCCTCACCGCCCTGCTCGGCAGCGGCGGAGTGCTGGGTCTCGTGGTGAACGAGCAGAACGCGCCACAGGGTCCGTCGGGCACCATCCCGTCGACCTTTACATCGGTTCAGGCCGGGCAGTACGACGTCGGCGCCGTCGGCGTTCAGGTGCCGAACGCGCTCGGAGCCGGAAATGGTATCAACGTCGACCTGGCCAGATCCTCGGTCGGCGTTAATTGCCCGGTCGGCGGTAACGTCGCGCCGTGCGCGGCCTACTAGCGGGTAGTACGTCGCGTTGAACGCGGGTGCGAGGGTTGTAACCACTCCTCGCACCCGCGTTGCCCTTCTATACGGTGAGAACTATCTTGCCGGTAGCCGAACGCGACTCGAGCGCGTGCAGGGCCTTCGCGGCATCGTCCAGAGGGAAGGATGCCCCGATCGGAGGGGCGAGTACGCCGGAGGCTAGAAGGGGCTGAAGCCGGTTCCACTGCGTCGCAGGGAAGCCGGGGCGGGACAGCGCGTACGCTCCCCAGCCGACTCCCACCACATCGATGTTGTTGAGCAGCAGGCGGTTCACCTGCACCGTGGGGATGTCGCCGGCGGTGAAACCGATCACCAGCGCTCGTCCGTCCGCCGCGAGCGAGCGGAGTGAGTCGGTGAAGCGATCGCCGCCGACCGGGTCGACCACGATGTCGACTCCCCGGCCGCCCGTGATCTCTTTGACGATATCCTTGAAGCCGTCGACGAGCACGAAGTGGTCAGCGCCGGCCGCGAGCGCGACCGAGCCCTTCTCCTCCGTCGAGACGACGGCGATGACGGTGCCCGCGCCGAAGGCCTTCGCGACCTGGATGGCGGCGGTACCGATTCCGCCGGCGGCCCCGTGCACCAGCACCGTTTCGCCCTCGGCGAGCCGGCCGCGGGAGACCAGCGCGAACTCCACGGTGAGGTAGTTGAACAGGAATGACGCGCCCTGCTCGAACGTGACCGAATCGGGCAGCGGGAAGGTCATGCTCGCCTCGGCAGCCACCACCTCGGCGAAGCCCCCGACGACGCAGAGCGCGGCAACCCGGTCGCCGACGCTGAACTCGGAGCCCTCCGGCGCTTCCATGACGACTCCCGCCACCTCGGCGCCGGGAACGTAAGGGAGGGGCGGTTTCATCTGGTAGAGACCGCGGGTCTGCAGCAGCTCCGGGAACGCGACGCCCGCCGCGTGCACCTCGATGAGTACCTGCCTGTTGCCTGCCACCGGCCGGTCGGTTTCGACCAGTTCGATCGCGTCCGGTCCTTCATAACGGGAGATCTGGATTGCTCGCACGAGGTGACCATACTCCCGCAGTGCTGTCGGATGCTGCCGGTAGTCTTGGCGAGTGGTAACCGCCCTGTATCGCCGCTATCGGCCCGAGACCTTCGCCGAGCTGATTGGGCAGTCGCAGGTGACGGATCCGCTCCGAACGGCCCTCCGAACAGACCGGGTGAACCACGCCTACCTGTTCAGCGGACCTCGCGGGTGCGGCAAGACCACCTCTGCCCGCATCCTCGCTCGCTGCCTCAACTGCGTTGAGGGCCCGACCGACACCCCGTGCGGCGTGTGCCCAAGCTGCGTTGAGCTCTCCCGCGATGGTGGCGGCTCGATGGATGTCGTGGAGATCGACGCGGCCAGCCACAATGGAGTCGATGACGCCCGCGACATCCGCGACCGCGCCGTCTTCGCCCCCGCCCGCGACCGGTACAAGATCTTCATTCTCGACGAGGCTCACATGGTCACGCCGCAGGGCTTCAATGCCCTGCTCAAGATCGTGGAAGAGCCGCCGGAGCATGTGAAGTTCATCTTCGCGACGACCGAGCCCGAAAAGGTGATCGGCACCATCCGGTCCCGCACCCACCACTACCCGTTCCGGCTCGTGCCGCCCGCGCAGATGCTGGAATACATCCAGTCCATCTGCGTGCTCGAAGGCATCGAGGTGGAGGGCGGCGTGCTCGCGCTCGTCGTGCGAGCCGGCGGGGGATCGGTGCGCGACACCCTGTCCATCCTCGACCAGCTCATCGCCGGTTCGGACCCTTCGACAGGCTCAGGGCAGGCGGCCATTGTGAGGTACGAGCGTGCCGTCGCCCTGCTCGGCTACACCCACGGCACCCTACTCAGCGAGGTGATCGACGCGCTCGCCGACCGCGACGCCGCTGCCGCCTTTACGTCGGTCGACAAGGTCATCCAGACCGGCCAAGACCCGCGCCGTTTCGTCGAAGACCTGCTCGAGCGCCTGCGCGACCTCATCATCGTGGGGGCGACCTCGGATGGCGCCGGTGCTGTCCTGCGCGGAATCCAGCAGGACGAACTCGACCGCATGGCCGCGCAGGCATCCCGGTTCGGCACCGCCGAGCTTTCCCGCGCGGCGGATGTCGTCAACGCCGGGCTCACCGAGATGACCGGCGCGACGTCGCCGCGCCTGCACCTCGAACTGATGATCGCCCGCGTGCTCGTTCCGGCGAGCGACGACACGGAACGCGGCGCGCTCGCGCGGGTCGAGCGTCTTGAGCGCCGGATCGGCGTTTCGGAGGTTTCCGTAGAGACCGTTAAGCGGGTCGAGCCCGTCGAGACCTCACCGACGAAATCATCCGGCCCGGTCGAGGAGACCCGGCCCGTCGCCGTGCCCGCGTCCGCGACAGCAGAGACCGTCACCCTGCAGCAGGTGAAAGACGCCTGGCCCGAGATCCTCGAGGTGGTCGAGAAGGCGAAACGTTCTGCCTGGATGGTCGTGTTCACGGCAAAGCCCCTGGAACTGCGTGAGGGCAATGTGCTCGTGCTGTCGTTCGCCAGCCAACTCGACGTCGACGCGCTCAAGCAGCAGTCCGCACTGGGCGAGGGGGTGGGTGACCACCTCAAGCAGGCCGTGTTCGACGTGCTCGGGTTCCGGCCGGCGCTGCTGGCCCGTGCCGAGGTGTCGCGGCCCGCGGTCCAAGAACGGCCGGCAGTCGTGGAAGACGTGCCGCCCGCCGATGATGGTTGGGCGACCACAGCGCCCGTGTATGAGCCCGAACCGACTCCCGACGAACCGCCCGCGGACGAGCCGCCCGCGGACGAGCCGCCCGCAGACGAACCCGAGCCCCCGGTTCACGAAGCCGCTGTCGAAGCGCCCGCACCGATCGAGCGCCCTTCGACAAGCTCAGGGGCCGAGAAGAGCTCACGGTCCGCTGCAATCGACCCGGAGGCGAAGCAGCGCTACGGCGAGGCCGTCGTGCGCGAGATTCTCGGTGCCAATTTCATCGAGGAGCAGGTCGTCGCACCGCGAGTCTCCCCGAGGGACCAGGCCGTCTCCCCGAAGGAGCATTAGGCATGTACGACGGCATCGTGCAGGAACTTATCGACGAACTGGGCCGACTGCCCGGCATCGGCCCGAAGTCCGCCCAGCGAATTGCGTTCCACATTCTGCAGACCGAGAGTTTCGATGTCAGCAACCTGGCGGGCATCCTCATGACGCTGCGTGAAAAGGTTCACTTCTGCGAGATCTGCGGCAACGTCACCGAGCAGGAGACCTGCAACATCTGCCGTGATCCGCGGCGCTCGCCGGCGACCATCTGCGTGGTCGAGGAGGCGAAAGATGTGGTGGCCATCGAGCGCACCCGCGAGTTCAAGGGTCTCTACCACGTGCTCGGCGGAGCCATCAGCCCGATCGACGGCATCGGGCCCGACGACCTCCGCATCCGCCAGCTCATGCAGCGGCTGGCCGACGGCACGGTCACCGAAGTGATCATCGCCACCGACCCGAACCTCGAGGGCGAGGCGACGGCCACCTACCTGTCGCGCATGCTCATGCACCTTGACCTGCGGGTAACCCGGCTGGCCTCCGGCCTGCCCGTCGGTGGCGACCTGGAGTACGCCGACGAGGTCACCCTCGGTCGTGCCTTCGAGGGCCGCCGACTTGTGGAGAACTGACCGGTAGAATCGCTGTTTGGGCCGTCTGTGTTTATTTAAAGAAACGGCTTCTCGTTTCTATCGCAGCAGGAGTACCACAGTGGGCTTGATCGTGCAGAAGTACGGTGGCTCGTCCGTCGCCGACGCCGAGAGCATCAAGCGTGTCGCGAAACGCATCGTCGAGACCCGCAAGGCCGGCAATGATGTCGTCGTCGTGGTGTCCGCGATGGGTGACACCACCGACGAGCTGGTCGATCTCGCGAATCAGGTGACCCCGTTCGCGTCCGGGCGCGAACTCGACATGCTGCTCACCGCCGGCGAGCGCATCTCGATGGCGCTGCTGGCTATGGCCATCAAGAGCCTCGGGCAGGACGCCCGTTCGTACACCGGCAGCCAGGCCGGCCTCATCACCGACTCCAAGCACGGCTCCGCGCGCATCGTGGATGTCTCCCCCAAGCGGGTGCGCGAGGCGCTCGACGCCGGGGCTGTGGCCATCGTCGCCGGTTTCCAGGGCTTCAGCCGTCTCACCGGTGACATCACGACTCTCGGTCGCGGAGGGTCGGACACGACCGCCGTCGCCCTCGCCGCCGCCCTCGATGCTGAGGTGTGCGAGATCTATACGGATGTCGACGGCGTCTTCACCGCCGACCCTCGGGTCGTTCCGGCCGCGCACAAGATCGAGCGGATCACCAGCGAGGAAATGCTGGAACTCGCCGCCGCGGGAGCCAAAGTCCTGTACATCCGCGCCGTGGAATATGCGCGCCGGCACGGGGTTACCCTTCACGTGCGCTCCTCGTTCAACAACAACGAGGGCACCCTCGTCATCAATCCGAAAGACGGAGACACCATGGAAGAGCCGATCATCGCTGGCGTGGCCTCCGATCTCAGCGAGGCGAAGGTCACCGTCGTCGGCGTGCCCGACGTGCCGGGCATGGCCGCTCAGATCTTCACCATCGTCGCCTCGACCGATGCCAACATCGACATGATCGTGCAGAACGTGTCCACCGCAGCGACCGGTCGCACCGACATCTCCTTCACGCTGCCGAAGTCCGACGGCGCGAAGGTGCTGAAGGCGCTCGAGGACGCTAAGGGTGACATCGGCTTCGACTCGCTGCAGTACGACGACCAGATCGGCAAGCTCGCCCTCGTCGGGGCAGGCATGCGAACCAACGCCGGCGTCTCGGCGAAACTGTTCACAGCGCTGTTCGAGGCCGGAATCAACATCGAGATGATCTCCACCAGCGAGATCCGCATCAGCGTGGTCACGCGCGCCGACACCATCAACGAAGCCGTCAGGGTCGTGCACTCGGCCTTCGGGCTGGATGCGGAAGAATTGGCCCAGGTTCACGGAGGGACGGGACGATGAGTGCTGTGAAGATAGGTGTCGTTGGAGCGACCGGGCAGGTGGGCGCGGTCGTGCGCCGCCTGCTGGAGGAGCGCGACTTCCCGGTCGCGGAGATCCGCTACTTCGCCTCCGCTCGTTCGGCCGGCACCACACTGCCCTGGAAGGGCGCGGATGTGGTGGTGGAGGACGCCGCCACCGCCGACCCGTCGGGCCTCGACATCGCCATCTTCTCCGCCGGCGCCAGCACCGCGAAAGAGCAGGCCCCGCGCTTCGCCGCCGCCGGCGTGCTCGTGATCGACAACTCATCGGGCTTCCGTATGGACCCCGACGTGCCGCTCGTCGTCAGCGAGGTGAACCCGCACGCGATCGCCGAGGCTCGCAAGGGAATCATCGCGAACCCGAACTGCACCACAATGGCGGCGATGCCGGTATTGAAGGTCCTGGATGGCGAGTCGGGCCTCCAGCGCCTGATCGTGAGCACCTACCAGGCGGTATCGGGCGCGGGTCTCGCCGGCGGCGAGGAGCTGCTCCAGCAGGCCCGAGCTGCGGTCGCCCAGGACACCATCGAGCTGGTGCACGACGGGTCGTCTGTCACGTTCCCCGAGCACAGTAAGTTTCCGAAGACGATCGCGTTCGACGTGATCCCGCAGGCGGGAAATTTCGTGGACGACGGCCTGTTCGAGACGGACGAGGAGCAGAAGCTCCGCAACGAGAGTCGCAAGATCCTCGAGCTGCCCGAGCTGCTGGTCAGCGGCACCTGCGTTCGGGTCCCGGTTTTCACCGGGCACTCGCTGTCGATCAATGCGGAATTCGCGAACCCGCTCTCGGTAGCGCGGGCGAAGGAACTGCTCGCGCACGCGCCGGGCGTCGTGCTCACCGAGGTGCCGACCCCGCTCGAGGCAGCCGGTAAGGATCCGTCGTACGTCGGTCGCATCCGGCAGGACGAAGGGGTACCGAACGGTCGCGGACTCGCGCTCTTCATCAGCAACGACAACCTGCGCAAGGGCGCGGCCCTCAACGCCGTGCAGATCGCGGAGCTCGTCGCGGCGAACCTCGTGCGGGCGTAGGCGCGCCAGGTCACACGTGAACCAGGAGCGCACCCGGGTCGCGTTCTACGGTGACTCGTACACCCTCGGGATCGGGGCATCCGCGCCGTCGAAGCGCTGGTCGAGCATCATCTGCGCCCAGCGTGGCTGGAGCGAGTTCAATCCGAGCGTGAACGGACTGGGTTTCATCCGCAACCGTGGGAGTCTCGACGTGCCGGCGGAGGTCATCGCCGAGCGGCCCGACATCGTCTTCATCACCATGGGGCTCAACGACAACTTCTCCTACGATGTCGCGGCCTCAAACATCCACGGTCAGATCGGCTTCGACTTCAGACGTCTGAGGGCGGCGCTCCCATACGCGCGGTTCATCGCCGTCGAGCCGTTCTGGTACACGGATGTCCTGCCCGAGTCCGTGGCGGTGATCAGCGGATGGGTGCAGCGGGCTGCCGCCGACATCCGGGCCGACTACATCCCCGGCGCCTCGCACTGGATCGAGCACCACCCGGAGTGGATGGCACCCGACCGCCTGCATCCGAACGACGCCGGGTACACGCACCTGGCGGCCGAGATGGATGCCGCACTGGAACGCCTCGGGCTGTAGGGCCTTCGGACCGAGCGAGGCACGGCAGATTCCTCTTGTTTCGCTGTCAAACTATCCGTACAATTGTACTGATAGGACGAAAGGCGGGACGATGAGCGATGACGATGGACGGCTGGCCCGCGGTGCAGTCCGCCGACGGCTCCTGCTGGACGCCGCGATGCAGGTCGTCGCCAGCGGCGGTTCCGGCTCGCTCACGCATCGCGCGGTCGCTGCCCAGGCGCATGTCTCGGTCGCATCCGTCACCTATCACTTCCCCTCGATCGGCGAATTGCGACGGGAGACCCTCGAATACGCGGGGTCTGGCATCGGTCTGGAATTGGCTGACCTGGTTCTCGCCGCCGCGGGGCGGATCGACGACATACCTGAGATCTGCGCCGAATTCGCCGTGCGACTCGTGACAGAACGACGGATCGAAACGGCTGCCGTCTTCGAACTGATCGTCGCGGCGGGTCACAACGAGGAGCTGCGCCCGGTCGTCGCGATCTACAACAGCAGGCTTGCCGACCTGCTGGCTCCGTACGAGGGCGATCGGGGTCGGGCCAGCACGGTCGGGGCGGCGATCCAGGGCCTCTTGCTCGAGCAGCTGGCCCGTGCCACGTCCTCGGAATCCCACCACCTGCGCAGAGACGTCGCCGACCTCATTCGCCGATACCGGGTGGAGGCGTGACACTGCGCCGCAAGTATCTCTGCCAATCACTCCAATAAAGAACGGAACGACCCATGGAAATCCTCCTCACCGTCGCCAGCGGACTTGCCTGGACGATCGTCTATATCGAAGCCATACGAATCGGCTTCAGACAGAAGACCTACGCAATGCCGATCGCCGCGCTCGGACTCAATATCGCGTGGGAGACGATCTACGGAATCCACGGCCTTCTGGGACCCATTTCGGCGCAGTCGATCATCAATATCGTGTGGGCTGCGGCCGACGTCGTGATCGTCGTCACCTTCTTCCGGTTCGGCCGCGCCGAGTTGCCGAAGTTCGTCACCCGGCCGTTATTCGTCGGATGGGGCATCGTGGTCATCGGCGCTTCGTACGCCGTCCAGTGGCTCTTCATCGCGCAGTTCGGCTGGACCGACGCGGTGCGCTACTCGGCATTCCTGCAGAACCTGCTGATGTCGGGACTGTTCATTGCCTTGTTCATCGCCCGCCGCGGGACGCGCGGCCAGTCATTGGTGATTGCCATCGCGAAGTGGATCGGCACGCTCGCTCCGACCATCCTCATCGGAGCCCTGGCGAACCTGCCGTTCATTTTGGGGATCGGGTTGCTGTGCAGCGTCTTCGATCTGATCTACATTGCTCTGCTGATCGCGGCGAAGACCCGTCCGGCCGTTTTTGCCGAATCACGGCAACAGGGGGCGAAGATTCCCATCGCAAACTAAGCGGTGACACCCCTCACGGTCATCCCGCGCTCCTGTTCGAGAGGGAGGGGCTCAGGAATCGTGATGACTGTCGAACGACGAGCGTCGGTTCGGTAAGAGCCGGCTGGGCCACCTCGTTGCCTTCGATCGCTGCGATCAGTTTGGCCATGATGTGACGTCCGAGTTCATCGAAATCCTGGCGGACGGTGGTCAGCGGCGGAAGCAGATGGGCCGACTCAGGGATGTCGTCGAAGCCGACAATGCTCACGTCCTGCGGCACTCGAATGCCTTTCTCTGAGAACGCATGCAACAGTCCAATGGCCATTTGATCGTTGGCAGCAAAAACCGCGGTGAAATCCCGATGCTCGGCCAATTGCAGGCCAGCGAGATAGCCGCTGTCTGGCCTCCAGTCGCCTGCGACCGGCGCGGACGTTTTCAGGCCGGCCTCGTCCATCTCGGCCTGCCAGCCGCGCATCCGCTGCTGCGCATCCAGCGAGTGAGCCGGCCCGGTCAGATGGCGGATTTCGCGATGCCCGAGCTCGATGAGATGGCGCGTGGCCATGCGGGCGCCGAGGTATTGATCAACAGACACAGTAGTGAGGCCCGGCCACCCGCTGCTCTCGGCCGCAACGAGCGGTACATCCAGTTCGATACTGAGCAGGGCCTCAAGGATGTCGCGGTCGGCGGCGATCAGGATGACGCCCGCGACATTCTGGTGACCAAGTACCTCGAACGCCGAGGCCAGCTCATCACGATGGCCGTCTTCGATGCTGACGATTGTGACCTCATAGCCCGACGTCCTGGCAGCCTCGTTGAACGCGAGGAGCCGCTTCGACACACTGTGCGCTGCCACGCCGGTGCTGATCAGCCCGATGACTTTGCTCTTGCGACTGGCCAGCGCCTGTGCAGACGCGTTGGGTCGATACCCCAGTTCACGAATCGCCTTGACGACCACAGCGCGAGTTTCGTCGCTGACCTGGTCCTTGTTGTTGATGACGCGCGAAACGGTCTGCATCGAAACATTGGCCAGACGAGCCACATCGGACATCGTTACCACTGTCTGCCCCCGGTTCTGGATCTATTCAACTACCTTATTTCGACTCGAACTGTGGGCCGCGCCGTCGTGCGATCGCCGTCTCGACGCGGGCCCCGACGTTACTGGTCGACCACCGACCCGTCAACGTGAAGACGCGTGAGAATCTCGCGTTTCTTGTACGGGAAAGAGGTCTTGGCGCCAGCCTGCAACTCGACGCCGATTCCCGGTGCGTCGCTGATGGAAACGAAGCCGGTCCCGTCATGAAGGGCGGCACCCTTAACCAACCGGTCGGGCTCCGGCCGCATCACGTCGCCGTCTCCCCACTGTGCGTTGGGGAACTCCTGGAGCACGAAGTTCGGTGCCGTTGCCGCTATTTGAAGGCACGCGGCGGTTGATACCGGACTTAGCGGGTTATGCGGAACCACTCCGACGTGGGACGCCTCTGCGAGCGCAGCGACCTTCCGGGCGCCGGTTATCCCACCAACCAGGCAGACATCCGGGCGGACCATTTGCGCCGCTCCGCGCGCGAGAAGCATTTGAAAGTCCCACAGCGAGGTGAATCGTTCGCCGGTCGCGATGGGAATGTTGATCTTCGAGGCGACATACGCCATTTCGTCGACGTTGTCGGGCAGCACCGGATCTTCGATGAAAAGCGGAGTGAACTCTTCGATTGCCAGCCCGAGTTGCACGGCCTCGTAAGGCGCGAGTCGCCGATGAATTTCGATGCACAGGTCCACGGCCTCGCCGGCGGCCTCGCGATAGCGCTCAACGGCTTCGGTCGCACCCCTGATCTTCTGGATGTGGGTCTCGAAGTAGGGCTCTTCACGCGGTGAATCGAGGAACGGGGTCAGGTGTCCAACCGCCGTGAATCCCTGCGCCCGCGCGTCGATGATCCCATCAACGAGTTGGTCGGTGGTTTCGCCGAATACATGCGAATACACCCGAGCCTTCTCACGAACCTTGCCTCCGAGCAGTGCATGGACAGGCGCGTCGAAGTGCTTGCCCGCGATGTCCCAGAGGGCGATATCGATCGCACTGAGCGCCCCCATGACCACAGACCCGCGGAAGTGGGTCCATCGATACAGATACTGCCAGTGGTGCTCGATCTTTAGCGGATCCTGTCCAATGAGGTACTCGGAGAAACGCTCGATCGTCGCGGCAGTAGCTTCCTGGAACCCCCACGCGCCCGACTCGCCGAGCCCAACGAGTCCCGTGTCCGTCGCGATCTCAACGAACAGATATCGGTCGATGAAGATGGGGGTAATGCTGTCGATCCGCATGTGGATCCTTTCAATTGTGGTTCGTGAAACGGCCGACGGCCGATTTCAGCCTTTTTCTGCACCCGTGGTCAGGCCGTCCGCGAGTAGTCGCTCGCTGGCGAAGAACAGGATGATGATGGGGATGGTCGTGATCACTGCGGCTGCCATCAGCACAGTCGTGGGGACGTCAACGCTGTTGCCGGTGAGTTCGCTCAGGCCGAGCGACACGGTCCACCTGCTTCGGTCCTGCACGAGGAACAGCAGTGCGAACAGGAACTCATTCCACGCGAACATGAAAACGAACAGACCGTTCGCGAGTATCGCGGGTCGCGCGAGCGGGAGGCTGATCCGCCACAGCGTTTGCAATCGTCCACACCCGTCCAGCGCGGCTGCTTCTTCCAGGCTTACCGGGATGGTGTCGAAGTAGTTGCGCAGCATGTAGATGGAAACCGCGACGCTCTGCGATATATAGACGATGAGAACGGCAACCAGCGAGCCGTTAAGCCCAACTTTCGTGAAGAACACGAAAAGGGGAACGGCCAGCAGGATGCTCGGGAACAGATACACGGCGAGAAACAGCACGCTGACCTGTCGTCGCCCAAAGAAGCGCAGCCGGCTGACAGCGTATGACCCCGGGATGGAGACGAGAAGGGTCAACACCACGGTGCCGAGCGCGAGAAGCAGGCTGTTTCCGATAAAGGAAAGAAAACCTTCCCCGCCGGAAGTCACAGGGAGAACCACCGACTTGTATGCGTCAAGGTTGAGTTGGGACCAGGTAACCCAGAGTGCACCGGGATCGTTGAGCACCGCCCCGGCGCCCTGTACGGACAGGAATCCCATGTAGTAGAACGGGAAGGCGGTCGAGATCACCAATACGCCGACAACCACCCATCGAGCGGCCGTGAAGAACCGTATCTCGTTCATTTCGCGGGTCCAGCGGCCGCTCCGTCTTCGGTTTGCAGTCACTGTGGTCATCATGAGGTCTCCTCTCGTCGTGCAAAGAACCGCATATAGATGCCGACAAGTGCCGCGAGAACGATGGCAAGCACTACGGCCTGGGCTGACGCAAGTCCGATGTCACCGTTGCCGATCAGGAAGTCGTAAATTCGTACGCTGATCACCTGGGTTCCGGCGGCCCCGCCGGTGAGGAGATAGATGTCGTCGAATTTAGTGAACGTCCAGATGAAGCGAAGGACGGCCAGAACCGCGATCGTCGGAAGAAGCTGCGGCCACACGATGTAGCGAAAGCGCTGCGAGATGGTCGCGCCGTCGACCCGTGCCGCCTCTTCCAGCGAGGCCGGGGCGGCCTGGAGGCGAGCGGTGATGAAGAGGAACGCGAAGGGGAACTGCCTCCAGGCCTCGAAGGCGATCACCGTGAGCAGCGCGATCGGTACGGCAATGTGGATGCCGAAGATGGAGATCTCGCTGGTCTGCTGGCTGAGAAATGCCACCGGGTTCTTCCACCCGAACAGATGCTTACCCCAGTAATTCACGAAGCCGTATTGCGGGTTCAGAAGCGTGGACCACACGAAGGTCACCGCCACGACCGGCGCGACATACGGAAGCAGCATCAGCGAGCGGACGATGCCCCGTCCCCGGAAGCGCTTTCGCAGCGCGAGTGCCGCGATCAATCCGAACAGTATCGAGAACCCGGTTCCGAGCACCGAGTACGCAAGCGTCGCCGCCAGCGTGCCAACGAAGCCGGGAGCGGTGAAGACCCCCACAAAATTATCGAACGAGTACTCGCCGAAGATGCCCGCGGTGCGCAGGTTCAGCAACCTCACGTGCTGGAACGAAAGAGAGATGCTCCAGATGATCGGCAGAACGACGACCACAAGCACGATCACGACCGTTGGTGCGATCAGTCCGAATCCCGCGCGCGCCTCGCTACGGCGGAGTGCGCCGCGACGGGCGCGTGCCGCCCCGGTCGAGCCCGTGGGTGGTGCGGGTGGTGCCGACGACTGGTCGGCACCACCCACGTTGACGAGCTGGTTCACTTCAGTGAGTTCTGCACGGCCACCACCGCAGCCTGGGCCTGTGAGGCGGCGCCCTTGGCTGAGATGTTGCCGTTCTTCAGCGAAGCGATCGCCTGCGGAATCGGCAGGGACGTAAGGATCGACCCGACCAGGCTGCCCTGCCCCTGCGAGAATCCCCACCGAGAGAAGGAGTTCACGCTGTTCTGTAGGTTCAGGAGATCCGCACTGGAGTACAACGAGCCGAGCGCAGTCGGCCGGTCCGTTCCCGAAGGGAGCTTCTTCCATCCGCTCGAGTACAGGGTCGGATCAGCCGCTGTGCCGTTTCGCGTCGGGAACATGCCCTCAGGAGCTTGGCTCAGCCAGGTCAGATATCCAGTGCTCATCATGTACTCAACGAAGGTCTTCGCCGCTGACGCCTGGGCGGTCGACGAAACCACCCACGACGTCACATCGCCGGCTTGGGCAGATGTCGAAGAATCGGGTCCGCGCAGCGAGGTCACGAATCCGGTGTTCTTGGCGATGAAGCCGGGGTCGGTCGCGCACTGGGCGCAGGTCGGCATAATCGCGTTGTCGAGTCCGGCCATCTGGGGGAGCAAGAACGATGACCAGATGGTCATTGCCGCCTTGCCGCCCATGTAAGCCGTCTTGGAGGCGGTCGAGTCGTTGGCACCGGGAATCGAGTAATTCTTGATCAGATTGCCGTAGAACGAGAAGGCGTCCTGGCATGACTTGCTGTCGAGAGTGACTGTGCCCTTCGAGTTCACCAGCTGGCAGCCATTTGCCAGGGCGAGCCACTCGAATGTGGACTCCGTGAAGTCGGTGCTCGCACTATCACCACCGACGAACCCTGCCATCGTCGACGAGTTGAGCTTCTTCGCATCCGCCAGAACGTCGGCATAGGTCTTCGGCGCAGATAAGCCTGCCTTTGCGAACAGGTCCTTGCGGTACATCAAAGAAATGGGATATCCGTCGCTGGGCACCGAGAGCTGCGTGCTGCCCGAACGTGTGTAGGTGAGAGCCGACGCTGAGAAGGTCTTGGCGCCAAGATCGGAGATGATCTGCGCTTCGGCTTTCGTGTTGTCGAGTTGGTTGGCGGACATCGTGCGTACGTCGGCCAGCGGAAGCGCACCGACGACATCTGGCAGGGTACCCGCGGCCGCTGCGGTTGTGAGCAGCTGGGGGAATTGATCCTCGTTCACACCCACGAGCTTCACTTTGATTCCGGTTTTCGCAGTGAATTTCGCCGCCGCCGCCTGGGCGATTGCGAGCCGGTTCGGCTGTTCGTTGAGGCTCCAGACCGTGATGGTCTTGCCCTTGTCGCTCGCAGCCGTCGACGCCTTAGGGGTCGATGCCGTTGCGGAGCATCCGGCCAGGCCGGCCGCGAGCCCGAAGGCGACGACAACGGCCACCATTTTGTACTTTCTCTCCATTGAGAGCTCCTTCTTGGATGGGACAAATATGAGAATATCGGACACTGATAGCGCTAACAGTGACTGATTGTTTAGAATGATAGCGCTAACAGTGCCGCTGTCAACCTCTAATGTCGGGAACCCACATGGACGAAAGACCTGAGCAATGAATGATCATCCGAGCCCGAAATTGCGCTGGGGAATCCTCGGCAGTGGCAACATTGCGCACCGGCAGACTGCCGATTTGCTCGCCAACGGCTTCCAGGTGGGAGCGGTTGGATCGCGAAGCGATGCCACAGCACGGGCTTTCGCCGGAGAGTTCGCTTTGTCGAGTGCCTACGGGAGTTATGAGGAGCTCGTCGCGGATGAATCGCTGGACATCATCTATGTCTCAACGCCGCATTCCTTTCACGCCGAGCACGCCGCACTTGCCCTCAACGCGGGCAAGCACGTGCTCGTGGAGAAATCGTTCACGATCAACGCGCGTCAGGCGCGTGCAGTCACCGAACTGGCTTCGGCGAAGGGCCTGGTGGTGCTGGAGGCGATGTGGACGCGATTCCTTCCGCACATGCGCCGAGCTCGGGAAATCGTCGCGTCAGGCAAGATCGGGGAGGTGCGCGCGATCATTGCGGACCACAGCAAGAAACTATCCAGCGATCCCACCCATCGCTTGAACAATCCAGCTCTCGGCGGAGGAGCGCTTCTGGACCTAGGAATCTACCCGGTTTCATTCGCGTGGAGCCTTCTCGGCCGGCCGGCGTCTATCCAGGCACACGCCGCGATGACGGCGACCGGGGTCGATCGACAGACGTCGGCGATTCTTGGATATGCGAACGGCGAGCAGGCGATTCTCCACTGTGCCCTGGATGCCGCGGGTCCAACCTCTGCTTCAGTGATCGGAACGAAGGGGTGGATCGAGTTCGAGCCCGACTGGTACAAGCCATCAGGGTTCACCGTCTACGGCACGAACCGCGAGTTTCTCGAGCGCTTCGACGGTTCGATCCCCTCCAGGGGGATGCAATTCCAGGCGTGGGAGATCGAGCGCCGAATTCGTCTGGGGGAGCGTGATGACGACATCCTCCCAGCGGTCGAGTCTGTCGAGATCATGGAGGGGCTGGATGAGATCCGTCGGCAGATCGGCCTGGCATACCCCGGCGAGTAGGTCCCCCGAATTGGGGACTGATCGAGGTAGGAGACGAATCGTAGTGTATCTAACATGACGACACGGACCAGGAGACTGCCGGCGATGCTCCGATGACCATGCTCCGCGACCGCATCAACGAAGATGCCGTCATGATTTATGACTGGGTGCAACTGGAGCGCGGCGGCGGGCGGATCGACGGCGCGGTGGAGGGGGCGGCCGCGGACCAAGCCTTCCGGCACTTCATGCAGGACATCTCCGAGGCTGCCGGGCGCCCGAAGTGGTGGCC
>JAODAT010000085.1 GCA_025463565.1 Microbacteriaceae bacterium
GCGATCGCCGGGACGGGGCGGCTGGCGCCGGTTACCCCCAGCCAGCGGTTCACCGCGATCAACGCGATTACGAAGATCGCCACCGGCACGGCGAGCGCGTAGGCGATCACGATCCGCGGCACCGCCGCGGGCTCCTCGACCGCCACCTCGATTCCCGCGCCGATCGCGGCGATCGAGGCGAAGACGAAGTAGTGGCCGTACGCCCAGATGAACGACCGCTCGCGACGGTCGCGCAGGCGATCACGCGTGTCGCCCATGAAGTAGAGCCACCACAGGGCGAACAGCAGCACCAGCCCGGCGATACCCACGAGCAGGAGGTTCGCCGTGACGCCGTGTGCGGTGACGATCCCTTGCACCGCGATCGTCGTCGCCGAGACACACTCCCCGAGCAGGATGATCACGAACAACCCGTACCGCTCCGCGATGTGACCGGCGTGCCACGGGGACAGGTTCTTGTGCTCGGCGAAGACCGGCACGAGCCCCTCCAGCAGCGCGAGAACGAGGAACGACACGATGCCGAATTCGCCAGGGACCAGCAGGCGCAGCACCCACAGCACCTGGATCGAGGCGACCCCGAACACGTATCGGATCGCCATCGGCCGGCTCGCCGGATCCTGCGCGATGACACGTCCCCACTGCGCGACCATCGCGACCCGCATGATGACGTAACCGACGGTCATCGTCACGAAATTGCTGGACGTGAACGCGCCATGCACGCCCGCGGCGAGCACGAGCACACCGCCCATTTGCAGCATCGTGAGCAGGCGGTACGGCACATCATCCGTGTCGAACGCACTTGCGAACCAGGTGAAGTTGATCCACGCCCACCAGATGGCGAAGAACACCATCACGTACGGCAGGATGCTCACCAGTGTCATGCCGTGCGAGATGGCGTGAGCGAGCTGCCCCGCCACCTGGGCGACCGCGACCACGAAGGTCAGGTCGAAGAGCAGCTCGAGCGGTGTGGACGCCCGATCCTCTTGGCGGATATCGCGCCCGCGCATCCGGGAGCGGATGCGCGGCAGCGAGGGCATGGCGCTAGCTTACGAGGGCGAGTTCGGCGGCGATCGCGTCGACGCCGAGCTCCACCTCATCGAAGCTCGTCGACAGCGGGGACAGCCCGAGACGGATGCCGTCGGGCCGACGAAAGTCGGGAATCACCCCGCGCGCCCAGAGCTTCGGCATGATCGACTCGAACGCCGGGTGGTCGAGTGTCACGTGGCTGCCGCGGTGGGCCGGGTCACGCGGTGTCGCGAGCCGGGCGGCCGGGAGGCGGGAATCGGCGAGCTCGATCGCGAACGTCGTGAGGGCGATCGATTTGGCTCGCACGGCATCCAGCCCCACCTCGTCGATGAGGGCGACCATGTCCCGCATCGCCAGCATGCCGATGATCGGCGGCGTGCCGCTGAGCATTCCGCGGATGCCGTCGGCCGGCTCGTAGCCCTGCCCCATCGCGAAGGGGGTGCGGGATCCCAGCCAGCCCTGGATCGGCTGGCGCAGGTGGAGTCCGGCCCTGACATAGGCGAAGGCGGGCGACCCGGGGCCTCCGTTCAGGTACTTGTAGGTGCAGCCGACGGCGAGGTCCACGCCGGCCGCGTCGAGGTCGATCGGCGCGACCCCGGCCGAATGGCAGAGATCCCAGAGCATCAGCGCGCCGGCGTCGTGCACCACCGAAGTGATCGCCGGGATGTCGGCGAGAAATCCCGAGCGATAGGCGATGTGCGAGAGCACTACGACCGCCGTCTTCGGGCCGACGACGGCCGCGACACGGTCGGGCGTCACGTCGCCCTCGTCGATCCAGCGGACGGTGAGACCTCGCTCCCTAGCGATCCCCTCGAGCACGTAGCGATCGGTCGGGAAATCGTCGCGGTCGATCACCAGCTCGGTTCTACCCTCGTCACGATCCGCGGCGGCGCGAACCAGCTTGTAGAGAAGCACGGTCGTGGAGTCGCCGATGGTGACCTGGCCGGGGGCCGCGCCGAGCACGACCCGCCCGAGCTCGTCGCCGATGGCGAGGGGCAGGTCGAGCCAGCCCTCGTCCCAGCCGCGGATCAGCCGGCCCGCCCACTGCTCGGTCGCGAACGCGGCGATCCGATCGACGGATGCCGCGAGCGGCCGCCCGAGCGAATTGCCGTCCAGGTATGCGACGACGCCGGGTGACTCGACGAACCGCGAACGGTACTCGGCCAAGAGGTCTTTCACGTCGCCAGCTTAAGCGGATCGAGCTTGTCGAGATCTCACCAGCGAGCAACCCGTCGGTGAGGTCTCGACAAGCTCGACCCTCTCTAGAGAGTAAGTGACTGCTCCTCGGCCGTGCTGCCCGCGATCTCGACGATACTGTCGGGCAGACGGCGGGTGAGGATGCGCGAACCGAGCCCCTGGTGAATCGTCAGGTCGCGGTCGAGCTTCGACGTGATCGCGACGGCGGCCGCGCCGGTCGCCTCGTCCTCCCGAATGCCGAGCACGGGAGCGAACATGCGCGACCGGAGCGCGCCGGTCGCCTCGTCGATCCACGAGTATGCATAGTTGTGACCGTCGGTGAATGAGTCCGGGTCCAGGGCATCCACATCGCTCGGGGTTTCCAGCGGGAACCACTCGAACTGCGACGCCCACTCGGCCCGCCCCGAGATCCACGTCAGGTCGCCGTCGTATCGGACGGCGACCTCGCCGGCCAGCTCGACGAGTGTGTCGACCGGCTCCCCCTGCTGCGCCAGCCACCACGCGGTGCCGACGCTCGGGTGCCCGGCGAAGCGCAACTCGCTCGCCGGCGTAAAGATGCGGATCGTCGCGCGGCCGCCCACCACGCTCTCGATGAACACCGTCTCGCTGAAGCCCAGTTCGGCGCCGATGGACTGTTCCTCGCCGGCCGGCCAGGACCGCACGATGCCGAGCTCGTTGCCGTACCGTCCGTGCTCATCGGTGAAGACCCTGACGACGTCGACGTGTGTGCTCATGCTCCCAGTCTGTCGGGCACGATCGCGTCGCCGCGCGATCCAATCCCGGGCATCTGGCTCCCTGGAACGTCGCGCAACTCCCGCCACCACTCAATGCTGCAGTTCGGCGAGCACCGCGCGGAGCTGCTCGACCGCCCAGGTGAGCTCGTCCTCCGTGACGACAAGGGGCGGTGCCAGGCGGATCGTCGAGCCGTGGGTGTCCTTGGCGAGAACGCCCCGGGCCATCAGGCGCTCGCAGACCTCGCGCCCGGTGGCGAGTGCCGGGTCGATGTCGATACCCGCCCAGAGTCCGGCGGTGCGCACGGCGACCACACCGTCGATCCCGGTCAGCAACGAAGAAAGGTGGGCCCCGAGCGTTCGGGCGCGCTCCTGGTACTCGCCGGTGCGCAGCAACTCGATCACCGCGGAACCGACCGCCGCAGCTAACGGGTTGCCGCCGAACGTCGAGCCGTGCTCGCCGGGGCGCAGCACGCCGATCACGGCCGCGTCACCGACCACGGCGGAGACCGGAACGATTCCGCCGCCGAGCGCCTTGCCGAGCAGGTAAAGGTCGGGCACGACGCCGACGTTGTCGCACTGGAAGGTCGCGCCGGTGCGACCGAGGCCAGACTGGATCTCGTCCGCGATGAACAGGACGTTGTGACGCGAGGTGATCTCCCTGACCGACGGCAGGTAGCCGGCGGGCGGGATGACGACGCCGGCCTCGCCCTGGATCGGCTCGAGCAGCACCGCGACGGTGTTGCCGTCGATCGCCGCCTCGATGGCCGCGGAATCCCCGTACGGAACAGAACGGAAGCCGGGCGTGAACGGGCCGAAGCCGTCTTTCGCGGACGGGTCATCCGAGAACCCGATAATCGTCGTGGTGCGACCGTGGAAGTTGCCGTTCGCCACGATGATGTTGGCCATGCCATCGGCCACGCCCTTCACCCGGTAGCCCCACGCGCGCGCCACCTTGATGCCGGACTCGACCGCCTCGGCGCCGGTGTTCATCGGGATGACCATGTCTTTGTGCGCGAGCGCAGCCAGCGCGTCGACGAACGCGTCCAGCCGGTCGTTGTTGAACGCGCGGCTGGTGAGCGTCACCCGGTCGAGCTGGGCCTTGGCCGCGGCGATGAGTCCCGGATGCCCGTGCCCGAAGTTGACGGCGGAGTACGCGGCCAGGCAGTCCAGGTAGCGTTTGCCGTCGACGTCGGTCACCCAGGCCCCCTCACCCGTCGCGATCGTGACCGGCAGCGGGTGATAGGTGTGGGCGAGGTGGGAGTCGCTCGTCGGTGAGGTCTCGACAGGCTCGACCCGCTTGACGGGGGTCATCGTCGTAGCTCCAGGGTGCAGCACTTGACCCCTCCTCCACCGAGCAGCAGTTCGCTCAGGTCGACGCCGATCGGGTTGTAGCCACGCTCCTTCAGCTGGCGCTCGAAGTCCTTCGCCCGGCTCGCGATGACGACGTTGTAGCCGTCGCTGAACGAGTTGAGGCCGAGCACCGAGGCGTCCTCTTCGTTGACGATCACCGCATCCGGGAACCGCTCGCGCAGGATGGCGAGCCCCGTCTCGTTGAACGCGCTGGGCAGGTAGGCGATGTTCTCGTCATCCAGGATCGCGATGGCCGTGTCGAGGTGGTAGAAACTCGGATTCACGAGTTCGAGGGTGACGACCTCGCGGCCGTAAATGGTGGCGAGCTCCTCGTGGCTGTTCGACGCGCTGCGGAACCCGGTCCCGGCGAGAATGACCCCACCGACCAGCAGGAAATCGCCCTCACCTTCGTTGATGTTCTCGGGCACCCGCACGTCGAATCCGGCCTCACGGAACCAGTCCATGTACGCGGGACCCTCGGGCTGGCGCTCCGGGTAGGTGAAGTCCGCGCCGTAGGCGATGTTGTCGATGACGAATCCGCCGTTGGCCGCGTAAACCATGTCGGGCAGGCCGTCGATCGGCTCGATGAGTTGCACGTCGAAACCGAGGTCTAGGTACGTCTGGTACAGCGTCTCCCACTGCCGCACCGCCAGCGAAGTGTCGGTGGGCTCCTCCGGGTGCATCCACGGGTTGATGCGGTAGCTCACGGTGAAGAATTCGGGGCGGCACATCAGCACACTGCGCTTGGTGGCGGTTCGGTTCGTAGTCACGGTTCCCAGTCTCACACGCACACATCCGAACATTCACGCCGAAGGGCGCACTAAATCGCCATCTCTGGCCGTCACGGCACAATGGAACGCCGTACAGTGGGGCGATGGACAGTCTCGACTACGGCATCATCGACCTTCTGCGACAGAACGCCCGAGCGGGCTACGGCGACATCGGCGAGGTGATCGGGCTGTCGGCCTCGGCGGTGAAGCGACGCGTGGACCGGTTGGTCGCCGACAAGACCATCCGTGGCTTCACCATCCAGGTCGACCCGGCCGTCGAAGGGCTCGGCACCGAGGCCTACGTCGAACTATTCTGCCGCGGAACCGTCTCACCCGCCGAACTCCAGCGCATCCTGTCCGGCGTACCCGAGGTGGTGGATGCCGGAACCGTCACCGGAAGCGCGGACGCGATCGTGCACATGCGCTCGCGCGACATCCCGTCACTCGAATTGGCGCTGGAGCGCGTGCGCATCGCGCCCAACGTCGACCACACTCGCAGCGCGATCGTGCTGACCAAGCTGATCCACCGGGCGAACGACTAGAGCTGACTCAGACGGCCGCTTGACGGGACTGCACCAGTAGAAACTTCTGGATCTTGCCGGTCGTCGTCATCGGCAGCTCCTCGGCGGCGAGCAGGGTGATGCCGCGCGGCACCTTGAACGGCGCCAGGTGCTCGCGGGTGTGCGCGACCAGCGCGTGCTCATCGAGCGACGCACCCTCGGAGAGCACGACCCAGGCCCAGCCCACTTCGCCGAACCGCTCATCCGGCACTCCGGCCACGTAAGCCTGGCTCACTCCGTCGATGCCGGTGAGCAGCTGCTCGACCTCGGCCGGCGAGACGAGTTCGCCGCCCACCTTGAACAGTTCGCTGCTGCGGCCGCTGAGGTGCAGATAGCCGTCCGCGTCGACGAACCCGAGGTCGCCGGTGCGCAGCCAGCCGTCCGCGTCGATGCTCGCGGCGGTGCGCTCGGGGTTGTCGAAGTAGCGGTGAGTGACCTGCACGCCTCGCACCGACAGCTCGCCGGTCTCGCCCTCCGGCAGCGGTTCCCCGGTGAACGGGTCGATCGTGCGATAGGTGGCCAGACGACCGCTCGGGTCGGTGGCGGCCACGCCGCCGAGTTTCGTCGTTCCGACGACGGCGGACACGGTCTGGATGCTGTCGCCGGGAAGCGTGAGCGCTGTGGCCGCCGAGACCTCGGTCTGGCCGTACCCGGTGAACACCATCGTCGGTGCGAGGTCGCTCAGCACGCGCTCCCACAGCCAGACGGGCGCGGGCGCCGCAGCGGAGAACACGGACTGGAGGCTCGACAGGTCATAGTGCTGCTTCACGGCCTGGTCGACGACGGCGACGGTCATGGTGGGCACGAACAGTACCTCGTTGATGCCGTGCTTCTCGATGATGGCGAGCGTGGTCTTGGGGTTGAAGACGGGGAGCGGGGCGATCGCGCCGCCCACGAACATCGCCGCGACCATCCCCTCGATGTAGCCGAACACGTGGTACAGCGGCAGAGCGAAGCTGATGCGCCAGCCGTCGTCGAAGGCCCGGTGGTAGGCGGAGCCGTAACCGCTGCGCAGCACAGCGTCGTGGGTGAGCTCGGCGCCGAGGGCGTGCCCGGTCGTTCCGGAGGTGAAGACGATGTCGCACACGTCGTCGGGCCGGATCGCCGCGGTGAGTTCGGCGATCCCGTCCTGGTCGGGACGACCCATGGCCTGCTTCATCAGGTCGGCGACGAGCACGATGTGCTGGAGGTCGGGCAGGTCGGCGCTTCTGGCTCCGTCGCGCCAGCCGGGCAGCATGCCGTCGAAGGCGTCGACGAAATCGGTGGCGGCGGAGCGTTCAATGCTGATCAGCACGCTGGCGCGGGCTTGTGCAACACGAGCGCGGATCTCGTCGCGCTTGTACGAGTAGTTGAGCGGCACGGCGATGGCGCCGAGGCGCGCGATGGCGATCTTGATGGACGCGTAGTCGGGACTGTTGTCGACGAGCATCGCGACCCGGTCGCCGGGGGTGACGCCCAGGCGCTGGAGCGCTCCGGCGATGCCGATGGAGGCCAGGCGCACCTGCGTGTAGGTATAGGTGATGGTGTCGCCGATTACGTACGCCCGGTCGTCGTTTCGCGCCGCGAGGAGGTCGAACGCCTGCGCGAGGGAGCGGAACTCCCAGGTGCCGGTGCGGGTCTCGAGTGCGTCACGACGACGAGCGACCTCGGTGTCGCTGATCGTGTGCATGGCTCACGACTTTACGCCGGATTTCGGGTGTCGTGCGGGATTGGTACAGTCACGCCATGACGCTCTCCATCGACCCGTCGTCGTCGACTCCCCCCTTCGAGCAGGTGCGGCGCGGGGTGATCGCCGAGGTGCGGTCGGGCGAACTGGTTGCCGGATCGCGCTTGCCGACGGTACGCGCGCTGGCCGACCAGCTGGGGCTGGCCGTGAACACCGTGGCCCGCGCGTATCGGGAGCTCGAGTCCGACGGCGTGATCGAGACCCGCGGACGCAACGGCTCCGTCGTGCTCGCCAGCGGGGACAGCATCCACCGTTCCATCGAGGCGGCAGCGCGGCAGTACGCCGACCTGGTCGCTGAGCTCGGCGTCGCCCCGGTGGACGCGCTCGCGATTGTGACCGCGGCGCTCTCCGCTTAAGCGGGTCGAGCTCCGCTTAAGCGGGTCGAGCTCCGTTTAAGCGGGTCGAGCTCCGTTTAAGCGGGTCGAGCTTGTCGAGACCTCACCGACGTAAATATCCGACGAAACACAGCTTCGTCGGCGCTGGCGTCGCGCGATTGCGATGCAATCGCCATAACTCCAGCGCGCAATAAGCTGAAGACATGATCGACAATCCGCGATCCCCGCGGGTTCGTGGGGTCGCCAAGCTCGCCAAGCGGGATGCCCGCTCGCACACCGGGCTCTTTCTGCTTGAGGGTCCGCAGGCTGTGGCCGAGGCGCTGCGCTTTCGCCCGGAGCTGGTCGTCGAGCTCTACGGCACGCCGACGGCGCTCGATCGGTATCCCGATATTGCGCAGCGCGCCACCGCAGCGGGAGTCGATGTCGAGTTCGTGACCGCAGAGGTGCTCGACAGCATGGCCGACACGGTCACGCCGCAGGGGATCGTTGCCGCCTGCAAGCAGTTCCCGACCTCGGTCAGGGACCTCTTCGCGGGCAGCCCCAAACTCATTGCCATCCTCGAGGAAGTGCGCGACCCGGGAAACGCGGGGACGATCATCCGTGCCGCGGATGCCGCTGGCGCTGACGGCGTGATCCTCACCGGCCGCAGCGTCGACCTGTACAACCCGAAGGTCGTGCGAGCGACGACCGGCTCGCTGTTCCACCTCCCCGTTGCGATGGGGGTCGAGTTGGATGTCGTGATCGAGCGCGCACACTCTGCGGGGATGCAGGTGGTCGCGGCCGACATCAAGGGGTCCGACCTGCTGACGGCTCGCCGCGACGGCATCCTCGCGCAGCCCACCGCGTGGTTGTTCGGTAACGAGGCGCGGGGCCTCACCGATGCGAACTACGAGCTCGCCGACCACGCGATCGCCGTTCCCATCTACGGGGCAGCGGAATCCATGAACCTGGCGACCGCGGCATCCGTCTGTCTCTACGAGAGCGCGTTCGCGCACCGCGACTAGACCTTTCGAGCGCCGATAGCACCGCTCAGCGTTCGGTAAACTCGGTTCTCGTGTCGGAACCCACTCTCATCACGGAATCGGCGGCCGCCGAGGTCGTCGCCGC
>JAODAT010000099.1 GCA_025463565.1 Microbacteriaceae bacterium
AGCAGCGCGATGCCGATCGGCACGTTCACGAAGAAGACGAATCGCCACGACCAGTAGGTGACGATGACGCCACCGAGAATCGGCCCGATCAGCGCGCCGGCGGGGAAGGTCGCGGCGATCATGCCGAGGGCACGATCCCGGCTTCGCACGAAGTGGTCGGCGATCAGGCCGTTGGCGGAGGGCATGAAGGCTCCGCCGCCGATCGCCTGCAGCGCCCGCAGCGCCACGAGCATGTAGATATTGACCGCCAGCCCGCAGAGCAGTGACGCGGTGGTGAACAGGATGATGGCGATGATGAAGATGCGCTTGCGGCCGAAGTGATCGCTGAGTTTGCCGGCGATCGGCATCACCAGCACCTGGCCGAGCGAGTAGATGGTGATCGTCCACGCGCCCCACTGCAGCCCGGAGTGCAGATCTTTCTGGATGCTTGACAGCGCGGTGGCGACGATCGTCATGTCGATGGAGGCCATGAACATCGCCATGGCGCAGATCGCGAACACGAGGTGACGACGCGGGAGTCCCCTGTCGTCGGCGCGGGCATCCGTCGTGCCAGTTGCTTCGCGAGTCATCACTGCTTCACCTTACTTTGCTTGCCGATAAGCAGGTAACTAATTGTGAGGCACACTGGTGGCATGGACACCGAAGCCGGCTCGCGACTGCGCGGGGTAATCGCCAGACTTTCACGCCAGCTGAACGCGTCCGCCGCAGGGGAGGGCCTCACGCCCACCGAGGCGTCGGCGCTGTCGGTCATCGCGTTCCGCGGGCCGATCGGCCTGCCCGAGCTCACCGCACTCGAGGGGCTCAACCCGACGATGGTCTCTCGCATCGTCGGCAAGCTGGATGACGCCCGGCTCATCCGGCGTGTGCCGAACGCCGATGACCTCCGCTCCGCGAACGTCGAGATCACAGCTGACGGCCGGGAGGCCAACGACCGGATCCGCACCGAGCGGGCCAAAGTGGTCTCGGAGAGCGCGCTTCTCCTGTCCGAAGATTCACAGGAGGCGCTGGCCCGGGCCCTGCCGGCCTTGGAGGCGCTCGCCGACCAGCTCCAGTTACGGCGGGTGGGTCACTGAGCCTTAGGCGGCTTCGAGGAAGGTCAAGATCTCCCGAGCGAGTCGCGGGTCGCCCTGGGTGCCGAGGTGTCCGGCGCCCGGGTAGATCGAGAGCTGCGCGTGAGGCATTCGCTCTGACGTGCGCTCGAATAACTCCGACGAGTAGTACCGGTCGTTCTCGCCGCCGGCGATGAGGGTCGGTGCCTCGATGCCCTCGAGTCGGGCCTCGAGGTCGAAGCCATCCTCGGCGTCGAGGGTCGCCAGCAGGTCGGGATCCAGGTGGCCCACCACCACGCGCGGCGCCAGCATTCCGGCCCAGCCGCGCAGTACGTGGTCCAGCTTCGTCGAGCCGGTGTTGGCCAGGAAGAGCCCGGCCGCCTTTCGGGCATGCCCCTTGCGAAGCAGAACGGCGACGGCGCGCTGCGTCGCCCGCCCGTGGTCGCTGAGCCGGTGCGCGGATGACACGAGAACCAGTCGCTTCACCAGGTGCGGGAAGTCTGCGGCCAGCTGCAACGAGATGCTTCCGCCGGTGGAGATGCCCATAATGTCGACGGGTTCGTCGAACAGGGTGTCGATGGTCTGTGCGTATTCCGCCGCGATTTCGGCGATCGAGATGCCCGGCTCCAGGTCGTGGCGGCGATCGATGCTCCACACCGCGCGGTCGCCGACGAAGTCCGCGACCTCCTGGTGCAGCATCCACTGCCTCAGTCGTGCCGGGGTTCCCCTTCGCCCGGAGAGGCCCGGTACGACCACCAGAGGTGCGCCGCTGCCTTCGTGAAAGTGCGGGAGCCGCTTGGTGGTCATGACTTCATACAACGCCCGCATTGTTTCCGGGGCATGTGCGTTGTGTGTGAATTGGGTAAGAAGTCGCGCCCCGCGCGACTACCGCCTGGGGCTGCGGCTGACGGCGACCGCCAGCACGGCGAGTCCGATGACGACGACTGCGCCGACTGCGATCACAAGCCACAGCCCACCGATCGATATGAAGTTCATCAGCGATCAGAGACGGCGGCTGCCGCCCAGCCTTCTGGCCAGGAAGACGATCACGGCAATGATCAGCAGAACGATGCCGACCCACAGTAGGAAGTTAAGCGACTGCACGAAACCTCCCGTGAGAAGCAGGATGATCGCGATGATCGCGATGATGATTACCAGGATGTTCATTGGGCACTACCTTTCATTCGGTTACCGGGCGGTCCGGTTAGACGATCATTTGGGTCCTTGTCCATTCCCATGGCCTTTTCCCTGGCCGGTACTCCCGGACGGGGCGACTGTGGCAACCTGACTGGCGGCCGGAAGCGGTGGGGAGCCCGTCACCGCCGTCGACGGTTGTGCGCTCGTTGTCGGCGTGAGTACGGATGCCTCCCCGGATTGGCTTGCCAGAAGGTCGAGCGCGCCGATGAAACCAGCGGCGATGACCACTGCCGCGATCGAGGCTGCAGCGATGAGGGGGATGGCGCGCATCGGGGGCCTTCGACGTTGGGAAACTTCGACCGCCTCCGTTGGCAGAGCGGTGCGCGAGTCGATCGAAGACAGCTTCTGCGTGGGTGCAAGTTCCGGCTCCGCGTATTTCGGCGCAGCCCAGCTATCGAGTTCTCTCGCGAGCGCGCTCATCGTTGCTGCCGCCTCGTCGGCGGGCGGACGCGCGTCGGGATCCCTGTTCGTCATCCGCTCGAGCAGTCGAGCCCATCCGGGAGGCAGGTTCGAGGGGATCACCGGATTGAAGATCAAGCGCGAGCTGATCGCTTCCGCGTATGTGCGGGGTTGCGATTCTCCGCTTCCGAGAGCTTCCAGCAGCACGAGTCCGAGCGAATAGATGTCTGAGGGCGTTCCCGGCTGCCCGGCGGTGAGCTGTTCGGGACTGAGGTATGCGGCCGTACCGATGATGGTGCCGACGCTGGTGACCCTCGACGATCCGACGAGATGCGCGATACCGAAGTCGGCGAGCTTGGCCCTCAAGGGTCGAGTTGTGAGCGTCGTCGGCGTCAGGAGTACGTTTGCGGGTTTGACGTCCCGGTGCACGATGCCGGCGGCGTGAACCGCTTCGAGCGCTTCGGCCAGTTCGAAGGCGATCGCGGCGATCTGCGGACCGTCAAGTAGCCGTTGGTCGATCGCTTGGCGCAAGTTCGGCCCTTCCACCAGCTCCATCACGAAATAGCTCGAGTTCGTGGAACTCAAGTGCGCGTCGAACAGCGTGACCAGGTTGGGGTGATTGAGTCGGGCAAGGGCGTGCATCTCCTGTGCGCTCCGGGAGATCTCGCTCTCGTCGCGCACCTCGAACACCTTGAGCGCGACTGGGCGACCGAGCACCTCGTCGTCGGCCGCGTACACGACCGCCATTCCTCCCCGGCCGAGAAGGGTCCGAATTCGATAGCGCGACGCAATGATCGTGCCGATTCGATCGTCACCGGGAGGCATCCGAAGTCCTTGTCTATTAGGGATGTTGTGAAGGGGACTCCCGTCCAGGCGGGTTGGGAAGTGAAATGAGACGGTTCTCATCTCCGGCTCGATTTCGTCTCACCTTCTGGCGTCATAGTTCTGGAAGAGGGATCCCCAAGGGGCCCTGGCAGGGGGACGCCGACCGACATGTGGTCACCTTCGGGTGGTGACCGTGTACCGAATCCCATTGGGACGGCGGACTTGTAGCAACGCGGCGTCGGGACCGCCGGTTGCGCGAAGGATGCTGATGCCCGGTCCAGGCGGACCGGGCATCAGATCTTTCGTTTGGGGTCAGTCCGCAGCCGGAATATGCCCAGCACGGACAGAATGGAAGACATGAAGCGTCCGCTCCTCATCCTCACTGTCGGTGCGACCGTCGGAGTGACCGCCCTCTGCGGGGTCGCCGCGCAGGCATATGCCTCGCCTCAGCACGAAGTGCCCGCGGTCGTCGTTCATGCCGCACCGTTATCGATCCCTGCCGGATACCAGCCGACGTCGTTCGCGCCATCGACGCGTACGGAAAATGGTCTAGTGGTGGTCACGGCCGATCCGGCAGTCGACATCTCCCAGGACGCGACGGCTGAGCCGAGCTCCGACGAGGGTGATTCGACTTCGGCCACGCCGACGGCATCGCACTCCTCTGTTCCGTCACCGTCGCCCTCTGCATCCGTTTCGGAACCGGGAAATTCGGCCGGCAACGGAAACTCCGATGCGACTCACGCGACCGGAGGCAGTGGCAACGGCAACGGGAACGGGAACGGGAACGCCACTGGGAATCCTGGCAACGGCAACAACGGCAATTCGAGCAGTAACGGCAATGCCGGCGGGGACAAGACGACGGGGAATGGCAAAGGAAACAACGGCAATGGCAATGGCAACAAGTAAGCGCTGACGGTCAGCGCAGACGGTATCCCATCCCTCGGACGGTTTCGATCGCGTCGACCCCGATCTTGTTGCGGAGGTACCGCACGTACACGTCGAGCACATTCGACCCGGGGTCGAAATCGTATCCCCAGACTCTGCTGAGCAGTTGTTCTCGGCTCAATACCTGTTCGGGATGGCGGAGAAACTCCTCCGCGAGAGCAAACTCTCGTACGGACAGGTCGACCACCCGGTCTCCGACCCGCGCCCTGCGCGTTCTGAGATCCAGGCTCAGTGAGCCATGGCTCAGCTCCGTCGAGGGCGCCGACGGCGTCTCCCTGAGGCGTGATCGAATCCTCGCCAGCAGTTCATCCACCTTGAATGGCTTGGCAAGATAGTCATTCGCTCCGCCATCCAGCCCGAGGACCGTATCTTCGACCGAGCTCCGAGCTGTGAGCATGATCACGGGAAGCTGAGGGTGCGATACACGAATCAGCCTCAGAATCTCGAAGCCATCCAGCGTCGGAAGCCCGACATCGAGCAAGACGAGGTCGTACGCGCCGGTTTGCGCTTCGAGCAATCCTTCGACGCCATCAGATATCACTGTGCAGGCATATCCGGCCGACTGAAGTCCCCGTTTGACGAAGATCGAAATTCGCTCCTCGTCTTCCACGATCAGGATGTTGCTCATTTCATTCCCTCCTCATCGATCGGCAGCACCAACGAGAATCGCGTCTCTTCGGTCGACGATGTGAGTTCGATAGTTCCACCGTGGGCCGCCGCGATCGCGCTGACGATCGAGAGACCCAGGCCGGAACCCGCAATGCCGCGGTGCGATTCGACCCGTCCGAATCGCTCGAAGATACGGGCACGCGATTCTGGAGGGACTCCCGGGCCGTGGTCGGCAACCCAGAGACGAACCCCGTCCGGCATGAGTGTCGAGCCGATCTCGATCGACGAGCCCGCCGGCGAATATTTCGCGGCGTTGTCGGCCAGCTGCAGCCAGGCCTGCGTGATTCGCTCTCGGTCGATCTCCACTGTCACGTCGGCCTTTTCCTGCAACGACCAGTCATGGCTCGGGAGCACTCGCACCTTGTCGAACACCTGTTGGGTCAACTCCTCGATGGCCGTCCTCTGAAGCGAAAGGTCGGCGCGTTCGGACTCCGCCAATTCGGCCAGGTCCTGCACGAGTGCCGCGACTCGGTCGAGCTCGTCGACGGCAAGGGCCCGCGTGGCTATCACGTCATCGGGATCGTATGGATTCACCAACTCCAGGTGTCCAAGCACGATCGTGATGGGCGTGTTCAGCTCATGTCGCACATCGTCGAGGAGGTGTCGTTGAGCCGTGAACGACTCGTCGAGTCGATCGAGCATGTCATTTACCGTCACTGTGAGCTGCGACAGGTCATCACGACCGCGAACCGGAATGCGCTCGGAACGACTGTCCGCGGTGATGCGAGCCGCCGCAAGACGCAGGTTTCGAATCGGTCGCAGTAGTCGTCCAGAGATGAACCACCCGAGGGCGGCGATTAGTAGGAGCGTGATCGCTTCCACCTCCCAGTAGGTGACGAAGGCGGACGAGAGATCGCCGAGTTCCGAGGAGAGATCCACGGCGGCCACGAAGACGGCGGTATCAGTGCTGCCCGCAACGGTTATCGGGGCCGCGATGTAGCGGATGGTTCCCCACTTCGAGACCGTGCTTCCAATCTTCGTCTCGCCGGTCCGCGTGACCGTCACGGCGTGGACGACGAAGCCCCGAATGTTTGCCAGTTGGAATTCCGTCGGCACGCCAGGGACGAATTTCGCCTTCCCGTCGACGATCCCGAGCGTATCTTCGTGGCTGTCCGGGAGCACACGCCCGACGACGGCCTGGACGGCGTCGTTCGCCGAGGTGAACGCTTCGGGGCTCGCGGCACTACTGCCCGGCGAGGTCGGCTTGCTGTTCGCGGCTCCGAGCAGGACCCGTCGCGCTTCGGCCACGCGGGTGGCGAGGGAGACGTCGACCCCCGCGAGGATGCGATCCCGCTGCACCAGGAACGTTATGGCGCCTCCCGCACTCATCCCCAGGGCTGTGACGAGCAGCAGGCCGACCAGCAGTCGTGACCGAACTGACCACGAACGCCGCGCGTCGCGTCGTTCGTTGGAGCTCACCCGATGAGTATGACGTCGCGCCCGCCTCCAGCGGGCAGCCGCACCGCCGACGCCTCGAATCACCGCGTTTCTTAGTCGCATCTGTGAAAGCCGGACACACCCTCGAAATTTCGTCTCCTGGCTGACGATCGTGGAATATCGAAAGCGGCGAAGAGTGTGGTCGAAGTCGCGCCGCCGACCGTTGACCGAGCAGTAATAGATTCAGCAGCGTGACCAGCAGTCCGCAGATGCTTCGCCGATTGAACCTCGCAGATGCGACCTTCATCGGTCTCGGTTCGATGATCGGGGCGGGGGTGTTCGCCGCGTTCAGCCCGGCAGCACGAGCCGCTGGAAACGGACTGCTGATCGGAGTCGTGGTCGCGGCGATCGTCGCCTTCTGCAACGCCGCGGCCTCGGCTCAGTTGGCAGCGCAGTACCCGACATCCGGTGGAACCTACGTCTTCGGCCGGATGCAGCTCGGGCCGTGGTGGGGATTCTTCGCCGGCTGGAGTTTCGTGATCGGTAAAGTCGCGAGTTGCGCGGCGATGGCATTGACCTTTGCGGCCTACGTCGCCCCGCCCGGTTGGGAACGCCCGGTCGGGATCCTCGCCGTCATCCTCCTGGCCGCGGTTAACTACCGCGGAGTGACCCGAACGGCGAGAGTGACGCGCATCATCGTCGTTGCTGTTCTGGTCGTGCTCGCGGTCGTCGTGGCTGCCGGAGTCTCGTCGGGGCTTCCGCACGCGACCGGGTTACTTGGACCTGCACTGGTGTCGCATGGAGCGTACGGCATCCTTCAATCGGCGGGTCTGATGTTCTTCGCCTTTGCCGGCTACGCGAGGATCGCCACGATGGGCGAGGAGGTTCGGGACCCCGCTCGCACCATCCCTCGCGCCATCCTGCTTGCGCTGGGAATTACGGTCCTGCTCTATCTCGTCCTCGCGGTCGTCGCGCTGGGAACCATCGGCGTGAGCGGTGTCGCGGGCGGGTCGACTCCACTGGCCGCAACCGGGGGTGCTGCGGGATGGGTTTGGGCGATTCCGGTGGTTCGAGTCGGGGCGGCGCTCGCGTCTCTCGGAGCCCTGCTTGCGCTGATCGCGGGAATCGGTCGAACGACCCTCGCCATGGCGCGCGAGGGCGACCTGCCGCGGTGGTTCAGCGCGATTCATCCACGGTTCGGCACCCCGCACCGTGCCGAGGTCGCGCTTGCCACGGTCGTCATCATCCTCGTGGCATTCGTCGACCTGCGCGGCACGATCGGTTTCTCGTCGTTCGGGGTGTTGCTGTACTACTTCGTCGCCAACGTGTCCGCCTTCACTCAGAGCGCGCCCAACCGGCGCTTCCCGCGCGTCGTGCAGGCGCTGGGTGCCCTCGGCTGTCTTGTGCTGGCGTTCACGCTTCCGGCTACAGCAGTCGTCGTCGGGCTTGTGATCGTCATTGCCGGCGGGATTTATCGGGCGATTCGCCTCTCAGCAGTCCGACGGCCTCGCGCACCGCGTAGAAGACGATGACCAGCCCGGCGATCGGGTCGGCCCACCACCATCCGAAAGCCAGGTCGAGCGTCACGCCGACCAGCACCGCGACGGCCAGGATGCCGTCGATCACGGTGACTTTGCCCTCCGTCAGCAGTACGGGGTTGTCGAGTGCCCTGCCGATTCGCGTCTTCCCGAACGCAAGACAGAACATGACGACCGCGGTCGCGCCGGTCCATGCGATCCCGAAGCCGTTGGGCACGGCGTGATGCTGCGAAAGAAAGGCTAGTGCTGACTGGATGACGAGATACGTCGCCAGGGCGATGAAGGCGATTCCGATCAGCCGGAGCGCGCGGCGTTGCCGATGTTCGCCGGATCCCGACAGCTCCCAGATCACCACGATGCTCGCGCCGATCTCGATGAGGCTGTCCAGCCCGAAACCGAACAGGGCGACCGAGGAGGATTCGGCCGCAAGGATGCCGAGAACGGCAACGCCCGCGATGTTCCAGCCGAGAGTGCCCCATTCGAGCGCTTTGCCGCGCCGAATCAGCAGGCCGGGATCAGTCGAGCGCATCGCGTTCAGGAATGCGAGTGAGACGTCGAGTCGACGCGAGCCCTGGTGGTACTCACGGTCATGTCATCGAGGTTCGGGAGGGCGTGGGCGAGACGGTGCTTGGCCTCGTGCACGATCTCGTCCGACCGCGAGAGTGTGACATCGTCCAGTGCGACGGTCGCGGAGCCGCGCAGGCGGTGACCCACCCACCGAAGCTGCACCGAATTGACCGCGAGGACTCCCGGAGTGTGAACCAGTGCTTCCTCGGCACGGTCGACCAGTTCGGGTTCGATGCCATCCATGAGCCGTCGACCGATGCTCTGCACGGTGCCCCACAACAGGATGATGATGGCGATGGAGATGAGGATGCCGACGATCGGGTCGGCGAGGGGGAAGCCGAGCATGACACCGACGGCTCCGAGTACGACGGCCAGCGACGTGAAGCCGTCGAGACGCGCGTGGACTCCGTCTGCGACGAGGGCCGCCGATCCGATGCGCTGGCCGACGCGAATGCGATAGACCGCCACGGCCTCGTTGCCGATGAACCCGATCAGGCCGGCGGCGGCAACCCACCAGAGATTGTGGAGAGTCTCCGGGTGGATGAGTCGTGTGATGGATTGCCAGGCCGCGACGATCGCGGAGAGGGCAACGACGGCCACGATGAAGAGCCCGGCAAGGTCCTCCGCGCGACCGAAGCCGTAGGTGTACCTGCGCGTCGCGATCCGACGACCGAGCACGAAGGCGATCCAGAGCGGGACCGCCGTGAGGGCGTCCGAGAAATTGTGGATGGAGTCTGCGAGCAGCGCGACCGAGCCGCTGAACAGCACGATGACGAACTGGGCCACGGTCGTGCCCAGCAGGATGAACAGGCTGGTCTTCAGCGCGCGGACTCCCTCCTTGCTGGCTTCGAGTGCATCATCGATCGAGTCGGCGGCATCATGGCTGTGAGGAACGAACAGGCCGTAGAGGAAGCCCTTCACCCCGGTCGGGTGGGAGTGTTCGTGGTCGCCGTGACTGTGACCTTCGTGGTCGTGGTGCTGGCTGTGGTCCGCGCTCATTCGGTCTTCTCGTCCTGTTCGTGGTGATGGCGCGGTGTGCCGCCGAGTGAATGCTCCGCCTGGAAGATCGCATCGGAGACCAACTGGCTGGCATGCTCGTTGGCGAGCCGGTAGTACACCCGGGTGCCCTCCTGCCGTGCAGCGACGACACGGGCGAGGCGCAACTTCGCGAGGTGTTGCGACACCGCCGCGGCGGGCTTGCCCACCAGCTCAGCGAGTTCGTTGACCGAGCGCTCGCCATCTCGCAGCGACAGTATGAGGCGCACGCGCGTCGCGTCCGCGAGCATCGAGAAGACCTCGACGGCGAGCTCGACGAACTGGCTGTCGGGTTCCCGGCCACAAATCTGCTTATCTGCGTGCATATGCAGATACTAGGCTCTCGACTCACGCAAAGTCATTCGCTGGAATGATGTGGGCCATCGCCCACGGCCCGTAGCGTGAGCCCATGGAACGCATGATTCGATGGGTTACCGCAGCGGTCGTGGTGAGCGCCCTGTTTGCAACCATCTACGTGGTCATGCAGCAGGCAGAACGCCAGGGTGCTGACGATGCACCTATTCGAGTGGCGAGCCAGGTTGCGTCGCGCCTTCGAGCCGGCGACGCCGCGACGGTCGATGCGAGCGACCGGATTCGTCTGGAGGACAGCGAATCGACATTCTTCGTCGTGTACAGCGCCGGCGACACGCCACTCGCGGGCAGCGGCACCCTGGCCGGAAAGCTCGCACAGGTTCCCTCCGGAGTAATCGATGCGGCGCGCACTACGAGTCATGGCCCGGTGACCTGGGAACCTCGATCGGGCCTCCGCTTCGCGATCGACGGCACGTCCGTCGATGGCAAGGTGGTGGTCGCGGGCGAGTCCCTCGGCCCGACTGAGCGGCGAATCGACCAGCTCGGCGCGCTCATCCTCGCGGCCTGGGCTGGGACGATTGTGCTCCTCGCCATAGCGTTCGCTGCCGACCAGGGCTTGGTGAGCGCGGGGCGCAAGCGGCAGTCTGGCCGGGAGCGTTCTTAGACCGACCTTAGAAACCCCGGGCGATAGTGGGGCACGCCTCGCACCAACATGTGAGAACTCTCCTTCCCACGAGACACGCTTCACGGCATCCGCATAGCGAGTTCCAAGCTTCTTATTGAATCGTGAACGTCAGCTGACCGCGGAAAGGAGCGATCATGAGCACCCTGACACGGGACCCGCGTCGGAACACGCAGCGACCGTCGGCAGCGCCCGATCGTCGAGCCGACTACCGGCGCCGCATGCGCCGTTCGGACGTCATGGTCGCGACGCTGTGGGCGTCCGCGGCCGCCGCGGTCGCTCTCTTCCTCGTCTATGGTGGCGCCGGCAAGTTCGGCACTATCGGGGATGCCATCACGAGCCTGGGGATCGTCGCCGGACTCATCGGCACCGACTTCATCCTGGTAATGATCGTGCTTGCCGCCCGCATCCCGCTGATCGATCGCACCGTCGGGCACGACCGCGCGATCGCCGTGCATCGTTCGCTCGGCAAGCCGGCCCTCTACCTCCTGCTCGCCCACGGCGTGCTGCTCCTGATCGGCTACGGAATCGCGTCGGGCATAAACCCGATCGCCGAGGTCGGGCAGATGCTTGCCATCCCCGACATGCCACTCGCCTTCGTCGGACTCGGCCTGCTCATCGCAGTGGTGATCACATCGCTCGTCGCCGTGCGAAAGAAATTCAGCTATGAGGGCTGGCACCTGGTTCACCTGCTCACCTACGTTGCAGTGCTGGTCGCTGTGCCGCACCAGCTGAGCGTCGGGGGAATCTTCGCCGCCGGGTCGTTCGAGCGGGCCTACTGGATCGCGCTGTACATCCTCGCGTTCGGCTCCATCGCCACCTTCCGCTTCGCGGAGCCCTTCGTCTCCAGCATCAGACACCATCTCCGCGTCAAATCCGTGACCCAGATCGCGCCCGGCGTCGTCTCCATCGAGCTGTCGGGGCGCCGGCTCCGCTCGCTTCGATCGGCCGGTGGCCAGTTCTTCATCTGGCGATTCTGGACCGGGCGCACCTGGTGGCACTCCCATCCGATCTCCCTCTCGTCCGTGCCCAGCGATCGCGCAGCGCGCATCACCGTGCGCAACCTCGGTACGGGAAGCAACGCGATCAGCCGGGTGCCGGTCGGCACGCGAGTCTGGTTCGAGGGACCGTACGGTGTGTTCACGGATGCCGGCAGAACAGCGCCGAAGCTGGCGGTGGTCGTCGCCGGCATCGGCATCACCCCGGTTCGCGCCTTCCTCGAGGACTCCAACCTTCGTCCCGGCGAGACGACGATCCTGCTCCGCGCATCGACGAATGAAGAGACCTACCTGTGGGACGAGGTCGTGCAGCTCGCCCGCGACAAGGGCGCCCACGTGTACACGATGGTGGGCAGGCGGTCGTCGGGGCGCCGTGCGTGGATGCCGGCCGATGACGACCGTCGAGGCGTCACCCTTCGAAGCGTCTTTCCCGACCTGAAGAACTCAGACCTCTATATCTGCGGCCCAACACCCTGGCTCGACCTCGTCGAGGCGGAGGCCCGCGCAAATGGAATCCCCGAGCATCAGCTCCACATGGAAAGGTTCGACTGGTGAGAATACGAGCAGCGCTGGGAGGCATCTTCGCTTCTGCCGCGATCCTCGGGATCGGGTGGCAGTTCGGATCCGCCGCGGCGGCGACATTCACGAAACAGGACACGGCACCGTCGACCAATACCACCTCGACCGGAACGTCGACCGCCACGGCATCCCCGTCACCATCGGCATCTGTCTCGGCATCGGCATCTGTCTCGGCATCGGCATCCCCGTCGGCGTCGCCATCCGCGTCAAGCACCGGCTCGGTTTCGGGCACCTTCACGGGCGCCACGGAGTCGACCCAGTTTGGCAATGTGCAGGTGGAGATCGTCGTCACTGCGGGCAAAATCACCGACGTGAAGGCCCTGCGGTTGACCGACCAGGGCGGCCGATCCGTGCAGATCAGCAACTACGCGGCACCGATTCTTCGGTCGGAGGTGCTGAAGTCGCAGTCGGCGAAGGTCGCCTCGGTGAGCGGCGCCACTTACACGACCGATGGCTACCTCAGCTCCGTGCAGTCCGCGCTAGACAAAGCCGGGCTGTGATCGTCACCCTGGACACGATGGGCACCGTCGCTTCTCTCGACGTGCCTCTTCACGAAGTGCGCGAGAGCGACATCGATGCCGTCAAAGCCGTGTTCGACCGGCTGGAGGATCGCTTCTCGCTCTATCGCGAGGATTCGGAACTCAGTCAGGTCGCTCGCGGTGAGCTTTCTCTTACCCGCGCCAGCGAGGAACTCCGAGCCGTGTATGCAGCAGCCATCGAGTGGCGCACTGCGACCGCCGGGTCGTTCACCCCGAATCGACCGGATGGCGTGGTCGACCTCGACGGCATCGTCAAAGCGATCGCAATTCGGGAAGCGGGGGAAGTGCTGGTCGACAGAGGTTTCACGCACTGGTGTCTCAACGTCGGCGGTGACGTGCTTGTCTGGGGCTCGCCGTGGACGATCGGGGTTGTCGACCCTGCCGATCGGGGTGCGCTCCTCTGCGCGGTCGAGCTGCGCGACAGCCGGGTCGCGCTCGCCACATCGGGCACCACGGAGCGCGGAGAACACGTCTGGCGAACCGGCACTGGCGACTCTTTCGTTCAGGTCTCCGTCTGTGCTGACGACATCCTCATCGCAGACGTGCTGGCGACGGCCATCCTTTCGGGCGGCCGGGATTTTCTCGACGTCGCCACTGCGCAGTGGGACGTCGACGTGCTCACCGTCGCGACATCAGGGGAGCTGGCGATGACCCCCGGAATGAATCTCGCCGACTCCGGCCGGGTCTGACTTGCGGCGCTGCGGCGCTCCGAACACCAGCACGGGGTACGTCACGACGGCCAGCGCGAAGTGCATCAGCATGAGCACCACCACCCCTCCAAGGGGCTGGCCCTGATGGATGATCCACACGTCGGGCGCGAGGCTCGCTACGGTCACGATCACGGCGAGCCAGAAGAAAAGCCGTCTCGCGCGGCTCGACAGCAGTGTCGTCAGCGGCCACGAAATGCAGGCCACGACCACGCCGATGATGGTGAGCCGCGTGTAGTCGGCGAACTGGAAGTGCTCATAGCCGGCCGTCGATGGCATGGCGAGTACGGCCACCTTCGCGAGAATCCAGCAGGCCACAACGGAGCCGGCGACGGCCACGATGGTCGCTGCGACAAATCTCACTGGGCCGGGTTGGGCGGAGCCCCACGGAAAATCGAGGCGGAGATAGTCACGCAGTTTTGACATCAAGGTCTCTTTATCTGTTGGTGAAGCCGACCAGCAATCCGTTGGTGCCTCGAACCGACGCGTTGTACAGCAGTGCGCCGATGATGCCGCCGAGTGTGCTGCCGATGATGGTGAGCACACCGGTGCCCGCCGAAACCGCGAAGACGATCCCGGGTGTCACGATGGATGAGACAGTGGACGTCGACGATGATCCGAGCGCGGAGCCGATCAGCGAATCGAGCTGGCTGATCGCTCCGCTCACCGAGAGAAAACCGAAGAGGATCATCGCCGCGATGACGCCGACGATGGCAAGGACGACTCCGACGATGAATGAGATCTTCGCGACGGACGCGACGCTGATGTAGCGCAGCGTGAGGCGCACCTGGGCGGTGCTCGACGGGGACGAACTCTTCTGCGCGAGCTTCTTGGCGGTGTCTGACATCGGTCTTCTTCCCCATCACTCGGTTGGGCGGGTTGAGGAGCGACGGCGAATCACGATGCTCCGGATGATCACCGGGCCGACCGACAGGACGACGATCGCGACGAGCACGATATCGATGTACTGCGAGACGAAATCCGCGACGCCGGGGATGTGGGCCAGGCCGAAGCCGAGCAGGATGACGAGGGTGGTCCAGCCCGCCGCGCCGATCACGTTGAACAGGGTGAACACCCGCCGGGACATGTGACCGACTCCCGCCGCGACAGGTGCGAAGGTTCGGATCACGGGAACGAAACGCGCAAGGGTCACCGCGATCGGCCCGAATCGGTCGAAGAAACCGTGAGTGCGGGTCACGCTCTTTTTGCTGAAAAGTCCGGACTCACGCCGCTCGAAGATGGGCGGCCCCGATGTGCGGCCGATGAAGAATCCCAGCTGGTCGCCCAGCATCGCGGAAACCGCGACCAGCACGATGACAAGCCACAGGGGCTGTTGGATCACGCCCGTGAGGGTGAGCACGCCGGTGAAGAACAGGAGCGTGTCGCCGGGAAGGAAGAAGCCGACGAGCAGGCCGGTTTCCGCGAAAACCGCGGCGCAGACCACGGCGACGCCCCAGGCGCCGGCTCCCGTGATGATGGACTGCGGGTCGAGGAGTCCGGAAGCGGCAATCGTCGGAAGTGTCATGTACCCAGAGTGCGGTGGTGGTGCCTAAGAAACATCACAGGAACCGGGTATCACGGCGTTGTCTCCGACCATTCTTAGACAGCTCTTGGCACCCTGAACTAATGACCCGAAGCAAAGTGCCCGAGATCACCGCGCTGTTCTGGATCGTCAAGGTGCTCACGACAGGCATGGGTGAGACCACATCCGACTTCTTCGTACTGAACTTCGACCCGATCGTCGCGGTGCTTGTCGGCTTCGTGGTCTTCGCTGCAGCTCTCGCGCTGCAGTTCGCGATGAAGCGCTACATCCCCGCCGTCTACTGGTTCGCAGTAGTCATGGTGAGCGTGTTCGGAACGATGGCCGCCGATGTCACTCACATTGTGCTCGGGGTGCCGTACTTCGCGTCGACGGCGGTATTCGCGGTCGTGCTGGCCGTCGTCTTCATCGTGTGGTTCCGTGTCGAGCACACGCTGTCCATCCACAGCATCACTTCGCGCCGACGCGAGGCGTTCTATTGGGCGACCGTTCTCGTGACCTTCGCCCTGGGCACCGCGGTCGGCGACCTCACGGCCACCACCCTGCACCTGGGCTACCTCGCGTCGGGCATCGTCTTCGCCGTCGTAATCGCCATTCCGGCGATTGCGTTCCGCTGGTTCCGCCTCAACGCGGTTGTCGCATTCTGGTTCGCGTACATCGTCACGCGTCCGCTCGGGGCGTCGTTCGCCGACTGGATGGGAGTGTCGATGGCTCGAGGCGGGCTGGATTGGGGGACGGGCCCGGTGAGCCTCGCGCTCGCCGGGATTATCGTCGTGCTGGTCGGAGTCCTCAGTGCACGAGCGGCGCGAGAGCCCCAGCCCGACTAGCGATCGGTGTCGGTTTCGAGCTCGACGGCGACCTCAGAGAGCATAGCCACGGAGAACCAGGCGAGACCCGCGACGAGCGCGAGCAGCACGACTCCGACAGGGATGAGCCAGATCATCGAGACAACTCCTTTTGCTGGTGAGAGCCCGAGTCTGATCGGTCCGATCCCAGAATTCGCACAGGAAGCACAGCATTGACGAATTCGCTCATCGCCCGGCGCGTGTATGACGCGACGTCGAGCGCTGCCGGGGTGACGACGCCATTGAGGAAGGCGAGCATTCCCTCGGCGAGGGCGAGGTCATCCTGCTCGACCACGAGGATTTCACCCTCGTCGAGAGCGTCGCCCACCGACCTGAATGCCACGGAGACGATCGGGAGGCCGATCAGTGCGGCCTCCAACAACACCATCGGCTGCCCTTCGTAGTCGCTGGAGAGAACGAAGCAGTCCGCTGCCGCCATGATCGGAAAGGGATTCTGGTAGGGCCCCACGATGAACACCGCGCCGGAAAGCTGACGTTCGGCGACCAACTCCTCGAGCTCCACCCTCAGCGGGCCGTAGCCGATGACGACGAGTCGAGCGGAGGGATGCGATTCGTGAACCAGTGAGAACGCGCGGATGAGGCGGGCCTGGTTCTTCTCAGTCGAGAAGCGGCCGACGGAGACGAACCAGTTCGCGGCTGCGTGGTCGCGCAGTTGCTCCGCCCAATCCGGGACGACCACCGTGCCGTCGTGCTCGTCTATTGGGTGCCCTTCGAGCGAGGTGAGGTCCTGGCCGACGCCCTCGGACACCCGGGAACCATCGACAAGGTTTCGCGCGAAGGTGAAGCAGGCGGCATCGATCCCGTACTCGCGCGCAAGGGACTCACGGTTGACCTCGCTCAGACTCGGCGACACGGACACGAGCCGATCGAACTGCGAGTACAGGGCGAAGACGGCCCGAAGCCCGCGAGCCATGCGGGTACGGCCCCGAATGACCCGGTGCTCCTCGGCCGCCATGTCATTGTGAAGCCAGATCGACCGTATAGCGCGCGGTGAGTGAAGCATCAGCGTCGCCCAGAACGCGCTATACCCGCTGAAGTCTGCCACGGCGTCGAACCGTGCGTCGCCGAAGCATCGATTCCACTCGTCGTCCCAGAGTCGAGCCTGGGAGGCATGATCTCGATGGTCGTCGCCTTTTCCCTTGCGCTGTGAACGTCGCCGGCGCAGATGGGGTGCCTTGTTGCCGTTCATGCCACCGATGCGGTGGAACTGGCGCACCCGTGGATCGATGAGGGCCTGATTGAGCCGCTGCTGGTCGCCCATGGGGCGGTCGATGATGATCGAGACGTCCACGTGCTCATGGTCGATCGCGCGGAGCAGGTTCAGGGCCGAACTGGTGATGCCGTTCGACCGCATCCCGCCGAGGAAGAGCAACAGGCTCTTTTTCGAGTCATCGCGCAATGAAACGGTGCGGGCATTGTCGGGCCGTCCGCGAAAGACCGCGTCGATCACCCGCTCGGTCGCATGCCCATCGTCGAGCGCCGAGAACCGTTGCTGCCACGCTCGGTATCGGGGAGAGGCGGTCAGATCCTGGTCGCCATCGGAGTGGGAGCGAATTGCGGTCGCCACCGACGCGAGCCGGGAGAACACCGGGCCCGGCAGTGCGTCGGGCGCGAAGTAGGTACCACGGGTCGTCGTGTAGTCGGCGGCGTCCGGGGTGAAGAAGATCACGGGCCGATTGCTCGCGAGGTGGTCGAAGAATATCGACGAGTAGTCGGTGATGAGGAAGGTCGTCACCCCGAGGATCACATTGGTCGGAACGTCGTTTGGCACGAGGATTCCGGCGAGACCCGGCAGCGTTCGCGCGAACGTGTGCACGGATTGGTGGGTCTTGAGCAGCACGGAGAAGTCTTCTCCGAGTAGTTCCTGCAGCTCGGCGACCTGGCCCGCCAACTCGGCGGCGTCATCCCTGGGGTCGGAGAACGAATCGCCTTTCCAGGTCGGAGCGAAGAGAACGATAGTTTTCGTACCGGTGTGCACACCGGCGGATTCGAGGTTCTCTCGTGCGGCGTTCGACTGGTCATCGTCCAGGAATTGCCGATCGACCCTCGGATACCCGGTCTCGAGCACCCGCCCGCGAAAGGCCCCGCGAAGCCGGTAAGCCCTGGCATACATCTGCTCCGTCATGAACGGGTTCTGGGACAACAGCCAGTCGGCCGCAAGGAAGTTCTTCATGGTGTTGGCCGACTCCAGTGAGCCGTCGGGCATGTCATAGCCCATCAATTTGAGCGGGGTGCCGTGCCAGGTGTTGAGATAGGTCTGCCCCGTCCTCTTGCTGAACTCGGGCGGAAATGTCGCGTTGTTGACGAGGTAGCCGCTCGTGGCGAGGGCGTGGAAATAGGCGGCGGTGCCCCGCCGGACGAACCGCACCCGCCTGATGCCGCGGAACTCTGAAGGGATGCGGGTGGATCCACGCCGTCCGTCCAGTACCCAGATGTGGCGCAGCCCGGCGAAATCGGGGTCGCGGAGCAATCCCCGGAAGATCGCCTCGGGATTGCATAATGCCCCGTTGCCGGCGAACGACTCGTAGAGCACGGATTGCGGTCGTACCGCGCCGCGAGACGCCCACGCCCGCAGTTCGGCGATCGCCGCCCGCCGGAGCTTGCGCGCGAATCGACGAGCGCGCGAAAGGGCCCTGTTCACGGGCGTGTGAATTCGATGATGGCGCTGCGATAGTCCTTGACCGTGGCGCCCTGCTGGAACCCGAGCGCCTGGAGCTCACTGATTCCGTTGGTGTCGACCTTCGATCCGATTGCGTACTCGACCATCCACACCGTAGTCACGCCGGTGAATCGTCCGAGGGTCGCGGCCTCGGTGATCGTGTAGGCGTCGTCGTGCCATGTCGAGTTGTCGTAGAACGGCGTCTTGAGTGTGACGTCTTCGAGACCGGCGAAGCCCGTTGGGTACGTGTTCATGGCGAGTCTCGTCTGTCGGCTCGGCCGGGTCGATTCGTCGAACACCACAGCGTCGCCCGGCTTCGCGAGCGTGCCCATTCGCGAACTGATCACCGCCCAGTCGCTGTTGTTCTTCGCGTACGGGCCGCGTTGCTGCACCCAATTGGGTGCGGCGACGCCGGCAACGACGAGCAGGCAGAGCGCGATCACGACCACCCGTCTGCGAGCGAGCTTGTTGATCGCGACGGCCATGAGGAATGCGGCGGCCGGTGCACACATCGAGAGATAACGCGCGGTGAAATCGGGCACGAGCAGATGGCTTCCGATGAGCAGGATGCTGGGAACGAACAGCCATACTGCGGCAACGATCGTGGCCGAGGGAAGGGCGCCGGGCGCGAGGCGCAGGCGAGCGCGACGACTTCGCCAGTCGACCACGAAGAAGACCAGTGCCGTAATGATCAGCGCCCACGCCACGATCGCGAAGGGATTGTTGCCGAACCACAGCCCGACGACAAGTGTCGAGAACGTGATCTCCGTTCTCGTACCGAGATAGGCGATCTGGCCGTGCTCCAGCACTCCGATCGCGATCAGGGGAGACGCGAGCACGAGCGCGATGCCGAACGCCCTGGCCCACGATTGTGCCAGCGACTTGCGGTCGTCTCGCAACAGGATGAGCGCGAGATGCGCGATGGCGATGAGCGCCAGGTAGAGGAAGACGTAGATGGCGAGAGTCGTCAGCAGCGCGTAGGCGATCCATCGTCGCCGTGATGGCGAGCGCTGTTTCAGAATGCCGAGCAGGAGCACGGTGAGCCACGCGGCGATGGCCGCGCTGAAGGCGTATGACCGCGCCTCCTGGCCCATCGACGTGACTCGAGGAAGCACCGCGCACACGGCGCCGGCGATCACGCCGAGCGTGAGCGAGTCGAGCTGGGCGCCGAGAATGACCACGGCGGCCACGCAGGCGCCAATGGCGAGCGCGCTGGGCAGTCGGATGGCGAACGGCGATGTGCCGGCCACCTTGATCCAGAAATGCAGGCCCAGGTAGTACGTGCCGTGCACCGCGTCGACGTGGGTGATCATCCGAAGGAGGCTGGGGACGGACCGTTCGGCCGAGAGGAGGCTCGCGGCCTCGTCGCCCCAGAGGGACGGGATCCAGGAACCGATCATGGAGATCAGCGCGCCCAGGACTCCCAACGCCGTGGCGATGCGACGGACGGGTGGGCTGACAACGGTGCGAGGCAGGTCGAGGGTCGCGGTTGCGGTCATGCCGCCAGTTCAGCCCGCGGAATCCCAGAATCTTCGAAGAAAGCGCTAGGGCACCTTCGCCGCGGGGATGACCAGCTCGATCTCGGTACCCGTCGATGACGTGTGCACGACCGAGGCGGTTCCGCCCGCGCGCTCCACAGTGTCGCGCACGAGCGAGAGACCGATGCCGAAACCCGCGTGGGAAGTGCCTCCGCCGTCAACAGCGCTGCCCGAGCGGGCGAAGCGATCGAAGATGCGCGCCGGATCGATACCGATGATGCCGGGGCCTTCGTCACTGACGGAGATTCGGACCGTCGACTTCGTCTGGCTGAGCGCCACATGAACGACCGAACCGGTGGGAGCAAAATCGAGGGCGTTGTCGAGCAGGGCGATCAGGCATCGATGCACGCTCGCCGCGGGAAGCAGCGTCGCCATCGGCGGGACCTGGCTCATCGTGATGGTCACCGACTTCTCGCGTGCGATGATTCGCATGGACTCGACCGCGAGGATCGCGACGGGATTCACCACGACCGGTTGCTCATGCCTATCCTGGCCGCCCGCTTCGGCGGAGGCGAGAAGATCGTTGACGATCTCTATCAGCGTCTTCGTGTCACGTCGGAGTTCGGCGACCGTGGGTGCCGACGGGTCTCCCGTGGGGAGACCTCGCTGCAGTAGTTGAAGGCGAGCGTCAAGCACCGCAAGGGGGGTGCGCAACTCGTGACTCGCGTCTGCGACGAAGGCGCGCTGGATGCGAAGCGCGTCACCCAGCGGACGCACGGCCCGCCGCGTCGCGAACAAGCTCACGGTGCCCGCCAGCACAATTGCGCCGATTCCGATTGCAAGACCCGCGCTGATGATGTCGATGCCGCCGATATCGATCGTGTATTCGTGCCGCCGATGCAGGTCGAACAGTTTGTCGAGCGGAATCTGATGAAGCACGAAAGCGAACGCGGCGACCAGCACGGCAAGCGCCACAAACGCGAAAGCAACAGTGATTTGAAGCCCGACGATGCGTGCTGCACGCCGCACGGCGCTTGCATCCGCGTCATCCAGGCCCCGCTCATTCCTGCGTCGCTTCACGGTGCTCCCAGTCGGTACCCCTGCCCGCGAACGGTGGTGATCAGGTCGATGTCGGTCTTTCGTCGAACGTAGTGCACGTACGTATCGACGGTGCCGGGCTGGTCGGTCTCGTTGAAGACATCGCGAAGGATCTGCTCGCGAGAGAATGTGCGCTGCGGGTTCTCTGCGAACAGTCGGAGCAGCGCGTTCTCGCGATCAGTGAGGATGGAGCGCCCGTCGTACGGCGAATAGACGGTGCGGCTCTCCGGGTAGAACTCCCATAGCCCGATGCGCACGAACGGTCCCTCGCCGGTGTAGACGCGACGGATCGCTCGCAGGCGTGCGAACAGTTCGTCGAATTCGAACGGCTTGACGAGGTAATCGTTCGCGCCGGCGTCGAGCCCGCGCACCTTGTCTTGAATGGTGCCGAGCGCGGTCAGAACGAGCATCGGAGTGGTCACGCGCTTGCGACGCAGGGTCTCGATCACACCGAGTCCGTCGAGTCCGGGCAGGCGGCGATCCACGATCATCACCTCGAACTCGTGCTCGAGAGCTGCGGCCACGCCGGCCGTACCGTCCGGAATAAGGGTGACCGAGTACACCTCGTCGAGCACCTGTTGCATGACGGGCCCGAGCTTCGGATCGTCCTCGATCAGGAGCAGCCGTGGCCGGGAGTCGATCATCGCCCCTCCCTTGTCGTCGTTGCTCATGACTCGAACCTTCGTCACTCCGCTCTAAGAAGACTCTAAGGAGCGCCGAGCGACGCGGGAACCACGCGGCCGCCGAGCGGGCTGTCTGCCAGGGGGAGCACTTCGGGAGCGCCGAACGTGGCCGAGAAGAGCGCGACGGTGATCGCCCCCGCGGCGAGGATGGCGGCAAGCACGAGAAGCTGGAACTCTGCCGCCACGAGCGGGGAAGCGCCGGCAAAGACGGCGCCCACGAAAGCGCCGGGCAGTGTCACGATGCCCGTGGTTCTCGTCTGGTCGGTCGACGGGATGAGCGCGGTCGACGCCGCTGAGCGTACGGCCCGCAATGCCGCCCGCCTGGGTGTCGCACCCACCGACAGCCACGCCTCGATCTCATCGCGTTGCGACACGATCAGGGACCCCAGCGAACGCCCCATCAGCGTCGAGACTGTCATCGTGTTGCCGACGATGATCCCGCCAACGGCGAGCACATATCTCGGGGAGAACTCCACCGCTCCTGTGACGAATATCGCCGTCGTCGGTATGGCTGCGGCAACGATGATCGTTCCGGAGATGATCGGGAGGAACCTCCGCGCAAGCCCAAGCCTTCTGAAAACCACCCAGGTCGCGGCAAGCACCATCACGACCAGGAAGAGTGCGACCCACAGCACGTTACTGATGACTCCGGCAAGGATCACAGTCAGAATTCCGAGCTGGACCGCAGCGCGCGCTATCGCCCACGGCTGCAGCCATGGATGCTCCAGCCGAAGCACGAGCACGATCGACAGCGTGATCGCGGCGAGGACCGCGACTGCAGCGAGGGTCAGCCAGATGCTCACGCTCGATTACAGCACGTGCGATCGTTCCTTAGTCCCTTCTTAGAGCCCCCCGCGGAGTCTGTGATCCGATCAGCCGAGGAGGCGCACACAGTGGACGTGTCAGTAGTCGTTCCGACGTTCAATGAAGCAGCGAATATCGAAGAGCTGGTTGCGCGAATCGACGAGGCCGTGCGGGGAATCGAAGCGGAGATCCTTTTCGTCGATGATTCGACCGACAGCACACCGGGAGTGATCCGGCATGCGGCCGCGCTCGCCGGGCTTCCTGTGCGCGTGATCCATCGCGATACCCCCATTGGAGGACTGGCCGGAGCGGTGGTCGAAGGGATCACGCAGACCTCCGGCGAATGGATCGTGGTGATGGATGGCGACCTGCAGCATCCGCCCGAGCTCATTCCGACCCTCGTGCAGACGGGTCGTGCCGCCGATGCCGGCATCGTTGCGGCTTCGCGTCACGTCGTCGGCGGCGCCTCGGACGGACTCGATGGTCGCCTGCGGTCCGCGGTGTCACAGAGCGCGACGCTGCTCGCGCGACTCGTCTTTCCCCGCCGCCTCACAACATCCACCGATCCGATGACGGGGTTTTTCGCCGTTCGGCGAGACCGGGTTAACCTGTCCGCCCTCCGACCCCGAGGTTTCAAGATCCTGCTCGAACTGCTGGTAATGAACGATCTCACGCTGGTCGAGGTGCCCTTCGTGTTCGGGCGACGCAGCGCGGGGGTGTCGAAGGCGGGCGTCGGGCAGGGAATCCGCTTTCTCGAGCAGCTCGCGTCACTGCGAATCCGTACGCGTTCGCCGTTGGTTCGGCATCCCGCTCGGGCCGTCGCCCAGGTGAGCCGCGGATGACCGAAACTCCGGTTCGAGCCCGCGCAGGGGCGAGTTTCATCTTCCCGGTCAGCATCTCGATAGTGGTGATCGTGGCGGTGACCGGCTTCGGTCTGGTGGTCGCGCGCTCAACGGCGTACACGATCTGGGACGGACAGCTGTTGACCCAGCTGGCGGCGGTTCGCGTGGCACCGCTGGTCGACCTGTCACTCCTGGTCGATCGGATCTTCAGCCCGCTGTTCGCCGCGGCGATCGGGCTCGGGTCGGCGGCGCTGGTCTTCATCGTCACGCGACGATGGAGCACGGTGCTGCACTTCGCACTGCTCGTGGCGCTGCCCTGGCTGGGGAGCGAAGTGATCAAAGTGATCGTGCATCGGCCGCGCCCCGACGCGCGTCTCGCCGACACCCTGGTGCCGAACCCCGATCCCTACAGCTATCCCAGTGGACACGTCTGTTTCGCTGTCGGGCTCGGCTTCGCGGTGTTCGTGCTCGTCGCGCGATCACGGGTGCGTGTCATCGTGGCTGTGCTCGCCGTTCTGCTGTCCCTCGTCACGGCGGTTTCCCGGGCTTACCTTGGGGTGCACTACCCGACAGACGTCGTGGCCTCGTTGCTCTACGCGGCCGCAGCGTTCACCGTGGTGGAGGCCCTGTGGCGAAGATTCGGCGACCGCGCGCGACGGAACGGCTACGCACTGTGATCCGCTGGTAAGCGCACCTGCAAAAGAGGCTTAGGGTCAGAGCGAGCACCCGCGCCGAGACCCCGCACGGACGACTCACCTTGGGGGCCAGAATGTTCTGGCGGATCACCACAAAACTCGCACGACCATTTGTCCGACTCTGGCTGGTCACAGCCAATGAGGGGTGGGCGCGCCTTCCCAGACCCACGGGGTCGCCCCATGCGTCCGCTCCTGGGGAAGATCCGCTTCGCATCCTGCTCGTCGGCAACGGTGCGGCGGTGGGCTACGGGGTGCTGCTCCATGAGCTGGCGCTCGCGGGTCGGCTTGCCGTGCAGTTGGCGACCGTGTTCGACCGGGGCGTTTTCGTCGACGTCGTTCCCGACGGGGGCATGACCGCTCGCCGATGCCTTGACGAGCTGTCACAGCGCAACCTCTTCCGTTACGACGCGATCGTCACGACCATCGGCGTGAACGAAGCGCTGGGCCTGATGTCGACGGCCGAGTGGGCGTCGGCGGTCGAACTGATCGCCCAGAGACCGGCGCCGATCTACATGGTGGCGATTCCGCCAATGCAGGCCATCAGGGAATTCCCGTGGCTGGTGCGCGTGCTCGCCGATCGTCACGCGCGCATCCTCAACAATTTGACCGCAGACGCGTGCGAGCGGCATCACAGCGCAACGTTCGTTCCCTTCGCGCCCCGAAACAACGCCGACCGAGCCCGGTACCGAAGCTGGCAGACCTACGACGCCTGGGCGAAACTCATCGTGCCCTGGACGTATGAACGGATGTTCTCGAGGCCCGACCGCATACGCTCCCTCGCTTCTGCTGACGAGGGTCGTCGTCAGCGTGCGCTCGACGAACTGGGCATCCTCGATACCCCGCGCGAAGCGCGCTTCGATCGCATATTGACCGCAACGCAGGAACTGTTCGGCGCGTTCGGCGCCATGCTGGGGTTCATCGATCGAGACCGGCAGTGGTTCAAATCGGCGGCCGGGTTCGAGACCCCGGAGATAATCAGATCGTCAGCGTTCTGCGACATCACCATTCGCAGCACGGACGTCCTTGTGATCGAAAACACCCTGACGGACCCGATCTTCCGGCTGAATCCCTTTGTCACCGGGGATCCGAACGTTCGCTTCTATGCCGGCTACGCCATCGAAGCCCCCGGCGGGGAACGGATAGGGGCCCTGTGCATCATCGACACGGAACCCCGCAAATTCAGCAGCGCCGATTCGAGCCTGTTGAGAGAGCTGGCCCTTGAGGTTCAGAACGAGGTCTGGGCGACCCGGCTCGACTCCGTCGGCTGATGGATCCAGCTTTCGCATCTGGCGGTCAAAGAATGAGGCCTCACCTCTCGTGGAAGCCGAGTTGTGGATTCCGCGTTTGCCTTATCTCGACGGAAACAGAAGCGGCTTGTGACTAGCTCGCTGGCCCTAGTGCACGGATCGACGGACTGACCGGATCCGTATAGTCGCCACTATGGCGGAGACGATACCAACGATCACGCATGCCGCGATCGAGGCGACCAGGCCCGGCCTGTTCGTCATCAAATACAGCAACGCGATGACCTGGGACGTACCGAAGAAGACCGTGTAAATCGGGCTGGCCGTCAGCTGGAGTTTGCGGAGATCAGCTTGCGGCCACTTGTCCGAGGCTTTGTCTATTGCTGCGTGTAGGCGCTTAGCGTCTCTAGCCTCGACTGTGCGTCCGATGACCGACAACAGGACGGTGATGAAGAGGGCAGTGTCTACCCAGCCAGCGCTCCACAGGATGCTTCCGCGGTATCCGTGTTGGGAGACCATGTAGAGACCAGTCACGATGATGAGCACCATTCCTGGCGCAATGAAGGGCTCGATCCGCTTCGTCACCGCGGTCAGGGTCCTGAGCTCTGCCACAGATCTGGCCGTCTGAACCCTCAGTGTTGTCAGGAGTGTGGTTGTCACCGCACCGACAAGGACCACTACACCTATGAGGTGCAGGAAGAGAGCGGCGTTGTACATGAACATTCCTTAGAGATAAGTGGTCAGGCTCGGCTGCATCGAGGCGAGAGCCGAGGGCAGTTGACTCGCAATCTAGTCAACAATCATTACTATAATCATTATGCCGCGAAATGCAACTGCGACGGCTGTGGAGTCAGCGGGAGCGGCTAGGTGCGGAAGCTGGGCCGCCCGCCCCTGTGCGGGTGAGGCTGCTTCTGGATTGGCGGTGATGTAGCCGGGCAGCACTGTCGTAGTGTGTGAACGTCGTGGATCAGTTGGGCGAATGGAGCCGTGAGCGCTATGGAGGACGAGCAGCGAGTCAATTTGGGGGTGGCGATGTTCATCCCTTACCGCTACACCGAAGACCGCATGTTCCGGGCTCTCCAGGATGCCGGGTTCGACGACTGGACCCTCGCCCAGTGCCGCGTATTCCAAAGGGTTGCTGCGGCCGGGTCGCGCCTCACGGACCTCGCCGACCAGGCCCAAGTGAGCAAGCAAAGTGCTGGTGTGATGGTCGATCAACTAGAACGCCTGGGATATGTTCGTCGAGTCCCAGACCCGGCGGATGGTCGTGCCCGGTTGATCGTGATCGAGGGGCGAGGTCGCCGCGCGGTCGAAGTGGCGCAAATGACGCTCGACGACATCCTCTCCGAATGGGAGGCGTATCTGGGTACACGTAACTTCACGTTGTTGGGCCAGATTCTGGACCAGCTCCGCGAGATCACGGACCCCTACTCGCGGTGACATCGCTTTGTCGTCGCCTTGACTTTAGTCAGGAATCTTGACTATTGTCACCTGTGGTCTGGACGAATCGATCGTTACAGGCGCAGAACAGAAAGCGATATGTCATGAAGTTTCTTGTCCTTGGAGCAACCGGCGGCACCGGTGTTGCCTTCGTCAAAAAGGCCCTCGACCAGGGGCACCAAGTCACCGCGCTCGTTCGGAGAGCGGGCGCAGTCGTCGACTCGCGGGCCGAAATCGTCAGCGGCGACGTCACCGATGCCGCCATGATTGCGACAGCGGCCCGAGGCCACGATGCGATCATCAGCACGCTCGGAGCGAAGAACATCCGCCAGACCCCCACGCTGATGGCGGACATGGTCCGTGCGGTCATTTCCTCAGCAAAAGCTTCAGGTGTCGACCGCTTCGTCATGGTCTCCGCGTTCGGAGTCGGTGACTCGCTGGCCAAAGCCTCATTCCTGGCTGGCCTGATATTCCGCTCAGCGCTGCGGACGAAGTATGCCGACAAAGCTGCCGCGGACGCCCTCGTGAGGACTAGCAACCTCAAGTGGACCCTCGAATACCCCGGCGCGCTGAACAACAGGGACAGCGCCCGCTACACCGCTACCGCGCTCGAGGACGTGACGAAACTGCCGACCATCCCCTCAACATCCCGCGCAAACGTCGCCGCTTTTCTCCTCGGCTCCGCGGTCGACGGCACCTTCATCCGTCAGATCGTTGTCGTCACGGACGCCAAATAGCTCGCCGGACCCTGCAGCGGGACGTACCGTAGCGGGCCGCTCGGCAAACCGTACGTGGGAGCGAGAGTCGACCAGTCGATTGCCGACCGAGATCAATTCGGTCTTCGATGCGTCCGACGATTGATCTGCCGTCTCGGACGTCCAGGGCGTCCGGATGCATTGCGAGCCACCTGGGCATCGGTTCCGGACGTTTGACGAGCCGCTGCTTGGCCGTTCGTCATGCCCTCGCGGTAGACCGCTCGCGTGACTACGGCTGCAGGTTCTCGAGGTCCGGCGAGCAGCCCGGGGTGCGTCGGTTCCCAGCCGAGCGTCTCGCGGGTGTATTTGCTCGATGAGGGCTGGTCGGCCGCGAAGATAGGGCCGAACGGCCCGAACGTCTAGTCTGGGACTTGCGCGACGGGCAAGCAGCTCTGGCCCTGTCCGCACGGGGAGTCCGCCGAGGCCACGCCTCTGGAAGCCGTGGCAGCGGGCCTTGAGCGGGCTTCGAGCGAGATGGGCCCACGCAACCGCGACCTCGGCCCCCGCATGAAAGCGGCGATCGCGGCCAGCAGTGAATTGCAAGAGCGGGATGCGCTCAAGAGCGTCGACATGGCGGCGGCTATGACCGCTGCCCTCGAGGCCCGCGGGGTGCCCGAGACGACGGCCCACCTGGCAAGTGAGATGGGCGTGCTGGCGTTCAAGCAGGGTTACACGCGCTGGTCGGAAGGTGAACAGGCCGACGACGCCGAGCTCGCGCCTCACGCACTTGCAGCGCTAGAGGGTCTGCGGAAGGCGACAGCCTCGCTCGGCTGAGCCGCGCATTTTCGTCGCCATCGTCGCGGATTTCTCGCGCGTCCTGGCCCACCATGGAAGCCACTCATACCGAGCCGACCTTTTGATATCAAGTCGTAGTCAAAATCGGCCGACTCACCACGAAAATCGGCCCAGCCATACAGGTAGGTAGGCTGGTCAATGGCTGGTTACGTGCAGTGGCTCCGACGGGCGTCGATCCCGTGACCTCTCGATTTTCAGTCATGCTGTTTCTACTGCGGTGCGCCCATGGCAGCACGCGACGATGGCACGCAACAGCAGTTCTCGGGCGAGTGCTCAGGGCCGATTCAAACCAAGACTGGCATCTGGGTGCGGTGTGGTTCACGCATCGCAAGCAAGTGTTCGTCCTGCGCTGAGCTATATCGGGGAGACTGGGCGGCTATCGCGCGCTCGGGCGTGTTCGACCCGTCAGTGGAGCGATACCGTTTCTACCTTTTGACCCTGACAGCTCCGTCCTTCGGGCGCGTGCATCGCGTTCCCCGCTCGACGGGCAAGCGAGTGAAGCGCTGCGGCTGCGGTGTCACGCACAGCCTTGCGGATGTTGGTCTACGCGGCGTTCCGCTCGACCCGTCGACGTATGACTATCTCGGTCAGGTGGCCTGGAACCGGGATGCGGGCGTCCTGTGGGATCGCACCCGGCGGCGGGTCCGCGACCGCTGGGACACGGCGGAGTTCTTCTTAGTTCGCGAGTGGCAGGACCGGGGCGTGCTGCACCTGCACGTCCTCGTCCGGGTCGAGCGCACCGAAGCTCCGAGTGCTGGCCCGCTCCGTGAGGCAGCGCGCACCGCCACGGCGGCGTCGAAGGTTGACGGCTCGATTGTGGAGTGGGGCGAGCAGGTCGATGCGGTGGTGTTCCGCGCGGACGGCGACGGCGCTAAGACGATCTGGTATCTGTCAAAGGCGCTCAACTACGTGATGAAGGACACGGCCCGGGCGGCGATGAGCGGGCGCGGGAGCAACTTCGCCTGGGCACACCTGGCCGCGCTCGGTACTGCAGCTCGCAGGATTCGCTGCTCGCCCGACTGCGTGCCGGAGGATTGCCCCTCCCGCGTGCACGATCGGTACGGCTCCCGCTCCCATGTGGTGAGCGCATCCCGGCGAACGAAGCACCGCACTGGCTGGTCCTTCTCCGCGCTCACGCGCAAGGCGCAGCGACTCCGCCGACGGGAGTGGATGACCGCGAGCGAGTCCGCGCCGGCTGCCGATGTCACCCCAGCGAGTGAGCAGCAGAACGATGCGGTTCTGGCCCTTGCTGATTCTCGCCATCGTGTTGCGGTGGCTCGAGCTGCGGCATTGCCGTAGGCGAGAGGGGGTGATGAGTAATGGCTGAAGCTGACTGTTCTATTTGCCAGGCGATGGGGTTCCGGTCCTGTGATGTGTGCGGGAATGTGGTCTTCCCGAAAAACCTGGAAGAGAGTCCTGAAGGGCGCGAGTTGTGTGGGTACTGCCTGCCGGAGTAGCTCACTTCGGGGATCCGTCGATAAGCGGAGCGTGCATGGCTTGCCATGCGACAGTGAAGTGGTCGGCGGCTCCCCGAGGCCAGCCGCAAAACGTATTACACGGGCTTTACAAAACGTAATACGCGCAATACTATTGGCGTATGACAAACGCAGACACCGACATCTACTCACCGGCATTCTTCATGGCAGATCATGCAGCCGTGGAGAGCGGAAAGGTCTACGCAAACGGCGCTTTCTGGAATCGAATGCAGTTCCCGGGATTCCCGGCCGTAACCCACTTTGGCGTGGTCGCCGTTCTCAACATTCCGTGGCGCGCTTATCACCAGCCACACAAATTCGCCGTGTGGTTCGAAGACGCTGATGGTGGCCGTGTTGCCGGAGAACTTGGAGGAGAGTTCACAGTCGGAACTACCCCAGATATGAAGGTGGGCGACGAGACCGTCATGCCGATCGCGGCGATGGTCAATAACTTCACTCTCACGAAGGCAGGCGACTATTCGGCTGTGCTTGCTGTCGACGGCCAGGAGATTTCGCGATGGACGTTCAAGGCGGTCCTACTACCTGCTGGGATGCAGCCCAATCGCCCCGTGTCTCCCTCCGACCTCCCCGCCGGTTTCTAAAACCGGTGTTTGACCCGCGCAAGTTCGAGGAAATTGACTGGGACAGCGACGAGGACGAATCGGGCAATCTGGTTCACTGTCTCCGACACGGTGTCGATGAGCGCGTCGTTGCGGAGGTGCTTCGAGAGCGTCCTGTCGAACTGACCCTGTCAGTAAACTCGGCGGAGTTCGCAATTGTCGGGCCGGACGGCAATTGGTCCGTCATGTGGACACTGCTCTTCGATACGTCGCACAAACGAGGAGACTGGCTTCGACCCGTCACCGGCTGGAAGTCAACGCAGGCTCAAATAGTTGCCTGGCGTCAAGTGACTAGACTTCCGTGGAATGCAACGGGATGATCAGGAAATGGCAAACAAAATGAACGAACAAGAACGCCGCGAGGCCGCGCTTGCGAGCCTCGGGGGCGAGGTCTTGGCTGCGCGCGAGGTGGCTCCAAGGGAGATCCGCCAAATGCTTTCCGTTCGGCTTGAACCCCGAATTCTGGGTGACCTGCGGGAGATCTCTGAATCGCGAGGAATAAAGATCAGCGATTTAGTGAGAGAAGCGATCGCCCGCTTGATCGCCGAATTCCGAGGTCAAGACATTCGTCTCGAGACGTGGTCTCGGCAACTTTCCGTACATGTTCAGCCAATGGTTGAATTCTCTTCCGCGTCACCGACGAATTCACCGATTGAAAGCAGCTTCGTCCCCATCTGGCACTAGGACTAGCAGCTGAACGCCGCTAGTGCGCTCAACTTCGTAGGCCCTAAAACCGCGCGAAGCGCGGCACTTGATCTTGTATAGAAAATTTCGGGAGAGCCGCTCAGACTTACGCAGAGGGGTGGGGTTCGTAACCTTCGGGCACCGGGTATTTCGGCTCTATCAGCCACCGGTAGTCCAGTTCCGACGCGACTCCTTTAGCGAGGCGTCCACTTCGTTGTCAGTTAGATCGAGATCCATGAGCCCAAGTTGAATTTTGATCTCTTCACGAACTGACGCTTCCCACCAATTACCCGCGGCAGTTTGCCACCCGCCAAGCGTGACCGCGTACCTCTGCGCCTTCCCACGTCGCAGGGCCACTAGCGATATTCCTGCACTCGGAGGGGGTTCTGCGCCCATCGATTAATCGTGCTAACACCGACCCCTAGAAGTTTTGCGGTCTCGCGCTGCGTGTAGCCCTCTTTTTTCATCACGTACTCAGCCACTACACGCTCCCAGCGGTCGTACTCTCGCCGGAATGATCGAAGGCCGGTTAGCGTCTTGCGCAACGCTGACTGGGCTTCCGCGTTCAGTTCGTCCTCGATTATCTGAAGGCCGTGCTCGTGCAGCTCGCGACTCAGTTGAGCGATGCGCGGGTTAGTCACAAGCTGCCCGACCGCCTGGAGCTGCTCGCCGAGCTGCACCAAGTGTTCTCCTACGTCGGGGAAATTCACCTCGTCAACTTGAAGCTCTGCGCCCTCGTCATCTGGGTCGTCAGTCTGGCGACCGGGAGTTCTGCTCATGCGGAAAGGGTACCTCGCTCCACCCACTTGGGCGACTTGTTCGCGAACGCGTACACGGCGTGTTAGCGTGTACATGTTCGCGAACGCGTACATACCGAGCGAAGGATGCAAGTGAAACGATCGGCGGAATTGGGGCCACGGCGCGAGGCGTCTGCGGCCGACGGCCGCGGAGCCTTGCGCCATCTCCGCAATTGCGGTTGCGTTTGCTCGGCCTTTAACCGACGTTGGAGGCGGGCGTCTTGACGACCATTGCAGACGTCTACGACACTTACCGCTCGCTGATCCTGTCGTATATTTCGCCTGCAACTGGCCGGGGTTATGAGGTTGCTTGGCGGCGGCGTGTGCTCCCGTCGTTGGGTGAATTGGACATTGAATCGCTCTCGACTCTGCGCGTGGAGCTTGCGTTCGCGTCGTGGTCCGGATCGCGCTCGACCAAAATCGACGCCCTCAGCATGCTGTCTCGCATCTGCAAGGTTGCGGTGAAGGCAGGGCTTATCCGATCCAATCCCTGCATTGGTGCTGAGCTGCCCCGCACCCACGGTGCCGACCCGACTTCGCGTGCCTTGTCCCTGGAAGAAGTAGCGCGTCTGCTCGTCGTGTTGCCGCCCTCCGGACCGTATCGGCGGTTTGTTCTGACGCTGCTGTATACGGGCTGTCGGTTCGGAGAGGTCGCTGGCCTGCGCGAATCCGACGTGGACTGGGAAACAAAAACGATCGCTGTGCGTCGGACAAACTCACCGGGATTCAACGGTGAGCTGGTCATTGGCCCGACGAAGGGGCGGAGAGTGCGCGCCGTCCCACTTTCAGATCCGCTGATGCCTATCGTCCTCGAAGCTGCAGAGGGCAAGGGGCCGCATGACCTCCTCTTCCCTGGGCCACGAGGCGGCAGTCTTTCATCGAAGAATCTCAGCCGCGCGCTCGACTGGTTCAGTGTCCGAGAATGGGTCAAGACATTTCCCGAGGGCGAAGAACGGCTGCACTGGCACGACCTTCGCCACACTGCGGCAGTAACGCTGTTCAAGGCAAACATGTCAGCGCCGGACGTGCAGGCGATTCTGGGCCATTCCTCGCTCGCAGTGACCCAGCTCTACGCCGACACCAGAAATGACGCTGCGCAGCGCGGAGCGGCTGCTCTTTCTCGCTTCTACGGATCCCAGTCGATGGGTCAACTTCGAGGGGGTGAGGGAACCGCAAAAAGCGGCTCTGACCAGGAGATTTGAGGGTGGCTCCGACGGGCGTCGATCCCGTGACCTCTCGATTTTCAGTCGAACGCTCTACCAACTGAGCTACAGAGCCAACAAGGTACGGCCGTCTGGCGAGAGATGACCGTACCTTTGCGACCCTGACCGGACTTGAACCGGCGACCTCCGCCGTGACAGGGCGGCGCGCTAACCAACTGCGCTACAGGGCCTAGCTATGTTTCGTGACCCCAACGGGATTCGAACCCGTGTTAACGCCGTGAAAGGGCGCCGTCCTAGGCCACTAAACGATGGGGCCGTGAAGTAAACAACCTTCATAGCTACCGAGGGACAAGCATACGGGCGGGCACCCCCGATTACCAAACGCTGCAGTCTCCACCCGAATTCGGCCACTCCGGTCAATGAAACGCGGGGAATCCTTTCGGAAAGGTACATTCAACTCGCCGTTGAAGGTTTGGGTACTGGCCTACGGCGCGCTCCCTTGTTACTGTTACTGGTGTTAACAGTGTTACTAACGTGACGGGGGCGCGGATGCATCGCGTGTCACGGAATCGGGGAGCAATGACGAGCAGGCAGAGCGAAAGAGGCGCTACGGCCTTGTTGACGCGTGCCCTTCGCCCGAGACGAAACCGCGTCGTGACGGCCATAGTGGTGGCCGGCACGCTGATGGCGATCGTTGTCGCAGGCCAGTCGGCGACCGCCGCAACGACCGACGACTACCCCAGCTGGAGCACGGTGCAGGCCGCGCGTGCCAACACCGCGGCGAAGCAGAAAGAGGTCTCGAACCTCCAGGCGCTCATCGCCAGCCTGCAGGCCAACGTCACAAGCACCCAGGCCGATGCCGACGCCAAGGGCACGGTCGCCCAGCAGGCGCAGGACAAGTACGACCTCGCATCCCAGAAGGCTGCCGGGCTGAAGAGCCAGGCGGATGCCGCCCAGTCGAAGGCAGACAAGTCCAAGCAGCAGGCCGGTCAGCTGGCCGCCCGCCTCGCCCGCTCCGGTGGCGGCGACCTCTCGACCACCCTGTTCTTCAGCGGCAGCAAGGCCGACGACCTGCTGTCGCAGCTCGGACTCGCCAGCATGGTGAAGGACCAGTCGGCCGGCCTCTATAAGAAGGCCATCCAGGATCAGAACACCGCGCAGTCCCTCACCGACCAGGCCGACGTGGCGAAGGCCGCGCTCAAAGACCTGAACGATGCGGCCCAGGCCGCACTCGCCGCGGCCGTCACCGCCGAGGCGGCTGCCACGGCTGCGCTCAACGAGCAGCAGTCTCACATCGCGACGCTGCAAGCGCAGCTCGCCACCCTGCAGACCGACCAACAGCACACCGAAGCCGAGTACACGGCGGGCCTCGTCGCCCAGTACGGCGCCGGCGCCAGCCTCGGTGCCGGCGCGATCAGCGTCGAGGGCTACGCCCGCCCCGCCGGTGGCCACATCTCGAGCCCCTACGGCATGCGTCTCGACCCGTACTACGGCGTCTACCAGCTGCATGACGGCACCGACCTCGGCGCATCCTGCAACTCGCCCATCTACGCGGCGCACAGCGGAACCGTCGTCTACGCCGGTCCCTACGGCGGCTACGGCAACTACCTCAAGATCCGCGACGGCGACGGCATCTCCACCGCGTACGGGCACATCGTCAACGGCGGCATCCTGGTCTCGGTCGGCCAGGGCGTCGGCGTCGGCCAGAACATCGCCCGCGTCGGCAGCACCGGCGCCTCCACCGGATGCCACCTGCACTTCTCGGTCTTCCAGGGCTCAGCCACTATCGACCCGGTGCCGTTCATGCGGGCCAACGGCGTGGAGCTCGCGAACTAAGCGTTACGGTCGCTGAGCTTGTCGAAGCGTCCCTTCGACAAGCTCAGGGACCGAATGGCTAGTGGCCGGTCGGCGGCACGTAGGCCGCGATGCCGGCCGCGATGATCTCCTCGGCCTGAGCGGCGTTGCCCCAGCCTTCGGTCTTCACCCATTTGCTGGGCTCGAGGTCTTTGTAGTGCTCGAAGAAATGCTCGATCTCTTTGCGGGTGTATTCGGGAATGTCGTCGACATCCTGCAGCCACGCCCAGCGCGGGTCCTTCGCCTGCACGGCGATGACCTTCGCGTCTGAGCCGCCGTCATCCGTCATGTTGAAGACGCCGATCGGGCGCACCTTCACGCCGACGCCGGGGAACAGCGGGTAGTCGAGCAGCACGAGCACGTCGACCGGGTCGCCGTCGAGGCCGAGGGTGTTCTCGAAGAAGCCGTAGTCGGTGGGATAGACGAAGCCGGTGAAGAGAACGCGATCGAGAAACACGCGCCCGGTCTCGTGATCCACCTCGTACTTGTTCTTGCTTCCCTTGGGGATCTCGATGATGGCGTCGTAGCTGCCCATGACGTGCACTCCTTGCTTGGCGATCGGCTGCAATAACGTTAGCGGATGACCACCCGCCGCCGATTGACGCCCGCCATCGCCGATGTGCGGCGTGCGGTGCGTGCGGCCCTTGAGCGGGTCGAGCCGGTCGAGACCTCACCTACGAGCAACCCGTCGGTGACGTCTCGACCGGCTCGACCCGCTTTTCCGGTGGTGCTGGTCGCACTCAGCGGTGGACCGGACTCGCTCGCGCTCGCAGCAGCGACCGCGTTCGAGGCGTCGCGACTCGGGATGACGGCCGGCGCGGTGATCGTCGACCACGGGCTGCAGGAGGGGTCGGCGGATGTCGCAGCGCGAGCAGCGCAGCAGGCCGCCGAGCTGGGCCTCGCGCCGGTCATCACGACGCACGTGACGGTCGCCGGAACGGGTGGCCCGGAGGCCGCCGCGCGCGACGCGCGCTACGCTGCACTCGCCGAGGTCGCGGCGGAGGTCGGCGCGACGGCCGTGCTCCTCGGCCACACCCTCGACGACCAGGCGGAGACCGTGCTGCTGGGCCTCGCCCGCGGCAGCGGCGCCGGCAGCCTGAAGGGGATGGCGGCGGAGTCGGGGCTGTATCTGCGTCCGCTGCTCGGCATCCGTCGCGCCACCACTGTGCAGTTCTGCGTCGACGAGGGCCTGGAGCCGTGGCACGACCCACAGAACGGGGAAGAGAAGTTCACCCGGGTGCGGGTGCGCAACACGGTGCTGCCGATGCTGGAACGCGAGCTCGGTCCCGGGATCGCTGAGGCTCTCGCGCGCACGGCCGCGACCCTGCGCGAAGACGCCGAGGCACTGGACGGCTTCGCGGAGGAGCAGCTCGAGGAGCTGGCCGAGCATGCAGAGGCCGGCATCTCGCTGCCGGTGAAGGCACTTGAAGCGAACCCGCCCGCGCTGCGGCAGCGAATCATCCGGGCGACGGTCGAAGCCGAGTTCGGGGTGAGCCTCAGCCGGGCGCACACCCTCGAGGTGTCGCGACTGGTGACCGACTGGTCGGGGCAGGATGCTCTCGACCTTCCCGGCATTAAGGTGGAACGGCAGGGCGGCCTGCTCATCTTCACGAACACCAGGGAGCCCTAGACCGTGGACTATAGCGACATCTCCGACGACCTCACCGAGGTGCTGCTCACCGAGCAGCAGATCCACGACAAGATCGAGGAACTGGCCCGGCGCATCGAGGTCGACTACGCCGGTGACAAGCTGCTGCTGGTGGGCGTGCTTCGCGGAGCGGTCATGGTGATGGCCGACCTGGCGAGGGCGCTGCGCATCCCCATCGAGATGGACTGGATGGCGGTCTCCTCCTACGGGTCGGGCACGCAGTCCTCGGGCGTCGTCCGCATCCTCAAAGACCTCGACACCGACCTGCACGGCCGCAAGGTGCTCATCGTCGAAGACATTATTGACTCCGGCCTCACCCTGTCGTGGCTGCGCGCCAACCTCGAGAGCCGCGGAGCGGAGTCGGTGGAGATCTGCGCGCTGCTTCGCAAGCCGGATGCCGCCAAGGTGATCGTGGACGTCAAGTACGAGGGTTTCGAGATCCCGAACGCCTTCGTGGTCGGCTACGGGCTGGACTACGCGGAGAAGTACCGCAACTACCGCGACATCGGCGTGCTCGCCCCACACGTCTACGAGTAACTAGGGCGGGTCGAGCTTGTCGAGACCTCACCCACGAAATAGCTCCGTCGTGAGGTCTCGACAAGCTCGACCCGCTCTGTATTACGCCCACGGCAAACATGCAGTGGGCGCCCAGCGCCAGACGGGTAACGTTGCACGCATATTCTTCGGCAGAAAGGTGCCGGGCTGAGAGGCCCGCAACACTATGGACTTCAAGCGCTTACTCCGTGGCCCGATCCTGTGGATCATTCTTGGCGTTGCCGTCGTCGCGGTCGCGTTCAGCCTGATCGGCGGCTCGGGGTTCAAGGAGATCACCACCAAGCAGGGGCTCACGCTGCTGAAGGACGACAAGGTCGCGTCCGCGAAGATCGTCGACAGCGAGCAGCGGGTCGACCTGGTGCTCACCACCGCGGGCAGCGACGGCAAAGACGTGCAGTTCTACTACGCGGCCCCGCGCGGTTCCGAGATCGTGAAGGCCGTCAACGCGGCCAACCCGAAATCCTTCGACGACGAGGTCGACAAGAGCAACTGGTTCACCTCACTGCTCGGGCTCGTCGTTCCGTTCCTCATCATCGGCGTGATCTTCTGGTTCCTGCTCTCCAGCATGCAGGGTGGCGGCTCCAAGGTCATGCAGTTCGGCAAGTCGAAGGCCAAGCTGGTCTCCAAGGAAGCCCCCAAGGTGACCTTCCAGGATGTCGCCGGCGCCGACGAGGCCATTGAAGAGCTCGAGGAGATCAAAGACTTCCTCGTCGCCCCGGCCAAATTCCAGGCCGTCGGTGCCCGCATCCCCAAGGGCGTGCTGCTCTACGGCCCTCCCGGTACCGGTAAGACGCTGCTCGCTCGCGCTGTCGCCGGCGAGGCGAACGTGCCGTTCTACTCCATCTCCGGTTCGGACTTCGTCGAGATGTTCGTCGGCGTTGGCGCAAGCCGCGTGCGCGACCTGTTCGCCCAGGCGAAGGAGAACTCGCCGGCCATCATCTTCGTCGACGAGATCGACGCCGTCGGCCGCCACCGCGGCTCAGGCATGGGCGGCGGTCATGACGAGCGCGAGCAGACTCTCAACCAGCTGCTGGTGGAGATGGACGGCTTCGATGTGAAGACCAACGTCATCCTGATCGCGGCGACCAACCGTCCCGACATCCTCGACCCCGCCCTGCTGCGCCCGGGCCGATTCGACCGCCAGATCGGCGTTGACGCCCCCGACCTGCAGGGCCGCAAGAAGATCCTTGAGGTGCACGGCAAGGGCAAGCCGCTTGCTGCAGGAGTCGACCTCGAGGTGCTGGCCCGCAAGACGCCGGGCTTCACGGGCGCCGACCTGGCCAACGTGCTCAACGAGGCCGCACTGCTCACCGCGCGCTCCAACGCGCAGCTGATCGACAACCGCGCCCTCGATGAGGCCGTCGACCGCGTGATGGCCGGCCCGCAGCGCCGCACGCGCGTGATGCGCGACCAGGAGAAGCTCATCACCGCGTACCACGAGGGCGGTCACGCCCTGGTGGCTACCGCGATGAACAACACCGACCCGGTGACGAAGATCACCATCCTGCCGCGCGGTCGTGCCCTCGGCTACACGATGGTCATGCCGGTCGAGGACCGCTACTCCGTGAGCCGCAACGAACTGCTCGATCAGCTCGCCTACGCGATGGGCGGTCGGGTGGCCGAAGAGATCGTGTTCCACGACCCCACCACGGGCGCCTCCAACGACATCGAGAAGGCCACGCAGACCGCGCGCAAGATGGTGACCGAATTCGGTATGTCGTCGAACATCGGCTCCGTGAAGCTCGGCTCCGGCCAGGGCGAGATGTGGCTCGGCCGCGACATGGGCAGCCAGCGCGACTACTCCGAACGCGTTTCGGAGCAGGTCGACGACGAGGTGAAGACGCTCATCGAGAACGCCCACAACGAGGCGTGGGAGGTCATCAACAACAACCGTGATATCCTCGACAAGCTGGCGACCGCGCTGCTGGAGAAGGAGACGCTCGACCACAACGAGCTCGCCGAGATCTTCAAAAACGTCAAGCATCTTCCGCCGCGGCCGCAGTGGCTGTCGAGCAAGAAGCGCCCTGTCTCCGACCTGCCCGCCGTCGGCATGCCCCTCAAGGGCGCGATCGACGCCGGCGTGGTCGACGGTGGAGTGACCTCGGACGACCCGCCCGCCAAGAAGGCCCGCGCTCCGCGTCCGCGCAAGAGCCCGGGCATCGCAACAGCCTGAGCTTGCCAGAGACGAGTCCGCCGGTGACCGATGATTCGGCCAACATCGACACGGCCCGTATAGAGGCAGCCGTGCGTGAGATCCTCGCCGCTATCGGCGAGGATCCTTCGCGTGACGGGTTGCTGCAGACGCCGCGCCGAGTGGCCGAGGCGTACACGGAGTTCTTTGCGGGGGTCGGGATCTCGACGGATGCCCTCCTGGCTGACAGCGTCATTCCCGGTGAGTCGGGAGAGCTGGTGGTCATCCGCGACATCGAGTTCCGTTCCATCTGCGAACACCACCTGCTGCCCTTCCTCGGCCGCGCGCACGTCGCCTACCTGCCCGACGCCAAGGTGGTCGGGCTCGGCACGATCGCCCGTCTGGTCGAGGTGATCGCCTCCCGCCCGCAGCTGCAGGAGCGCCTTACCGAGGAGATCGCGGACGCGCTCGAGACCGGCATCCAGCCGCTCGGCGTGCTCGTCGTGCTCGACGCGGTGCAGGGCTGCGTGACGTCACGCGGGCCGCGCCAGGTGCACAGTTCGACCGTCACGCTGGCCGGCCGGGGAACACTTGCGGAGGCGGCCCCTCGTCAAGAGGCGCTGGCAATGATTGGATTCCCTCATGAGTGAAGTGGTCTCGCTGCGCCCGCACAGCCCGGTCAGCCTCTCGCGACCACGAATCATGGGCATCGTCAACATCACGCCGGACTCCTTCAGCGACGGTGGCGAGTTTCTCAACCTCGACGACGCGATCATCAAAGGCGTCGAGTTGTCGCGCGCCGGAGCCCAACTGATCGACGTCGGCGGTGAGTCGACCCGCCCGGGGGCCGAGCGCGTTCCGATCGAGCAGGAGCAGCTGCGCGTGCTGCCGGTGATCCAGGGACTCGTCGACCGCGGCATTGCGGTGAGCGTCGACACCATGAACGCCGCGACGGCGCTCGCGGCGGCCGAGATCGGGGCGACCGTGATCAACGATGTGTCCGGCGGGCTGGCGGATGAGGGCATGGCGCGAGTGGCCGCCGAGACCGGGCTGCACTTCGTGGCCATGCACTGGCGCGGCCCGAGCAAAGACATGGCGGCGAATAACCAGTACAAGAACGTGTTGAAAGACGTGCGCGACGAGTTGAAGAACCGGGTCGCCGAACTGATCGTGAACGGCGTTCGGCCCGACCGCATCATCCTCGATCCCGGCATCGGATTCGCCAAGGATTCCGCGCAGAACTGGAAGCTGCTCTCAAACCTGCCCGCGCTCGGAACCATCGGCTACCCGATCCTGATCGGGGCCTCCCGCAAAAAGTTCCTCGGCGAACTGCTGCCGGAGGGCGCATCCCCGAAGGACCGCGATCCGGCCACCGCCACCATCAGCGCCCTCGCCGCGCAGGCCGGGGTCTGGGGTGTGCGGGTGCACGACGTCGCCGGCACGAAGGCCGCGCTCGACGTGTGGGAAGAGATGCAGGCGTGAACCCCATGGATGAGATCGCCCTCGTCGGCCTGCGCGCGTTCGCGCACCACGGGGTGTTCGAGCACGAGCGCGAGAACGGCCAGGAGTTCATCGTGGATGTGCGCGTCATGCTCGACCTCTCGGCCGCGGCCGGTTCTGATGAGCTGGCGAAGACCATTCACTACGGCGAGCTGGCCGAGCAGGTGGTCGCCGCCGTCGAGTCCAGCCCGGTCGACCTCATCGAGACCGTCGCGCAGAGAGTCGTTGACATCGTGTTCACCTTCGACGCCGCCCGCTGGGCCCGCGTCACCGTGCACAAGCCGAATGCGCCGATCACCGTGCCCTTCGCGGATGTCTCGGTCACCCTCAACAGGAAGCGTCCCGAATGAGAGGCCGTCTCTGGCTTCCCGCGGTGATCGCCCTCGGCGCCAACCTCGGTGACCGCGAAGCAACCCTGCGCGCGGCCGTCGCCGAGATCGCCGCCATCGACGGGGTGCGGCTCGAGGGCGCGTCGGGCATTGTGGAGTCGCACGCCGTGAAACTCGACGGCGTTGACGAGCAGGCGCCGAACTACCTGAACGCCGTGGTGACCGTCAGCTGCGGGCTGCAGCCCGAGCACCTGCTCGATGAGCTGAACCGCATCGAGGCGGAGCACGGCCGGGTGCGCGCCGAGCGCTGGGGCGATCGCACGCTCGACCTCGACATCGTCACCTTCGCATCCTTCGCGCAGCACGACGACCGGCTGACTCTCCCCCACCCGCGTGCGTGGGAGCGCCCGTTCGTCATCGTGCCGTGGTTGCAGTTGCAGCCCGACGCGATACTGCCCGGTCACGGCCGCATCGCGGAACTCGTGGCAGCCCATTCCGACGAGGTCTGGGCCTATGCCACCTCGCCGCTGGTGACCGCATGAAACGCACGAATATCGGGGTGCTCGTGTTACTGGCTGCGGTTGGCGCGGTGGGAGGCGCCTTGCTCGAGGCCGCACTGACCTCGTCGGGACGCGCCATCATCATCCCGCCGCTCACCCTCGCGCTGGCGCTCGCCGCGATCGGCGGCATCGTCATCTCGCTTGCCGTGCCGATCCGCCGGCTCACCCGCGGCAGGGCCACCGCTCCGGTCGACCCGTACTACGCCACTCGCGTGCTCGTGCTTGCGAAGGCCAGCGCGCTCGCCGGCGCTCTCGTTGTCGGCTTCGGGATCGGGGTGGTCTTCTATCTGTCCACCCGTTCGATCGTGGCCGGCGGCTCGGTCATCCAGTCGATCGTGACGATCATCGGGGCCGGCGCACTGCTGGCGGGCGGGCTGGTCGCCGAGTACATGTGCACCATCCCGCCGAGCGACGATGACCAGGACGGCAAAGCCATTCGGGTGGAACGGTGAGACGCATCGAACTGCCCGACGCCCAGTGGACGCGGGTGTCGCCGAAACTGATCGCGGTCGACCTGCTCGGCGCCGCGATCTTCCTGGTGATCGCCGCCGGTGCGGGGGCTGCTGCCTGGTGGCTGCTTCACGTGCTCTGGCTGGCGATCGCGCTTGCGGTGCTCACCGTCATCGCCCTCGTCAATATCGCCCTCGTGCCGCGTCGAGTGCGTGCCATCGGCTACCAGTTGCGCGAAGACGACCTGCTGTTCACTCGCGGCATCATGTGGAAGCGGTTCGTCGCCGTGCCCTACGGGCGCATGCAGCTCGTCGACATCCAGCGCGGGCCGATCGCTCGCGGCATGGGCCTCAGCGAACTCAAGTTCGTCACCGCTGCCGCCTCAGCCGGGGTGACGATCCCCGGGCTGCTCGCCGCGGATGCCGAGACGCTTCGTGACCATCTGGTGAGCGTCGCCGAGTCTCGCCGCGCGGGGCTATGAACCCCGGCGCCGATCAACTCATCGACGGCGAGTGGCACCGCCTTCATCCCGCGTCACCGCTCCTGAAGGGCGGAATCGCGTTCGTCGCGATCTTCGGCGTGGTCGTCTCCAACCTGCGGGAACAGCTCCTCGGCGTGTTCGTGCCCCGGCTGGCCCAGCGCGGTGGAGACCCGGTGGACTACATCGTCGGCCATGGCTACATCATCCAGGCGCTGCTGGTTATTCTCGCCGTGCTGCTCGTGCTCATCGGCGGGTTCTACGTCTCATGGCGGATGCATACGTTCCGCATCACCGACGAGGTCGTCGAGGTGCGGTCTGGGGTCTTCATCCGCAACAACCGCAAGGCGCGGCTCGACCGCATCCAGGGCATCAACATCGTCCGGCCGCTGCTCGCGAGGGTATTCGGCGCCGCGAAACTCGAGATCGACCAGGCCGGCCACGACGCCAGCCTGCACCTGTCGTATCTCGATACGCGTGCCGCTGATCAGCTTCGAAAGGACATCCTGCGGCTGGCGTCGGGGAGTCGCGCGGCCTCGGCGGCGCCTGCGACCGCGGGATCTCTTCTCGATCGGCGGGTGGAGGAGTTCACGGCACCGCACCACGATGTCGACGCCGCCCCGGAATCGATCGTCAAGATGCACCTCGGGCGGCTGCTCGGCTCGATGATCCTCGGCACCGGGTCGGTCATCGCGTTGCTCCTTATCGCGGGAGCGATCACCTGGATCGCGGTCACCGGCGACCTGTTCATCCTGTTCCTCGCCTTTCCCAGCGTCATCGGGTTCGGCAGCTACTACGTGCGACGCTTCACCCGCTCGCTTCGCTACAGCATCTCAGGAACGCCGGACGGCGTGCGAGTGGGCTGGGGGCTCCTGTCGACCACGAATGAGACGCTTCCGCCGGGCCGCATCCATTCGGTCGAGGTGAGCCAGCCGCTGTTCTGGCGACCCTTCGGTTGGTGGGAGGTGCGAGTGAACCGCGCCGCGCACTCGCGCACCCGGGGCGCCGACAACCAGGCCAACACGACGCTGCTGCCGGTCGGCAACCTGGCCGATGTGACCAAGGTGCTCGAACTGATGCTTCCCGAGCTGGTGGGCGCGGAGTCGGTCTCCATGATCGAACGCGGCCTGCGCTCGCGCGGTGGTGACGACGGGTTCGAGAACTCGCCACTGCGCGCAGCGTGGCTGCGACCGCTCTCCTGGCGTCGGAACGGCTTTCTCGTGACGCCCGGATCGTTCGTGCTGCGGCGCGGTGGCATCTGGCGCAGCTTCACCGTCGTACCGAAACCGCGGCTGCAGAGCGTGGCCATCGAGCAAGGGCCGGCGCTGCGGATGCTGCGGCTCGCCGACCTCCACCTGCATACGGTGCACGGGCCGATCCGCCCGCACCTCGATGTGGTCGACGTCGACGTGGCCGTGCGGCTCTTCGGAGTGGTAGCGGCTGCGGCCGTCACCGCCGGGCAGGCCGACACCTCGCATCGCTGGCGTGCCGGCGAGGCCGCCGTATGAGTGCACAACAAAGGTCTGGTCGCCTCGGAATCGGCATCATCGGCGCGGGCCGGGTCGGGCCGGTGCTCGGCGCTGCGCTCGCCGGCGCCGGGCACGCCATCGTCGGCATCTCCGCCATCTCGGAGAGCAGTCGCGAACGCGCCGAAGCGATGCTGCCCGGGGCGCCGCTGCTCGCCGTTCCCGACCTCATCGAACGCAGTGAACTCGTGATCCTCGCGGTGCCGGCGGCCGAGCTCGAGGCGCTCGTCGCCGGGCTCGCCGCGACGGGCGCCTGGCAGGCCGGCCAGCTCGTGATGCACACGGCCGCGGAGTTCGGGACGGGCGTTCTTTCGCCGGCCACGGCATCCGGAGCCATTCCGCTCGCCATCCATCCGGCGATGGTGTTCAGCGGCACGAGCATGGATGTCGCCCGGCTGTCGAGCAGCTACTTCGCGGTCACCGCGCCCACGCCCGTGCAGCCGATCGGCCAGGCGCTGGTGGTGGAGATGGGCGGCGAGCCGATCCTCGTCGACGAGGAGAATCGCGCCGCGTACGCGGAGGCGATCGCCACGGCCACCAGCTTCTCGAGCGCGATCGTCGACCAGGCGACCGGCATCCTCGCCTCCATCGGCATCGACCAGCCCGGGCTCATGCTCGCGCCGTTGGTGCGCTCGGCGGTCGATGACGCCCTGCGGCGAGCCCCCCGCCCGGACTGATTCCGTCCCACTTCGTCGTGGCGGGGGATACGCCACTTCGTCGTGGCGGGGGATACTGCACTTCGTCGTGGCGGGGGATACGCCAGCCTGCGGCGGGGTTATCCCCTCGCGGACCCAGGCACGCCTCCCGCCGCGACGCATCTACTCCGCCGCGACGACTGAGTGACGTGCGGATCCCCCGCCACGACGTGACGTCCCCCGCCACGAGCGATCTCCCAGGGGCGATCTGCCGCGACCGCTACGCGCCGAGGAGGGGGCGGATGCGCGATGCGACCACGGCAGCGCCAGCGTCGCTCATCACGATCGTGTAGTGGTTCACGTCGGGCACCTCGGTGAAGGTCACAAGCGGCAGTTCGTGCTTCCA
>JAODAT010000101.1 GCA_025463565.1 Microbacteriaceae bacterium
TCGGAGAGCGGCGACTCCGAGGCCGAGCACGCCATGTACGCGGACGACGCGATTCTCGACTATCCGCAGTCGGGGGAACGGTTTCGTGGCCGCGCGACCATTGCAGCCCAGCGCGGTGGGCATCCGGCCGAACGTCATTTCAGCGTGCAGCGCATTACCGGTACGGGAAACCTCTGGGTCAGCGAGTGCATCATTTCGTACGACGGTGTTCCTACGTTTTCTGTATCTGTGATGGAGTTCGCCGATGGCCGGATCGCTCATGAGACGCAATACTTTGCCGACCCGTTCGAGGCACCCGCGTCACGGGCGAAGCTCGCGGAGTCGATGCACAGCACCGGATGACTACAGTTGACCCGCTAACCCCGACACTAAGGACTACAGCGGATGACCGAAGAAGAAGCACGTGCGCTCGCCGTTGACTCGGTCATCGACATCACCACGACGGGCCGCAAAACGGGTGAGCTTCGTCGCATCGAGATCTGGTTCCACCGTGTCGATGGCCGGTTCTTCATCACCGGCACTCCCGGCCAGCCGCGTTCCTGGTACGCGAACCTCATTGCGCACCCCGAATTCACCTTCCACCTGAAGGGAACCGTCGTGGCTGATCTTGCGGCGATCGCCCGCCCCGTCACGACGACTGCCGAGCGCGAAGAGATCTTCGCGGTGGTACTTCCGCGCTTGGGCGACCTCGTAAACAAGCCGGAGATGGCTCCTGCGGTCTGGCTGGAGAGCAGCCCGCTGATTGAGGTGACTTTCACCCCGTAGCTGCGGATCAGCGGGTAGCCAGTCCCGTCAGCAGCAGGTCGATGAGTCGCGATGCCAGGTCACGCTGGCTTTCGTTCGCGGCGATCAGGGTGATCCCACCCAGCGCCATCATGATGTCGTCGGCCGGCACGCCGTCGCGGATCGTGCCCTCCTCGATACACGCCTCGGCGAGTGTCGCGATCGCGCCTCTCAGCAGATCGCGGCTGTGGAGCCGCAGCCCCTCCTGGGCGGCAAGAATCGCGGGGAGAGCCTCCGCCATCCCGTGCTTGGTCAGCATGTAGTCGACGAAGCCCTCCATCCAGCTTCGAGTCGCATCCAGCGGGGATCGCTCGAGAAGGAGTCGGGGCGCTCGCTCGCAGAGGAGCTCGGTCTCGTTGCGGTAGGTGGCCTCGATGAGGTCGTCGCGCGTCGGAAAACGTCGATAGAGGGTGCCGATTCCGACCCCCGCATCCTGTGCGATGGCCTTCAGCGAGGTGTCCGCACCATCACGGGCGAACGCTCGCGCCGCCGACTCGAGCAGCCGGTCGTGGTTCAGCTGCGCATCCGCGCGCAGGCCGCGAGCCGTCATTTCACTCATGGAACGCCTCCTGTTGCAAGCGGAGCACAGTCCGTTTATAGTGATGGATAAGCGGATGCGGCTCCAGATATGACTGTAGCGCATCCGAAAGGAGCCGGAAATGTCCGAGAGAATCACCACGCCGTTCACCGCCGAATCGACTGCGGCGGAGGTGATCGACGGAGTGGACCTGGCCGGCGAGCGAGCCATCGTGACCGGCGCAGCGTCGGGGATCGGCGTCGAAACCGCGCGAGCCCTCGCATCGGCCGGCGCCGAAGTCACCCTCGCCGTGCGGGATGTCGTGGCGGGCACGCGGGTCGCAGCCGACATCACCAGCACCACCGGCAACCCCAAGATCTTCGTCGAGCAGCTGGACCTGTCGGACCAGTCATCGATCGCCGCCTTTGTCGCCCGCTGGTCGGGACCTCTCGACATCCTGGTCGACAACGCGGGCATCATGGCCACCCCCGAACTGCGTACCGCCGAAGGCTGGGAGCTGCAGTTCGCCACCAACCACCTCGGGCACTTCGCTCTCACCACTGGCCTGCACGATGCACTCACGTCCTCCGGTAAGGCCCGAGTGGTGGTGGTGAGCTCGGTCGGCCACATCAACGGCGAGGTGCTGTTCGACGACCTCGACTTCACCGCTCACCCCTACGACGCCTGGGCGGCGTACAGCCAGTCGAAGACGGCCAACATCCTGTTCGCCGTCGAGGCTGCCAAACGCTGGGCCGACGACGGAATCGCGGTCAACGCGCTCAACCCCGGCAGGATCGCCAGCACCAACCTGAGCCGGCACATGGAGACTCCGCCGGCCGCCTTCGACCCGAAGGGCAACACCGGCGTCTCGGTGAAGAACATCGAGCAGGGCGCGGCGACTTCCGTGCTGCTCGCCGCGTCACCGCTCGTCGCCGGCGTCACTGGTCGCTACTTCGAGGACTGCCAGGAAGCCGTGCCGTTCGAGCCCGGCACCCGCCGTGGGGTTGCCGCCTACGCGCTCGACCCGGTCAAGGCCGAGCGCCTGTGGCGGGTTTCGCTGGACAGGACTTGGGGTTAGCGTGCTGGCATGAGCAGGATCGTGGTGCAGGAGTTCATGTCACTCGACGGCGTCATCCAGGGCGGTGGCGGCCCGGACGAAGACCGCGACGGAGGTTTCGACCTGGGCGGCTGGTCGATGGACTTCGACCGCGCCCACGATTCCACCGAAGAAGAGTCCCAGATCATCCCCGACTGGGAGAGCCGTACGGAGGCGCTGCTGCTCGGCCGTCGCACCTACGACATCTGGGCCGGCGCGTGGGGTGTGTGGGATGAGGATGCCGAGGGTTTCGAGGGCGAGTTGACGCGTCGCTACAACCGGGTCACGAAATACGTCGCATCGCGAACGCTCACCTTGCTCGGCTGGAAGAACTCGCAGCTGCTTGGTGACGATGTCCCCGCCGCGGTGGCCAAGCTGCGCAGCGAGCCGGGCGGTGAGATCCGCGTCTGGGGGAGTTCGGTGCTCATCCGAACCCTCGCCGAGCACGACCTCATCGATGAGTACGCCTGATGGTTTATCCGATCGTGCTCGGCAGCGGAAAGAAGCTCTTCCCTGACGGATTCCCCCACACGACGCTCGAACTCGTCGAGAGTCGCGCGCTGCGCTCCGGCGTGGTGATCAACACCTACCGGCCATCGCGTTGACGCACTGGGCGTTCTCATAGCAATCGTTCATCCTTGCGTGGCGAAACGAATGTAGCGTGAAGCGATGAAGCTCGGAGCGGAGCCGCACGAGGACGAAGTCCGGCGCGGGCCGGGCAGGTGGTCGCGTGTCATCGCGTTCGCGGGTCTCGCCGTGCTCGTGGTGGTCGCCGTATTGCTCGCCGTGCTCGTCGCACGGCCCGGCGGTGCGACCACCGCCGACAGCCTCCCCACCGCAACTCCGACGCCGACTCCAACCGCGCCGACCGTCTCGGACGTCTTCCAGCACGTCGGCCCGTCCGTTGTCGTGATCCAAACGGATACTGCGCTCGGCACCGGTGTGGTCGCTGCTGACGACGGGACGATCCTCACCGCGAACCACGTCATCGCCGGCGCCAAGACGATATCGGTGACGTTCTCCGACGGCAGCACGACATCCGCGACAGTCGCGTCGTCCGACGCCATGAAGGACATCGCGACGTTGACCCCGGCGTCGTTGCCCCAGATTCTGGTGCCCGCGACCCTCGGCGGGACAGCAGCGGTCGGTGCGGCCGTCATCGCGATCGGCAACCCTCTCGGCCTGACCTACAGCGAGTCATCCGGAATCGTCGCGGGACTGAACCGCGCGGCAGACACCGCAAACGGCGAGTACGCGGGGCTCATCCAGTTCGACGCGTCCGTCAACCCGGGGAGCTCAGGCGGCCCACTCCTCGACGCGTCGGGAAATGTCATCGGAATCGTCGTGTCGATCGCCGATCCTGGCAACGACGACGCCTGGGCCGGGATCGGCTTCGCGGTGCCCATCAGCGATGCGCTCGGGGACACCGGCGCAGGTCGCAAGCCCCAGATTTGATAGGGAGAAGAAACACGATGCCAGCAACACCGAAGGACGCGGCCAGCACGGAGAATCCGCTCGAGCGCGTGCTGTTCGAGGTCAAGCGCACGATCGTCGGCCAGGACCTGCTGCTGGAGAGGATGGCGATCGCCCTTCTCGCCGGCGGCCACCTGCTCGTCGAGGGGGTGCCGGGCCTCGCGAAGACCCTCGCGGTGAAGTCACTCGCGTCGGCGATCGGTGGCGAGTTCCAGCGCATCCAGTTCACACCCGACCTGGTGCCCGCCGACCTGGTCGGCACGCGGGTCTACCACCAGCACAGCGGCGAGTTCCAGACCGAGCTCGGGCCGGTATTCGCGAACCTCGTGCTCGCCGACGAGATCAACCGGGCGCCGGCGAAGGTGCAGAGTGCCCTGCTCGAGGTGATGCAGGAGCACCAGGTCACGATCGGCCGCGAGACCTTCCGCGTGCCGGAGCCGTTCCTCGTGATGGCGACGCAGAACCCAATCGAGTCCGAGGGCACCTATCCGCTACCGGAAGCGCAAGTCGACCGCTTCATGATGAAGGTGGTCATCGGCTACCCGGACACCGCCGAGGAGCACGCCATCGTCGACCGTGCCCTGCGACCGGCCGAGCTCATCCAGGCGATGCTGACGCCGGATGACCTGATCAGGATGCAGGAACGGGCGCAGCAGGTCTACGTCGACCCGGCCATCATCGACTACGCCGTTCGGCTGGTCGCCGTCACCCGCGCGCCCTCGCTTGCCGGGCTGGGTGAGCTGGAACGGTACGTGACCTATGGAGCGAGCCCGCGGGCATCCATCGCGCTGGTGATCGGGGCTCGCGCGCTCGCGTTCCTTCGCGGCCGTGACTACGCGCTGCCGCACGACCTGTCTGAGCTGGCGTTGGATGTGCTGCGGCACCGCATCGTGCTGTCGTACGAGGCGCTGGCCGACGACGTCGACGCGGACACCATCATCACCCGTGTGCTGCGTGCGGTCGCCGCACCGGATGTCGTCTTGCAGAATCGCTGAACCGATGCCCACCGCGCAAGAGAAGTTGCTTCTCCGACTGGAGTGGCGGGTGATCCGCCGCCTGGATGGGCGCCTGCAGGGCAACTATCGCACCACCAATCGCGGGCCGGGCATCGATTTCGCGGGACTTCGCGCCTACCAGGAGGGCGACGACGCGCGTTTCATCGACTGGAACGTCACGGCTCGGCTGAACGAGCCGCACATCCGTATGTTCAACGAGGATCGTGAGCTCACGGTCTGGCTCGTGCTTGACCACTCCGCCTCGATGTCGGCGGGAACTCCTGGGCGCGACAAGCACGCCGTGCTCGGCGAACTGGCGCTCGTTCTCGCGCGGCTGTTCGGCCGTGGCGGCAACCGGGTCGGCGCGCTGTTCTACGACACGGGGATGCAGCACGTGATCCCCCCGGGCATGGGCCGCCGGCACGCGTTGCGCATCGGCGCGGAGCTCGATCGTGCACGCGACGCGAGGGGATCGACCACCGATCTCGCGGACATGTTCGACGCGATCGGGCAACTGGCCCGTCGTCGCGCGCTCGTTCTGGTGGTCTCGGATTTCATCGGCGAGGGTGACTGGGAGCGCTCGCTACGGCGGTTGGCGCGGCGCCATGAGGTCGTCGCGCTTCGCATTGTCGATCTGGCCGACGACGCCCTGCCGGAGGCCGGCGTGATCGTGGTCGAGGATGCCGAGACCGGTGACCAGCTGATCGTCGACTCGAGCGACCCGCTGTTTCGAGCTCGCTTCCGCGCCGGAGTCAGCGAGCGCGAAGCTCGGGTGAGTACCGGGATGCGCCGGGCCGGAGTTGCCATGCACCGCATCGACACCGATCGCGACCTCGCCGACGCGCTGGTCGAGGTCATCGCCCGAACCGAGGCGCGGCGGGCATGACATCCGACACCCCCGTGCTTCTGGTCGTCGGACTTCTGGTCGTGGCGGTGCTCATCGCTGTTGCGGTGCTGTTCGGTCGTCGGCGCACCGCAGCTCTTGCTGCGGCAGGTGTGACTCACACCGGCCGGCGCCAGCAGCTCGGGCTGTGGCTCAGCATCGCGGGTCTCGCGGTTCTCGCCGTCGCAGTCGCGGGACCCACGGCGTCCGTACCCGTTCCTCGCGCGTCGGGGACTGTCATCCTCGCCATGGATGTGTCGAACAGCATGGGCGCGAAGGATGTCGCCCCCACCCGCCTCGCGGCGGCCCAGAAGGCCGCGCGAGCGTTCATTCGGGCACAACCATCGAGCGTCGACATCGGTGTCGTCGCGTTCGAGGAGGGCGGCCTCACCACCGCGCGCCCGAGCGCGGACCACTCGGTCGCTGAGGCGGCAATCGATCGGCTCGCGGTCACCGGGGGAACGTCGCTCGGGTCCGCGATCCTGTCTTCGCTGTCCGCGATCACCGGCAAATCGGTGACCGTGGGACGCAGTGGCACAGCCAAAATCGGCTACTGGCCGAGCGCGACGATCGTCATGTTCTCTGACGGGCAGGACGAGGGGGAGGGCGCCGACACGACCACCGCGGCGGCCGTCGCGGAGAAGGCGGGCGTGCACATCGACACGGTCGGCGTCGGCACGACCACGGGCACCAGCGTGAAGGTCGGCGGCTACAGCCTGCAGACCGCTCTCGACGAGAACGCGCTGAAGAGCATCTCGAGCACCACCGGCGGGGCATATCACCCCGCGTCGGACGCGAGCGAGCTCGATGGCATCGCGTCGACCATCACCCTGCGGCTCACCGTCGCGAACCAACAGCTGCCGCTCGCCGGCGCGTTCATCGCTCTTGCCCTCGCGCTTCTGGCCGTGGGTGCCTGCTTGACTATTCTGCGGACCGGGCGGGTGATCTGAGTGTCGTTCTCCTGGCCGTGGGCGCTGCTCGCACTTCTCGTCATCCCTCTCGTGCTCGGCATCTGGTGGTGGATGCGACGGCGCCGCCGCCGGTCCGCGGTGCGGGTCACCTCCATCGCGCTGGTTCGAGCCGCGCTCCCTGGACGTACCCGCTGGAGGAGGCGGATCCCCACCGCGCTGCTCATTCTGGGACTCGCGATTCTCGCCATCGGCGCCGCACGACCCCAGGCAACGGTGCCGGTCGCGTCGACCTCCACCACGGTCATGCTCGCGATCGATGTCTCCGGCTCCATGTGCTCGACGGATGTGAGCCCGAACCGCATCACGGCCGCCGAGAAGGCCGCCTCGACGTTCATCAGTTCGCAGGCCGGTGGCCCGAGGATCGGGCTCGTCGCGTTTGCGGGTACGGCCGCGGTGCTCGTGCCGCCGACCGCCAACACGCAGATGCTGCTCGACGCGCTCAAGGGTCTCGCGACATCGCGTGGCACCGCCATCGGCCAGGCGATCCTCGCGTCGCTCGACGCCATCGCACAGGTCGACCCCTCGGTCGCGCCGACCGGCGCCAAGACCGCACAGACGGCGAAGGGCGCCGGCTACGCGGCCGACGCGATAGTCGTGCTCACTGATGGCGCCAACAACCAGGGTGTCGACCCGCAGACCGCGGCTCAGCAGGCAGCGGATCGGGGTGTGCGCGTCTTCACGATCGGCTTCGGAACCACCACGCCGGCACCGCTCGTCTGCGGGAGCTCCCAGATCAATAGCGGATTCGGGGGCCCCGGTGGTTTGGGCGGCTTCGATGGAAATCGGGGCTTCGGCGGGGGATCCAACCCCCTGGTCGCGGACGACGGCGCGCTCCAGCAGGTCTCGCACACGACCGGCGGCACCTTCTACAAGGCGGAGAACGCGGGCCAGCTCAACGCCGCGCTGAGCAAACTACCGAGCACGTACACGGTGGTTCACAAGAACATCGACCTCGCGGCCTGGTTCGCCGGTCTCGGTGGACTGGTGATCGCCGTCGCCGTTGCACTGTCGCTGTGGTGGGGGCGGATCCGGCGGGTTGCCGACCAGGAGATCACTCCGCCAGGAGGGCGGACACCGAATCGGTGACCAGCCGGCGACGTTGCGCACGGCTGAACGTGCTGAGCGTTCCCGAGAATTGCGGCGTTGCGGCGTTCCACATGGCGGCGAGCTGGATGACCATTCCCAGCAGCTCTTTCGGATCGAATCGCGAGGGTAGCGTTCCGCGTTCCTGTGCGTCGGCGATCAGCTCGACCTTGTGCGCTGTGCTCGACGCCATCACCGCGCTGTTGGGCGCGGAGCGGCCCTCGAGTTTTTGCCAGGCCAGGAACCGGGTTACCTCGGGATGGTCCTCGTACGCGTCGAACAGCCTTCCGGCGTATCCGGGCAGGTCGTCCGGCGTGATCGGAGCACCCTGGACGGTGAGATCGATGATCATCCCGATCACGGCGACGAAGAGGTCTTCCTTGCTGCCGAAATAGGTATACAGCAGGCCCGCGCTGCAGTCGGCGGCCCTCGCAATGCGGTCGATTCTCGCGCCCGAAATTCCGTAGGCCGAAAACTCGGCGAGCCCGGCCTCGATCAGGCGTCGCCGCTTCTCGTCGGGATCTCGTGATGACATCTCCTCAGACTATTGAATGAACATTCATTTGACAATTTTGCGAGGCGGTGGTTTGCTCATTAACAGTTAGTAAATGAGCGTTCATTCAGGAGTAAAAATGGCGAAGACACTTCCCGACATCGACGTACCCGACCTCAGCGGAAAGCTCGCGGTGGTCACGGGTGCAAATAGCGGTCTGGGGCGTGGACTTGCCGATCGTCTTGTCGCCGCGGGAGCCGAAGTGGTGCTCGCCGTTCGCGACACATCGAAAGGCGAGGTCGCCGCAACCGAGCTGCTCAAGGACTTTCCCGCAGCCACAGTGCACGTGCGCGAACTCGACCTCGCGTCGCTGGCCAGCGTCGCACAGTTCTCGTCAGCGCTCGTCGCGGAGGGTCGCCCGGTCGACATCCTGATCAACAACGCGGGCGTCATGATGCTGCCCACCAGGCAGGTCACCGCCGATGGGTTCGAGCTGCAATTCGGAGCAAACTATCTTGGACATTTCGCCCTGACGGCAGAACTGTTGCCATTGCTGCGCAAATCCGACTCTCCCCGCGTGGTGTCGCATTCCAGCGGGCTCGCCTCCCAGGGGCACCTGGTCTGGGACGACCTCCAGTCCGTTCGTGCCTATTCGCCAACGGGCGCCTACAACGCGTCGAAGCTCGCGATGCTCATGTTCGGTCGGGAGCTGCAGCGGCGGAGCGACGCCCACGGCTGGGGCCTCCTCAGCACCGCGGCACGCCCCGGCATGGTCCACACCAACCTGGTGAAGTCAGGGCCGAAACAGGGTGGCGCCAACATGCAGAGCAGGCTGATCGAGTTCGCAATGCGGCTTCCCGGGTTGTCGCAACAGGTTCCACAAGGCGTCCTGTCTGCTCTCTACGCGGCGACGAGCCCCGATGCCGTCGGCGGTGAGTACTACGGACCGAACGGATTTCACGGGTACACCGGGGCTCCTGTCGTGAGCGAGGTGCCGAAACAGGCCCTCGCTGACGCCGATTCGGCACGGCTGTGGACCGTCTCCGAAGAGCTCACCCGAGTTCACTTCGGATAGTGCCGCACCCCGTAACGTGGGCGCGCGCCGGTGCGGTCGCTGCGAGGATGGGAACATGCTCGACTCGCTTCCCATCCTCGACATCTCCGAACTCGACGCCGGCGCTGAGAGCGCGGCCGCCTTCCGCGAACGTCTCCGCCGGGTCACCCACGACGTCGGCTTCTTCTATCTGGTCGGACACGGCATCGATCCGGAGTTGACGAGACGGCTCCTCGACCTGTCGAGGCGGTTCTTCGAACTTCCGGAGGTCGACAAGCTCGCCGTCGAGAACATCCACAGCCCCCAGTTCCGCGGCTACACCCGCGTTGGCAAGGAGCTCACCAATGGCGACGTCGACTGGCGCGAGCAGATCGACATCGGCGAAGAGCGTGACGCCGTCGAGAGGCGAGACGGCGTGGCGGACTACTGGCGCCTGGAGGGCCCGAACCTGTGGCCGGCGGCGCTGCCAGAACTCGAACCAACGATCGACGAGTGGCGCCGGCAGCTGTCAGCGCTCGCCATCCGGCTGCTGCGCAGCTGGGCAATCGCGCTGGGCGAGCGTGAGGACGTGTTCCACGACGCCTTCGCCGACCGTCCCTTCTCGCTCATCAAGATCGTGCGCTACCCGGGCGAGACGGATGTCGAACCACAGCAGGGCGTCGGCGCCCACCGGGACGGCGGCGTGCTGACCCTGTTGCTCGTGGAGCCCGGCAAGGACGGCCTCCAGGTCGAGCACGAGGGGGAGTGGATCGACGCGCCCTCCGTGCCCGGCGCGTTCGTCGTCAACATCGGGGAGATGCTCGAGCTGGCGACCGACGGCTACCTCAAGGCAACGCTGCACCGGGTGATCTCCCCGCGTGTGGGCACCGATCGCATCTCGATCCCCTTCTTCTTCAACCCGGCGCTCGACGCCACGATGCCGCACCTCGATCTGGACCCGAGCCTCCGCTCGGAAACGCGCGGCGTCTCCGCCGACCCGACCGACAGCCCGATCCTGGAGACGTACGGCGAGAATGTGCTGCGCTACCGCCTGCGGGCGCACCCCAATGTGGCGGAGATCCACCACACCGACCTGCTCTAGCCGGGGGTCGGCGCGCAGTCCGCCGTCACTGTCGCAACTGTCGCAGCCGTCGGTACTGTCGCCGACGGGAGCGCGTTCGACCGCCTCAGCCCGAGTCCGACCAGCACCACGGTGCCGGCCAGAGCGATGATTCCGGCCAGCCAGAAGTCGGCGGTGAGGCCGAAGGATGAGACCGCAACGCTGCCGAGAACCGATCCGCCCGCGATCGCCAGCTGGATGGTGGTGACGAAGAGGGCGAGACCACTCTCCGCTCCGTTCGTCGACGCCGCGGCCATCCAGGTCTGTGTGCCCAGCGGCAGCGCTCCCCAGACCAGTCCCCAGACGACCAGCAGGACGAACACTCCGACCGTCGAGTGGGCGAGCAGGGGAAGAAGAACCACGGCTCCGGCGAGGATGAACTTCGACACACCGAGGGTGGCGATCACGTTTCGGCCGAGCGTGTACCCGGCCGCGAAGTTGCCGACGATGCCCGCGACTCCGAAGATGAGCAGCGCCAGCGTGATGGTGTCGGGACTGATGTGGACCAGTTGCTGCAGGAACGGGGTGAGGTAGGTATACGCCGCGAACTGGGCGACGAAGATGAACGCGGTGGCGATGAGCCCGACTCGCGCACGCGGGATGGTGAGCAGTGAGCCGAGGGTCGCGAACCGCACCCGATGGATTGCAGGCACCCGGGGTAGCAGGGCCAGTTGCACGGCAAGGGCGATGACGCCCAGTACCGCACCGATCACGAAGGCGAGGCGCCAGCTCGCCAACGAGCTGACGAAGGCGCCGAGCGGGAGACTTACGACCGTCGCGACCGAGACACCGGCGGTGATGAACGATGTGGCCCGAATCGCCGATTCGGCCTTCACCAATCGGCCCGCGATGCCGGCGCCGATGGCCCAGAACCCGCCGATGCCGATACCGAGAAGCATGCGGGCGACCAGCAGCACGACGAAGTTCGGTGCGATGGCGGCGAGAGTGTCCGCGACGACCAGCAGAACGGTGAGCGCGAGCAGAACGAAGCGGCGGTCGATTCGCGATGTGGCGACAGTGACCACGGGCGCGGCGATTGCTCCGGTCAGCGCCGTGCCGAACACCATCAGACCGGCGGTGCCGATCGACACCTGCAGGTCGGACGCGATGGAGGGCAGCAGCCCGATCGGGAGGAACTCGGAGAGCACGAGAACGAAGGAACCGAGCGCGACGGAGAGCACGCCCATCCAGCCGCGTCGCTCGGTATCGGACACCTGGCGGGAAGAAGACATGAGTGCCTCAACCAGCTGGCGAGCATTCCATTCCCCGATCGCCCCTACCGGGGGAGCCGCGCGGCGATCACCTCGACCTCGACGAGAAAGCCGGGTCGGACGAGTGCAGGAATCACGGCGAGCATCGATGCCGGCAAATGGTGCAGGTAACGGGATCGAACCTCGACGTAGGCCGAGATGTCACTCTCGTCGACCAGCCACTGGCGCACGGACACGATGTCAGTCACCTCTGCTTGAGCTTCACGAAGAATGCGCGCGATGTTTTCCCACGCCTGCTGGGACTGCCCGACGATGGTGTCCGGAAGATCTCCCTCCGGCCCGAGCCCGGGAGTCCCGGACACGATGATCTGTTCATAACCCGCCGGGACGATCACCGCGTCGGCGTAGTGACCGATCTGCGATGCAACGCCGGCGTCGATCGGCGTGATAGCCATAGATTTCTCCCAGGTCTCCTGTGCGATCTCGAATCGCACACTGTCTAAGGCACGCTACTGCGCGGCGGCGGTAGCGTGAAGGCGTG
>JAODAT010000107.1 GCA_025463565.1 Microbacteriaceae bacterium
GACGCCTGGTCGAGCACGGCACGCGTCAGCATGCAGGGCTCGCAGAACGAGGACGAGAAGAAGAGAAGCTTCACCTGCAGGTCAACCGCGTGAGACCCCGAGTGATTCCCGAGCTACTGGCGGTCGCCGCGGTCTTCCGGATCGTCGACCGGCTCGCTGTCTTTGGGGTCGAACACGTACGTGACGTGGGCCTGGCCGCCGACCTCGACGAAGGACTCGTAGGTGTAGTCGATGAGCGTCTCTTTGCCGTCGACGGCGGTGATGACGGTGATCTCCTGGTCGACCGAGTCGTCGGTGGCGATGCGGGTGTCGGTGTTCCCGTCGTTGGGTCCGCCCGAGTAGATCACGAGGTATTCGTCGCCATGGGCGATGGTCGGCTGTGAATCAGTCATGGCCCATTAGTACCACGGCACGATGAGCGAAGCGATTCCACCGACAAGAGACAGCGCACCGAGGCCGTAGGCGATGCCGATGATCACCCGGTGAACGGTGAGGAACCTGGTCGGCGCGCCCGCGGCATCCCGAGCCCTCGGATCGGTGGCCACTCGGCGGTAGAACGTTGGCCACACGGCGAACGCGAACGCCGCATTGACGATGAGCAGGATGCCGGCGACGATGTGCACCCCCTCAGCCTATGCATTCCCCCGGCGAGGCAGTCACCCACCGTGGGTAGAGTTGATCCGTGCCTGCCTCAAGTGATCGTCTCGTCTGGATCGACTGCGAAATGACCGGACTGGATGTCGACATCGACGAACTCGTCGAGGTGGCGGTGGTCATCACCGACTTCGACCTCAACCTGGTCGACCCCGGTTTCGAGATCGTCATCAAGCCCGATGACGCCGCCATGGCCAACATGAACGACTTCGTGCGCGACATGCACACCAAGTCGGGCCTGCTCGAGGCCATCCCCGACGGCGTGAGCCTCGCCGACGCCGAGTATGCCGTGCATGAATACATCCTCAAGTTCGTGCCCGCCGAACAGCAGGCGCCGCTCGCCGGCAACACCATCGGCACCGACCGCACGTTCCTCGCCAAGTACATGCCGAAGGTCGACCGTCACCTGCACTACCGCAGCATCGACGTCTCCTCGATCAAGGAGCTGTCGCGTCGCTGGTTCCCGCGCATCTACTTCAACGCCCCCGCGAAAGATGGCGGCCATCGCGCCCTCGCCGACATCCTCGAATCGATCCGTGAACTCGAGTATTACCGCCGCGCGGCCTTCGTGCCGGAGCCCGGGCCCACCAGCGAACAGGTGCAGAAGATCTCCGCCGACACTGTCGAGAAGTTTCTGCCTCACCTGTAATAAGCTTGACGGGTTGTGTCGACGCGATCGGCACGCATGGTGGTCGTAGCTCAGTTGGTAGAGCGCTGGCTTGTGGAGCCGGATGTCGCGGGTTCGAGCCCCGTCGGTCACCCCAATCATTAAGGGCCTCGCAATTGCGGGGCCTTTGGTGTTGATGGAGAGACGATGCCAGACACACTCGAAGAGGTCGTACTCGACCAGCAACTGCTTCTCGGCGAGCCGTGGGTGACGATCGTCTGGAACGACCCGGTGAACCTGATGTCCTACGTCGCCTACGTGTTCCGCAGCTACTTCGGATTCTCGAAGGCAGAGGCGGACAAGCGGATGCTGCAGGTGCACAACGACGGACGCGCGGTCGTAGCGACCGGCACTCGCGAAGAGATGGAGCGCCACGTCGAGGCGATGCACGATTTCGGGCTCTGGGCCACCCTTCAGAAGGCAAGCGAGTGAAGGCCTTCGCGCGGAAGGGAGCCACGTACGTGGCCACGTTCACGCCGGACGAGGCCCAGCTGCTGCAGCAGCTCTGCCTGCAGATCGCCGAGCTGATGGGCGCTCACGCCGATTACACGAACGACACAGCGGTGAGCCGCCTGCTGCCGGACGCCTATCGTGACGACGACGAAGCCGCGGCCGAGTTCCGCCGGTTCACCGCGGATGACCTGGCCGGCCGGAAGGCCGCCAACGCACGGGTTGTTGTCGATGCGGTTGCGGAGGCGGCCGCGGGCTCGGCTCCCGCGAAAGTGGTGGTCGGTGCGCTCGAGGCGCAGGCCTGGATTCGGAGCCTGACCGACATCCGGCTGACCCTCGCCGCCCGCCTCGGCATCGAGACGGATGACGCTCCGCTGCCCTTCGGCGAGCCGCTGGTCGACGCGTATCTGTGGCTCGGTTATGTGCAGGAGTCGCTCGTGCGGGTGCTGCGATGAGATCGTGGGCGCTCGACGCGACCGCGTTCGAGGCACTCGTCGTCGAGGAGCTCGACAAACTGCCAGACGACATGGTCGACAATCTGGTGAACCTGGCGTTCGTCACCCTCGACCGGCCGGCCGACGGGTCGCTGCGCCTGCTCGGGGAGTATGACGGAGTCGACATCACCCGCCGAGGAAATTACGGCTTCGGCGAGCTGCCCGACCGCATCGTGCTCTACCGGGAGCCGCTGCTGTCGGTCTCCAAAGACCTCGACGATCTTCGCCGACAGGTGCACGTGACACTGGTGCACGAGATCGCGCACTACAACGGAATCGGCGACGAGGAGCTGCACGACCTCGGCTGGGGGTAATGGCCTATTGTGCCGATCCACAGCAAGTGCCAAGTTTGGGGGCAAGAACAGGTCACGCAGCATCGCGCTCCTCACCGTCCCTGCTCTTCTCGTCGTCGCCCTCGCCGCCTGTTCGGGCGGCGGAGGCGGTGGGGGCGGAACCGGCACCGGCACCGGCACCGGCACCACTTCCCTCTCGGATTGCGTGCACGGTCACACCTGGAACCTCGACATCAACGATCTCGCCGCGCAGTTGCTCACGAAGCTGCAATCATCGGGTGCGGCATCCGCGCACTTCACGAACGCGACCGGCGAGGGCACCCAGACGCTCACCTGGCCTGCCAGCGACCACGTCACCTCGGATACGAACTTCACCTTCACTGTTACCGCGGCCATGGACGGCGGCCTGACCATGACGGTCAAGCAGACGCACAGCGGCCCGACCAGCGGCACGCTGAAGCTGACCGGTTCGACGGCGCACGCGACCGGGTGGGACGCGAGCGGATACACCGTCACGAACTCGATCGACATCAACGGCACCACCGCGAACGTGCCGATCACACTGCCGTCCGACGAACTGGGCACCGACATGGTCGTCACCTGCAGTGGAAAGACGATGACCACACACACCACCGTTGCCGGGTCGTACGCGACGCAGAAGTGGACGCGGCCCTAGGTTTCGACGAGTACAAGGTCGGCGAGGTCGCGGGGGTTCTCCTCCGCGGCGAACTCGTCCTCCTGGGCCGCCCAGCGGTCCCAGTGGGGTGCGTAGGTCTCGCCGTCGCGGGCGAGCGCGCGCCGTTTGCGGGTGGCCGCATCCAACTCCACCCAGATGCCGTAGGTGGCGAGAGCGCGATTCGCGCGGCTGAGCACAGCACTGCCCTCCACCACGAGCGGCACGGACGCGTCCACGTTGCGCCACTCGCCGGCTCGATCGAGTGCCCAGTCCCAGGCCTTCCAGCGTGAGTCGCGGATAAGCCGTTGCACCTGCTCACTGCCCTGGCGAAGTCCGTCCCAGCCGGGGTATAGGTCATCGAGCCTCACCAGTTCGGCACCGAGCTCGGGAGCAAGCCAGGCACCCAGCGTCGTCTTACCCGACCCGGATCGCCCGTCGATGAGCACGATCGGGCGGCGAGCGGAGCGGATGTCGCGAATGACCTCTTCGCTGACCACCTCAGCGGGACGCAAGGAAGTTCCATTGCCCGGTCGCCATGGCGACGGCGGCTGCCGCGCCGGCGATGAGCGCCGCGATCACGATCAGCACCCACTCGCGCGCCCCGAAACGGGACGGTCTGGCCCAGGTGCGGGTCGCCGCCGATCCGAAACCTCGCGCTTCCATCGCGGTCGCGAGTTTGCTCCCCCGCCGGATCGAGAGCACCAGAAGCGCGAACGCCTGGCCCGCGAACCGGCGCAGGCGTCCGCGGTCGGCGATGCCACGCGCGCGCCGGGCCAGCTCGAGCGATCGCCAGTCCTCGAGGAACAGCCCCGAAAGCCGCAGCGCCCCGAGCGCGCCCAAGACGAACCGGGACGGAAGGTGCAGCACCTGACCGAGCCCGTCGGCGAGATCCGTAGGGTCGACGGTGGCGAAGAGTACGACCGCCGGCACGGCGACCGCGAGCACCCGAACCGTGGTCGCGATCGCGAGCGAGAGAGATCCGTCGGTCACGTCGATGAACAGCACCTGCAGGTAGGAGTGGCCAGACGCTTTGCCATAGAGCGCGATCAGAAGGCCGGTGAGCACTGCGGCGGACAGCACGGGCAGAAGACGACGCACGAGGCGTCGAAAGCCGAGCCCCGCGAACGGAAGCAGCAGTACTTCCAGCGCGAGGGCGACCGTGGCCGAGACCCAGTCGAGGCTGAGCAACAGGGCGATCGCGATCACGACGCTCGCGGCGAGCTTCGAGACGGGGTTGATGGTGACGATCACGCTGGCACCACCGCGGACATCCGCAGTTCGGTATCTGCCAGTGCGGTGACCAGGGCGCTGTCGTGCGTGACCGCGACCACCGCACTGCCCTCGTCGAGCAGTTCCGCGAGAAAGGCCACGAGTTCGGCCCAGGTGCGGGCGTCCTGCCCGAAGGTTGGTTCGTCGAGAATGAGCAGCGGTGGCCGGGTGACCAGTGCGGTCGCCACCGAAAGACGCCGCTTCTCACCTCCCGACAGCGTGAACGGGTTGGCCTCGACCAGGGCGTCGAGGCGCAGCCGGGCGAGCAGGGCAGCGACTCGGTCGGCGGTCTCGCGCTCCGGGAGTCCGACCGCCTTCGCGCCGACCCGTAGCTCGGCGAGCACGGTCGGGGCGACGAACTGGTGCTCTGGGTCCTGGAACACCGACCCGATTCGCGTGACCAGCTCGCGCGATTTCCAGCGCAGCGGATCGGGACTCAGCGAGCCGCCGAGCGGCCGGATCAGGCCACCGAGCGTGAGGGCAAGAGTCGATTTGCCGGAACCATTGGGACCGGTAACCCCGAGGCAGTCGCCCTCGCGGATCGAGAGGTCGATGGCGGTCGCCATGGGCTGCGCGCGACCGACGGCCAGCGCATCCACCCGCAGGAGTTGCGCACCGGTCCGATGGGTTCGAGTGGGCGCTGCGGGTTCGAAGCCGGGCACCCAGATTCCGGATGCCGCCAGCCGTTCACCTTCGCCCGCGAGCACGCGATCGGGCGGCCCGTCCGCGAGCACCCCACCACCCGGCTCGAGCACGATGACCCGGTCGACGATCGGCCACCACACGTCGACGCGGTGCTCGACCACCACCAGGGTGCGATCGCTGTGCTCCAGAACTCGCGTCACGGCATCCCGCACCTCGCGCACGCCGTCGGGGTCCAGATTCGCGGTGGGTTCGTCGAGCAGTAGCAGGTCTGGCCGCATCGCGAGGACTCCGGCGAGCGCCAGCCGCTGCTTCTGGCCGCCCGAGAGCCGTGAGGTGGAGTGGTCGAGCGGCAGGTCGAGGCCGACAGCGTCGAGAGCGTCGCCAACGCGGCGCCAGATCTCGTCCCGCGGCACTCCGAGGTTTTCGCACCCAAACGCCACGTCATCGCCCACCCGGGCGAGAATCACCTGCGAGTCCGGGTCTTGCAGCACCAGCCCGGAGCGTGACGCTGTGAGAGTGCCCTCGGCCTCACCGTCGTTCTCGTCGCCGAGCACACCGGCGATCCCCTGCAGCAGGGTCGACTTGCCCGCGCCGGATGCCCCGAGGAGCAGCACGCGCTCCCCCGGCTCGATACGCAGGTCGAGCCCGCGCACGGCCCACTTGCTTCGGCCGGCGGGACGCCAGCCCCAGCCGCGAGCCACGACCGCGCTCACGCTCTGGCGGTTCTCCCCGCCGCGAATCGAGTCAGGGCACCGGTGCGAGCCAGCGCCTTCGCCAGATACCACGAGCCGAGCCCCGCGATGATCGCGCCCGAGATGATCGCACAGCCCAGGTAGACGGCTTTGAACGCGAGGGTCGACCCGGCGTAGTAGTTGATGAAGTCGTTGATCGCCATGCCGATCCCGGAGGCGGCGCCGGCCAGCATCGCCACCCACAGCCGCCACACCGAGTAGAGGACCGCGAGGAACACGATCTCCGCACCGATCCCCTGCGCCAGCCCCGACAGGATGGTCTGGAATCCACCGAACTGCGAACCGAGCAGCGCCTCGACGAGTGCGGCGACGAGTTCGGCGAACAGGGCAGCGCCGGGCTTGCGCACGATGATTCCGGCGAGAACGGCCGGGATCAACCAGATCGCGTAGAGCAGCGCGCCGGAGCCGGGCAGCAGGAATTCCATCGGCTTGGTTACCACCCCGTAAACGAGGTCCCAACCGAAGAAGACAACGCCGAAGGCGACCCCGATGATGGCCGCGACGATGATGTCGACGACTCTCCAGCGAGGGTTGATTTTCGAACGAACAGGCACGAGTGTGCTCCTCTCCCTGCGCTGGCATGATCCAGATCAGGTTCAACGGTCGAAGCTTTGAGAAGCTCCCTCTCAGCCCGGCTCACCGGACTCCCGTGGTGTGTATGTGACCCCAGCCTACCGCGGCGCGGCACGAAGCCGGGCAAAGTCAAGGCCCTCACCAGCGTTCGCCGATCGTGAGACCTACGGGTTACGGTGAAAGATATGGACACTTGGCCAGGATCGGCGTACCCCCTCGGAGCGACGTTCGACGGGAGTGGAACGAACTTCGCGATCTTCAGCGAAATCGCCGAGAAAGTCGAGCTGTGCCTGTTCGACGACGAGCATGTCGAGACGCGGGTGCCTTTGGTGGAACTGGACGCCTACGTCTGGCACGCCTACCTGCCGCTCGTGCAACCCGGGCAGCGCTACGGCTATCGCGTGACGGCCCCGTACAACCCGAAGACCGGGCAGCGCGCCAACCCGAACAAGCTTCTCCTCGATCCATACGCCAAGGCGACCTGCGGCGACATCGACTGGGACCCGTCGCTGTTCGCATACAACTTCGGCGACCCGCTGAGCGAGAACGACGCCGACTCCGCGGCGCACATGATGCTTGGCGTCGTCGTGAACCCGTTCTTCGACTGGGCCGGGGACCGGCATCCGCGCGTCCCGTACAACGAGACCGTTATCTACGAAGCCCATGTGAAGGGGCTGACCGAACTGCACCCCGACGTGCCGGAGGACCAACGCGGCACCTATGCCGGGCTCGCCCACCCCGCCATCATCGAGCACCTCGGCAAGATCGGTGTCACCGCGCTCGAGCTGATGCCGGTGCACCAGTTCGTGCAGGACTCCACGCTGCTCGACAAGGGGCTTCGCAACTACTGGGGCTACAACACGATCGGCTTCTTCGCCCCGCACAACAGCTACTCGTCGACCGGCGACCTCGGCCAGCAGGTGCAGGAGTTCAAAGGCATGGTGCGCGCGATGCACGATGCCGGAATCGAAGTGATTCTCGACGTGGTCTACAACCACACCGCAGAGGGCAACCATCTGGGCCCGACCCTGTCATTCCGCGGCATCGACAACCAGGCCTACTACCGGCTGGTGGATGACGACCCGCAGTTCTACATGGACTACACCGGAACCGGAAACTCGCTCAACGTGCGGAACCCGCACTCGTTGCAGCTGATCATGGACAGCCTTCGCTACTGGGTGATCGAGATGCACGTCGACGGCTTCCGCTTCGATCTCGCCTCCACGCTGGCCCGCGAGTTCTACGACGTTGACAAGCTCTCCACATTTTTCGAACTCGTGCAGCAGGACCCGATCGTCTCGCAGGTGAAGCTCATCGCCGAGCCCTGGGACGTCGGGCCCGGCGGCTACCAAGTGGGCGGCTTCCCTCCGCAGTGGACGGAGTGGAACGGCAAGTACCGCGACACCGTTCGCGACTTCTGGCGTGGGGAGCCCTCCACGCTCGGCGAGTTCGCGTCCCGCATCACCGGCTCGGCGGACCTGTATGAGGATGACGGCCGTCGCCCGGTCGCATCGATCAACTTCGTGACCGCACACGATGGCTTCACCCTGGAAGACCTCGTCTCGTACAACGAGAAGCACAACGAGGCGAACGGTGAGGACAACAAGGACGGCACGGACGACAACCACTCCTGGAACTGCGGGGTCGAAGGGCCGACGACGGATGCCGGCATCCTGGCCCTGCGCGCCAGGCAGCAGCGGAACTTTCTCACCACGATCCTGCTGAGCCAGGGCGTGCCGATGATCCTCCACGGTGACGAGCTGGGTCGCACCCAGCAGGGCAACAACAACACCTATGCGCAGGACTCTGCGATCTCATGGGTGCACTGGGATACCGCCGACCAGGGTCTCATCGACTTCGTCTCCGCTCTCACTCGGCTACGCAAGGACCACCCGACGTTCCGCCGGCGCAGCTTCTTCGACGGCAGGCCGGTCAAGCGCGGCGCGGGAGAGCCGCTCGCGGACATCGTCTGGCTGAACCCCGACGGCACGGAGATGGACGAACAGAACTGGGACACCGGTTTCGGGCGCTCGATCGGTGTCTGGCTGAACGGGGACGGCATCCACGGCCGCGACTCCCGCGGCCAGCGTGTCGTCGACCACAACTTCGCCATCCTGTTCAACGCGCACGACGACGTCGTCAACTTCACCCTGCCTTCGGCGGAGTTCTCCGACCAGTGGGAGGTCGTCATCGACACCGCCGGGCAGGCCGCCGACTCCGCGCCGAAGACCGCGGGTGACGTGCTGCCCGTGCAATCGAAGTCGCTCGTGGTGCTTCGCGAATTCGTCGCCTCCGAGGCGGACACCGACCACTCTGTCGCGGCATCGCTCAACGTGGCCGGCAGTTCTGCTCCGCCGACCCCGGCATCCCATCTGCCGGAGAGCGCCTGATGCGCCTCCCCGTCTCGACCTACCGGCTTCAGATCAGGGAGGGGTTCGACCTCGGCGCCGCCGCCAACATCGCCGACTACCTGCACGATCTCGGCGCCGACTGGGTGTACCTCTCGCCGCTGCTGAAGGCGGAGCCGGGATCCGATCACGGCTACGACGTGGTCGACCATTCGCTCGTCGACCCGGTTCGTGGCGGTGCAGCGGGACTGGATGCCGTCTCGGCCGCAGCGCACGGCCTCGGCCTCGGCGTGCTGATCGACATCGTGCCCAACCACATGGGTGTCGCGACGCCGATCGTGAACTCGTGGTGGTGGGACCTGCTGAAGCACGGCCGCGAGTCGGACTACGCCGACTCGTTCGACATCGACTGGGACTTCGGCGACGGCAAGGTGCGGATTCCAGTGTTGGGAGATGACTCGCTGGACGACCTGCAGGTCGTCGGCGATGAGCTTCACTACTTCGACCACCGGTATCCGATCGCTCCCGGAACCGAGACCGGCACCCCGCAAGAGGTGCACGCTCGCCAGAACTACGAGCTGATGAACTGGCGCCGCGAGGATGCCGAACTCAACTACCGCAGGTTCTTCGCCGTCAGCTCGCTGGCCGCCATCCGCGTCGAGCTCCCCGCCGTGTTCGAGGAATCGCACCGGGAGATCGTGCGCTGGATCACCGAAGGCCTGGCCGACGGGCTGCGGGTCGACCACCCCGACGGCCTGGCCGACCCGGGTGGATACCTCGACTCGCTCGCTGCTGCAACCGACGGAACCTACGTGCTGGTCGAGAAAATTCTCGAGGGCGACGAACAGCTGCCCACCTCATGGGCGACCTCCGGCACCACAGGCTACGACGCGCTCGCAGACGTCGACCGGGTGCTGGTCGACCCGGCCGGCCGTTCGCGGCTCGACGCTCTCGACCGCCGGCTGCGCGGGCGGGACATCGCCTGGGCCGAGCTCATCCACGACACGAAGCGGGTGATCGCCGACAGCATCCTGCGATCCGAGGTACTGCGACTCGAGCGTGAGTCGGGCATCCCCGACAGTGCGGACGCCCTCGCCGAACTGCTCGCCTGCTTCCCGGTCTATCGTTCATATCTGCCGGTGGGTGAGGAGCACCTGCACCAGGCGGCAACGTTCGCGAAGCGGTCCCGTCCGGACCTCAGCGACACGATCGCCCAGCTGGTGGGCGTTCTGCGCGACCCCGCGCATCCGACCGCCGTGCGGTTTCAGCAGACCTCCGGCATGGTGATGGCGAAGGGCGTCGAAGACACGGCGTTCTATCGATACACGCGCCTCGGTTCGCTCACAGAGGTGGGCGCCGACCCGAGCGAGTTCTCGATCGGACTCGCGGAGTTTCACCGTCGGCAGCAGCTCCGCCAGGCGACCTTCCCGGCTTCTCTCACCACCCTGTCCACGCACGACACGAAGCGTGGCGAAGACGTGCGGGCCCGCATCACCGTGCTCTCCGAGATTCCCGAGGAGTGGGAGGCGGCTCTCGAACAGCTCCGCTCGCTGGTGCCGCTCGGCGACGGACCGCTCGAGGCCCTGCTCTGGGAGGCGATCATCGGCGCCTGGCCGGCCAGTCGCGAACGCCTGCACGCCTATGCCGAGAAGGCGGCGCGGGAGGCCGGCAACTCCACCGGCTGGACCGAACCGCGCGAAAACTTCGAGGGGCGGATGCACGCCCTCATCGATGCAGCATTCGACGACGAGCGGGTGGCCGCCGTCATCAGCTCGATACTGGACCTCGTCGAGCAGCCGGGCTGGTCGAACTCGCTCAGCGCGAAGCTGATCCAGCTCACCGCGCCGGGCGTGCCCGACGTCTACCAGGGCAGCGAGCTGTGGGAGACCTCCCTGGTCGACCCCGACAACCGGCGCGAAGTGGACTTCGACATCCGCCGGCTCTACCTTGCCGCAATCGAGGGTGGCAGCCACCCGCCCATCGACGAGACCGGTGCCGCGAAACTCCTGGTGACCACGAGGGCCCTCCGGCTGCGTCGCGACCACCCGGAACTCTTCACGCGCTACGCGCCCGTCGAAGCCTTCGGCAGTGCGCGCAAGCACCTGGTCGGGTTCGACAGCGGCGAGGTCATCACTCTCGCCACCCGGCTGCCCGTGGGACTCGCACGGGACGGCTGGGCCGACACAACCATCGCGCTGGCCGGGCGACCCGTCACCGACGTGATCGCCGACCGCGAATATGAGGGCGGCGTGCTGCACCTCGCCGAGGTGTTCGCTCGCTACCCGGTGGCGCTGTTGGTGCCGACCACGGTGTTGCCATGACGTTCGAGGTGTGGGCGCCAGAGCCGAAGAACGTGACACTCCTGCTCGACGGGGTGCGCTACCCGATGAGCCGAGCGGATGACGGCTGGTGGAGCGCGGCCGAAGGCCTGGCCGGGCGCGACTACGGCTACGTGCTCGACGACGACGGGCATCCCCTGCCCGACCCGCGCTCGAAACGCCAGCCGGTCTCGGTGCACGAGCTGTCGCGTGTCTTCGATCCGGCGGAATTCACCTGGACGGACGACCGCTGGACCGGCCGACAGCTCGCCGGGGGCGTCATCTACGAACTGCACATCGGCACCTTCACGCCCATCGGCACCCTCGACTCGGCCATCGAGAAGCTCGACCATCTGGTTTCGATCGGCGTCCACTTCGTCGAGCTGCTGCCCGTGAACGGGTTCAACGGCGACCACAACTGGGGCTACGACGGGGTGCTCTGGTACACGGTCGACGAGACCTACGGTGGACCAGCCGCGTACCAGCGCTTCGTCGATGCCTGTCACGCGCGCGGACTCGCCGTCATCCAGGATGTCGTCTACAACCACCTGGGACCGAGCGGCAACTACCTGCCGAGGTTCGGTCCATACCTGCGCTCCGGCTCGTCGAACACCTGGGGCGACTCGGTCAACCTGGATTCACCGGAGGTGCGGTCGTACATCGTCGAGAACGCGCTGATGTGGCTGAGGGACTACCACGTGGACGCCCTGCGGCTGGACGCAGTGCACGCGCTGGTGGATGACTCGCCCCGCCATATCCTGCAGGAACTGGCCGAGAAGACCGACGCGCTGTCCGCGTTCGTCGGTCGTCCGCTCACCCTGATCGCCGAGTCCGACCTCAACGACTCCACGCTCGTCACGCCGCGCGAGGCCGGCGGCTACGGCGTCCACGCCCAGTGGAGCGACGACTTCCACCACGCGCTGCACGTCGCGCTCACCGGCGAGGTCACGGGCTATTACGCCGACTTTGAGCACCTGGATGCTCTCGCCAAGGTGGTCACGCACGGTTTCTTCCACGACGGCACGTATTCGTCGTTCCGGGAGAAGGATCACGGCTCCCCCGTCGACACCGACCACATGCCCGCCTGGCGACTGGTCGTCGCCGACCAGAATCACGACCAGATCGGCAACCGGGCGGTCGGCGACCGGCTGGCATCGCAGCTGGACTACGGCCAGCTGGCGATCGCCGCGGTGCTGACACTGTGTGGCCCCTTCACACCGATGCTGTTCATGGGCGAGGAGTGGGGGGCGTCCACGCCCTGGCAGTTCTTCACCGCGCACCCGGAGCCGGAGCTCGGCAAGGCGACAGCCGAAGGCCGCATCGCAGAGTTCGAGAAGATGGGTTGGGATCCGGATGTGGTTCCCGACCCGCAGGACCCCTCGACTTTCGCGAACTCCAAGCTCGACTGGGCGGAGTCGTCCGACGGCGATCATGGCCGCCTGCTCGACCTCTACCGGTCACTGGCCAGGCTGCGCGCCACGGTGCCCGACCTCACCGACCCGGCCTTCCCCCACACGACTGCCGAGTTCGACGACGACGTGCACTGGTTCGCGATGCACCGCGGGTCGACGACCATCGCGGTCAACTTCGCGTCAGGGCCGGTATCGCTGCCCTTCGGCGGCCGGCTGCTGCTCGGCACCGCGGACGCGGTCGGCGCCGGCTCTGGCATGGTCATCCTGCCGGGCCACGCGGCGGCGGTCATCGCTCGCTGACGCTCGAGCGCAGTCGTCCCCGAAGGCGGGTCGAGCTTGTCGAGACCTCACCGACGCCAAACCGCGGATGTGATTGGGCTAGTGAGGTCTCGACAAGCTCGACCCGCTCTACTCAGGGCGCCAGTGCCTCGAGCACGTCGTTCGACGGGACGAAGAACGTCGTGCCGGTGACCGCCCTCGAGAAGTCGAGGATGCGGTCGTAGTCGCCGAACGGGTCGCCCATGAACATGTTGCGCAGCATCTGTGTGATCACCCAGAGCTCGCGGGCGTAGCCGATGAAGTACGTGCCGAACTCGCCGGCGCCGGGGCGGCCGAACGGCATGTTGTCGCGCAGGATGTCGTGCTCGACGCCGTTCGCGTCGGTGATCGTGTTGAGCGACTTGTGAGACTTGCGCTCGGCGGGGTCCTGGTCGAGCTCGACGTTGTCGGCCTTCGTGCGCCCGATGATCGCCTGCTGCTGCTCGATCGTGAGCGTGCCCCACGCGGCCAGGTCGTGCAGGTACTTCTGCACCACCACGTAGCTGCCGCCCGAAAAAGTCGGGTCCTCGTCACCGATGAGCGACGAGTCGAGCATGCCGTGACCGGTCGGGTTCTCGGTGCCGTCGACGAACCCGAGCAGGTCGCGCGAGTCGAAATAGCGAAAGCCCTGGGTCTCATCGACAACGATGACCGAGTCACCCAGCTTCTCGAGGATGAGGCGCTCCAGGTCGAAACACATGTCCTGGCGCTCGGCCCGGATGTGGAACAGCAGGTCGCCCGGAGTCGACACGGCCGTGTGCGCCGGGCCCGCGATTTCGAAAAACGGGCGCAGCTGGGCCGGAGTCTCCTTCTGGGCGAACCTGGCCCAGGCATCCGAACCGATACCGACATTGCAGGAGAGGTGCCCTTTCAGGTCCCGAAAGCCGACCGCCCGAACCAGCCCACCGATGTCGGAGATCACCTCACGCACGTGCAGCGCGGCCGCCTCTGCGGGCGCGATCGTCACCACGAGGAAGATGGCCGCGGTGGACAGCGGCGCGTTGACACTCTGGGGCTCGATCGGGGTGCGCGCCCAGCTCTGGTCGTCCATGCCTTCATTAAAGCGGGTCGAGCGTGTCGAGACTTCACCCATTAAAGCGGGTCGAGCGTGTCGAGACCTCACTGACCTAATTCGCAGGTGACGTCTCGACACGCTCGACCCGCTTAAGGCTCAGTAGTCGATGCGGTGCGCGTTCGACGCGTCACCACGCGGCGCCGACGCCTTCAGCAGGGCCGCCGGGCCGAGTGTTCCGCGTCCGAAGCGTGCACTCACCGCGTCGATGGTGTCCTCGGCCTCGCGCCAGCCCTCGTCGGCATCCCAGAGGCCCGCCTGGTGTTCGGCACTCGGGGACAGCTGCTCCATCCGCACCCCGATCAGCCGCACCGGCGGGTGCTCGCCCAGTGCGGAGTGGATCTCCCGCACCTCCTCGTAGATGCGCCGGCCGAGGTCCGTAGGCTCCGCGATCGTCTTCGACCGGCTGATGGTGGTGAAATCGGAGTACCGAAGCTTCAGCACAACCGTGCGCCCTACCCAACCGCCGGCCCGCATCCGCTCCCCCACCGCGGTCGCCTGGCGCAGCAGCTCTCGATTGAGGTGGTCGCCATCGACGCTGTCGTGCTCGAAGGTCATCTCGTGTCCGATGCTCTTCTCCACGGCTCGCGTGGTCACCGGCCGTGGATCGATGCCGTTCGCGAGGTCGTGAAGCTTCTGCCCGGACGCCTCGCCGACGGCACGCTTAAGGCTGGCCAGCGGGGTGCTCGCGATATCGCCGACCGTAACGAGCCCCCTCTTACGCAGCGACTCCTCCGTCGCCGCGCCCACGCCCCAGAGGGCGCCGATGGGCAGCGGATGCAGGAACGCGAGAGTCTCCGCCGCCGGCACGACCAGGAGGCCGTCCGGCTTCGCACGGCCCGACGCCAGTTTGGCGACGAACTTGGTCGACGCCGCGCCGACGGAGCAGCGCAGTCCGGTCTGCTCGAACACGCGTGTCCTGATGAGTTCTGCGATCTGCGCCGGCGGCCCAAACACGCCGCGCGCGCCGGCCACATCGAGGAACGCCTCATCGATTCCGAGGCGCTCCACAATCGGTGTCACGTCGTCGAAGATTGACATGACCTTCGCCGAGTAGTGGCGGTACTTCTCGAAGTGCGGTTCGAGCACGATGGCGTGCGGGCACAGCCGCATCGCCTGCGACAGCGGGATAGCCGACCGCACACCGAACTTACGCGCCGGGTAGTTGGCGGCCGTGACGACCGAGCGCAGTGACTTACCCGCCACCACCACCGGAACGTTCACGAGTTCGGGGCGGTCGAGCAACTCGACGGAGGCGAAGAACGCGTCGAGGTCGACGTGCAGGATCGGCGCGCTGCTCGAATCCACCGAGGCCGCGCTCACCTGCCGGGTGGTGCCGTCCTGTCTGCCCATCTGCGAGCCAGACTACCTGCGGCGCCCGACATCCACCCGGAGGCGCTCAGGCGCTCGCCATCGCGCGGACCGTCTCGGCCATCGCGGTCGTCGGGTGCCCGATCAGCCGCGAGAGGTCGCCACCGGTCTCGGCCAGCACGCCGTCACGAATGTTGGCGTTCAGCGCCACGACGAAGCCGGCCGTGCCCTCGTCGAGTCCGAAGGAGAGCAACTGCGCGCGTTCCTCCTCGGGCGTCAGCGGCGTGTAGCTGACCTTGCGGCCGAGCGCAGCGGCGAACGCGGCCGCAAGGTCGGAGAAGTTCCAGGCGACGTCACCGGTCAGCTCGTAGATCTCATTGCCTGTCGCACCGGAGGTGAGCGCGACGGCGGCGGCCTCGGCGTAGTCGGCACGAGCGGCACTCGCCACCCGGCCGTCACCGGTGCTCTTTGCGATCACACCCGTCTGGCGAGCGGTCGCCAGGTCGCCGGCGTAGTTCTCGGTGTACCAGCCGTTGCGCAGGAACGTGTACGGGATGCCGGAGTCGGCGATTATCCGCTCGGTCTCCTTGTGCTCGGGCGCGAGCACTAGCTCGGAGGTGTCCGCGTGCGGCGCGCTCGTGTACACGATGCGCGTGATGCCCGCGCGCGCGGCCGCATCCACCGCAGCGTTGTGCAGCGCGACGCGGTTGCCCGGCTCGCTCGCCGACACGAGCAGAAGGGTGTCGGCTCCGGCAAATGCCTCATCGAGCCCGCTGCCGTCTTCGAGATCGATGCGCGCGGTCTTCACACCCAGCGAATCGAGCTCGGCCAGGCGGTCGGCGTTGCGACCAGCGGCGACGATGTCGGCCGTCGCTGTTCCCCTGGCGATGAGGCTGTCGATGGTGAGACGGCCGAGCTGTCCGGTTGCTCCGGTGACGACGATGGTCATGGGCGGGTCCTTTCGAGGGGGTTAGGACTGCAACGGCGTTCCGACGCCATCAATTCCCAGGCGCGCGAGACGGCGCCGCGCGGCGTCTTCGCTCGTCGACCCCGTCCCGAGAATGCGCCCGACCACCCTCAGCACCAGTCCGGTCGCCGTGATGGCTGGCCACCACGCCCGGCGGAGTCCGAGCCGACGACGGTACTCCCGCGGAATGGAGGCGACCGCCCCGGCGAACAGGATGCGGTAGTACGGCATCATCGCCCGCGGCAGTCCAGGAGACCGGATGAAGTGCACGGCCTCCGCGACCCGCTCGTCGCTCTTCAGAACGGGGTCGAAGGCGTGCAGACGCTCTTTCAGCTCCGCGTGGGAGCGCGGTGGATCCGCGACGCCGACCAGCTCGCCGGCCTTCGCCCACTCGCTGACGTAGCGGTCGGGGCCGCCGGGGATCGGGCCACCCCAGGTGAGCTGGCTGCCGAGAAACGCATCGGTGAAGACGACGTGCACCCAGGACAGCAGCTCCGGGTCGCCCGCCGAATATGCGCGCTCGATGCCGTGGACGTCCAGATACGTTCCCCGCACCCGGTCGTGGAAGCGGCCGACGCGCGAGGACTCGTCCACTGCCATCGCCCGCGCCGAAAATGTCACCGAGATCAGCCACTGGATGGTGCCCGACAGGCGACCCAGCGGGTCTTCCTTGTAGCGCGACCAATCGTGCACGCCGGCCATCGCCCCGGGGTGCAAGGTCTGCATCAGGAGTGCGCGGATTCCGGACGGGAGGGTCGCCATGCCGCCGTGAACCGTCCAGGCCGCCGAGCCGGGGCCGAACCAGCCGGCGTCGTCGCCCTCTTCTATTTGCTGCACCCAGTTCGGACGGCCGGTTGTCGTGCCGGTGAAGGCGGAGAGTATCCGCGATCGCCAGACCTGAGTGAATGAGCCCACGATTCGACGCTAATACCGCCTGCTGAGAGCCAGATCAGCCGAGGTGGGCGTGCATCCAGGCCACCGGATCGGTCGGCGTTGTTCCATTCAGCCGGATCTCGAAGTGCAGGTGCGGACCGGTGCTCTCGCCGGTGTCGCCGACCAGCCCGATGACCTCGCCCGCATAGACGGTGTCGCCGACCTGCAGTGGCATGGAGCCGGCGATCATGTGGCCGTACGCGCTGACGATGGTCTGGCCGTCGATCACGTGCTCGATGGCGACATGGGTGCCGAGCGCCGCGTAACCGGGACTGTCCATTTCAACCACCGTGCCGGCGGCTATCGCGTGGATCTCGGCTCCGTACCCGGCGTCGAAGTCGGCGCCCTCGTGAAAGCTCGAGCAGCCGTCGCAGGGTGCGACCCGCGCACCGAACGGGCTCGCGATCGGAGTGCTCGCGGGAACGGGCCAGGTGAGCGCCGGTGGGGCCGTCACGTCGTACGCGTCACGTGAGACGACTGCGATCGGCACGTGGGCGGACACGGAGAGCGTCTGCAGCGTCGGCTGGCCGGCCTGGAACACGACCTGCGCGTAGGCAGGAACCGCCACCGTGACACCGAGGATGGTTACAAACGCGACGCTCACGAGCGCCGCTCCGCGTCGCAGCGTGCGCACGTTCTGCACGTGGCCGAGATTGCGCACCGAACGGTTGCTCAGGCCTGGGAGGTGAGGTGTGACGGGTTTTTCGCGCATGGCTTTTTCGCGCGCAGCTTTTTCGCGCGCAGAAAGGCGCGTTTGGGGTGTTGGCAATGGTTGACTTCCGGGTTTCTGCGCACACGCTAGGGGATGTGCTGCGGCGCATCGGGCGCCTACGGACAGGGACGAACGGGCCTTGCTCCTGGCGGAATGTTCGCACCAGAAACGGCAACTTCTGTCGTCGTACTCAGACCAAGGTCACAGACGAACCTCCGCGTAACCTGTGAAGGAGCGGATGCCCAGCTAGCTTTCGAGCAGCGCCAGCAGCTTCTGCACGGTGTTGCGATTGCGCGCGGTCACGTGCCCGGAGAACTGCTTCCAGAACGATTTCGGCAGCCTGGTCTGCTGGCTTCCCGCGGGAAACCACTGATAGATCGCCTTCGCACCGACGGCGATCTGCTCCGGTGCGAGCGACTCCGCGGACGGCAGCTCGAGCGCGCCGTGCGGCTCCGAGAGAAAGGTGACGAAGCTCTTCGAACCGTCGGTCGCGATCTCGGCCAGCGGGTCGGCATCCGCGATCTTCCTGAAGGTCACCGCGTCGATCAGCAGCACGCTCGAACGCACACCGGTGGCCTCGAACACCCTCTCCTCGATCGCCTTGGCGTCAAGCGTTCCGCCGAACACGACGTTGCCGCTGCGCAGGACGGTCTTCACGTCCACCGCACCCAATTCCTCGAACACCGCGGCGAGGTCGACCATCGAGACGGCCTTCGCGGTTCCCACGTTGATTCCGCGGAGCAGCGCGACGTTCTTCTTCGGCATGACCAGAGCGTAACGTTGGAGCATGGAATTCAGGTACCTCGGTAACAGCGGACTCAAGATCTCCGAACTCATCTACGGCAACTGGCTGACCCACGGATCACAGGTCGAGAACGAGACCGCCGAAGCCTGCGTGAAGGCGGCGCTCGATGTCGGGATCACGAGCTTCGACACGGCGGACGCCTACGCGAACACCGCCGCGGAGAAAGTGCTCGGCAAGGCGCTGAAGGGCCAGCGACGCGCGTCGCTCGAGATCTTCACCAAGGTGTTCTGGCCGACCGGCCCAAAGGGTTCCAACGACTCTGGCCTCAGTCGCAAGCACATCATGGAGTCCATCGACGGTTCCCTGCGCCGCCTGAAGACCGACTATGTCGACCTGTACCAGGCGCACCGCTACGACCACAACACTCCGCTCGAGGAGACCATGCAGGCCTTCGCCGACGTCGTCCGCCACGGCAAGGCGCTCTACATCGGCGTCTCGGAGTGGTCTGCCGACCAGATCACGGCCGGGCACGCGCTCGCGACGCAGCTCGGCATCCAGCTCATCTCGAACCAGCCGCAGTACTCGATGCTCTGGCGGGTTATCGAGAAGGATGTCGTGCCGACGAGCACGAAGCTCGGCGTCTCGCAGATCGTCTGGTCGCCCGTCGCCCAGGGCGTGCTCACCGGCAAGTACGCGCCCGGCAAGCCACTGCCCGCGGGCTCGCGGGCGACCGATGAGAAGGGCGGCGAGAACACGATCAAGCCGTTCCTCAGGGATGAGGTGCTCACCGCGGTGCAGGCCCTGAAGCCGATCGCCACCGAGACCGGCCTCGACCTGGCCCAGCTCGCGGTCGCCTGGGTGCTGCAGAACCCGAACGTCGCCGGTGCGATCATCGGCGCCTCCCGGCCCGAACAGGTCGTCTCTAACGTGAAGGCAGCCGGTGTGGTGCTGTCGCCGGCGGTGATGGCGAAGATCGATTCGGTGCTCGGCACGCTGCCCGAGACGGATCCCGCCAAGACTGTGTCGCCGGCGTCCCGACCGTCTTGAAAACTTTTTTATGACATGTCACCTAAATTCGGAATAACCGGGTGACGGAGTCACTTGCACGAAGCATGACTATTACCGAAACACACTCCGACCTCGTCGCAGGAACCTGGAAGCTCGACCTCTCCCACTCGGAGCTGAGCTTTTCGGTCAAGCACCTCAAGATCAGCAAGGTCAAGGGAACCTTCAAGGACTGGGACGTGACCGTCACCACGGGCGCCACGATCGCCGACACGAAGATCGAGGCGTCCATCGACGTCTCCTCCGTCGACACCGGCCAGGAGCAGCGCGACCAGCACCTCCGCTCCAGCGACTTCTTCCTCGTCGAAGAGCACCCGCACATCACCTTCACCAGCACCTCCGTCGAGGCCAAGGGCGACGACTTCACCATCGTCGGTGACCTCACGCTGCGTGGCGTCACCCAGACCGTCACCCTGAAGGGCGAGTTCGGCGGCGTCATCACCGACGACTACAAGCGCACCAAGGCGGGTGCCACCGCGACGACCAAGATCGACCGCAAGGACTATGGCGTCAACTGGAACGCGGCGCTCGAGGCCGGCGGCTTCACCCTCGGCGACGAGGTCACCATCACGATCGACCTGCAGGTCGACCTGCAGCCCGCCGCGTAACTACCGATCGACTCCGGACCCCCGCCGTTCCTGCGGCGGGGGCGCCTTTCTTCTGCCTGCATCGTCGCGAGCGTCGCGGCGGGGGTAAAAGCCCTCGCGGCGGGAGGCATAACTCCCGCCGCGATGCTACAGAGGCGCCGCGAGGCGGCATATCCCCCGCCACGACGGTTTGGCAGCAGTTAGCGGTGCACGTCGGGCTCGTGGTCGGCGTGCTCCGCCGGCTCGAGCTGGAACGTCGAGTGTGCGACATCGAAGTGCTCTTTGAGGCAGTCGGTGAGCGAATCCAGCAGCACATCGGTGCGGTTCTCGCTGAACACGGCGGGTTCGACCACCACGTGCGCTGAGAAGACGTTCGAGCCGGGGCTGATCGACCAGACGTGCACGTCGTGCACCGACACGACCCCCTTCTTGTCGAGCACGTGTTCGCGGATGAGCGCGACATCCGTTCCTCGCGGCGTCGCCTGGCTGAGCACCCGCAGCACATCCCGCATCAGGCTGACCGCCCGCGGCAGAATGAGCGCCGCGATCACGAGCGACGCGATCGGGTCGGCGCGCAGGAACCCGGTCGCCAAGATGACGATGGCCGCCGCGATCACGGCGAACGACCCGATGAGGTCGCCCAGCACCTCGAGGTATGCGCCGCGCATGTTGATCGAGTCCTTCGCTCCCCCGCGCAGTACGAGCAGCGCCACCGTATTGGCGACGGCACCCACGATGGCCACGCCGAGCATGAGCGGCGCCTCCACGGCGCCGGTCGGAGCGATGAGGCGCTGGATGGCCTCAACGGCCACGTAGACGACGACCGCCAGCAGGATGGCGGCATTCACGAACGCGGCGAACACCTCGTTTCGGCGGTTGCCGAACGTTCGCGTGTCCGTCGCGGGGCGCGCGGCGAGCACCGTCGCGACGAGAGCGACCACGAGCCCGGTGAGGTCGGAGAGCATGTGGCCGGCGTCGGCGAACAGGGCGACGGAACCGGACAGCAGCGCGCCGAGCACCTCGACGACGAGCACGAACGCGACGATGCCGATGG
>JAODAT010000125.1 GCA_025463565.1 Microbacteriaceae bacterium
AGCTCGGTGAACTCCTCCAGCGACGGGCCATGGCCGTAGACCGGGGCGTTGTCGAAGTACGGGCGGAACTGTTTCACGGCATCCTGCGAGTTCTTCGCCATGAAGGCCTGGCCGCCCAGGCCGACGATCGCCTGCGCGGCGGTGCCGTGGCCGTAGTGCTCGAAGCGCTGGCGGTAGTAGCCGATGAGCTGCATGTAGTGCTCCTTCCGCCAGAAGATGTTGATCGCGAAGAAACCGACGCCGTAATAGGCGGCTTGCTCGGCGATCTCGGGAGAGCGGATGCTGCCGTGCCAGACGAAGGGCGCGACGCCGTCGAGCGGGCGGGGCGTCGACGTGAAGCCCTGCAGGGGCGTGCGGAATTTGCCCTGCCAGTCCACGACATCCTCGGTCCAGAGGCGGTGAAGCAGCGCGTAGTTCTCGATCGCGAGCGGGATGCCCTCGCGGATGTCCTTGCCGAACCACGGGTAGACGGGCCCGGTGTTGCCGCGGCCCATCATCAGGTCGACGCGACCCTCTGCCACGTGCTGCAGCATCGCGTAGTCCTCGGCGATCTTCACCGGGTCGTTCGTGGTGATGAGCGTGGTGCTGGTCGAGAGGATGAGATCCGACGTCTTCGCCGCGACGTAGCCGAGCATGGTGGTCGGCGACGACGGGATGAACGGCGGGTTGTGATGCTCCCCCATCGCGAACACCTCCATGCCGACCTCTTCGACCTTCTGGGCGATCGTCAGGATGTTCGTGATGCGCTCGTGCTCGGTCGGGGTGCGACCGGTGGTCGGGTCTGCCGTCACATCTCCGACGGTGAAGATTCCGAATTGCATGATGCCTGCTCCAGTTCTATGCGTTTGCATAGACATGTAACAGCGTCCGGCTCGGAGTATTCCCGGCGTCTGACAGGCTGGGCCGGTGACAAGCCTCGACTTCGCCCCGCTCGGCGACCCGAACCCCGTCGTCCCTCCCGCCAGGTTCCACCCGCCCGTGAGGCGGCACAAGTTCTCGGGCACGGTTCGGCTGCTGTTCCAGGTCGCCGGGTATCCGGCGCTCCTGATCGTCATCTACCAGCTGGGCAGCATCTCGCTCAACTCGATCGTGCGCAGTGGTCGCGGGGAGGCATCCACTCTGGCTCCGGACCTGCCGATCCTCCTGTGCGTCTTTATCGCCGTTGCGACCATCGTGCTCATCGTGGTGCAGGTGCGCAGCGGGCGGCGTCGGCTCCTCGCCTTCCCACCCGAGGTGTCGGTCGCTGCCGAACTGCCGCAGTTCGCCCTGGCCAACAACCTCAGCTACACGGGCGTCACGAGCGATCCGGACTACCCCGGAGCGCTCTTCGGGCTGCCGGAAGCGGTCAACAAGGTGACCACCGATCACCTCCAACCCACATCGGGTCGCGAGTTCGACATCGGAACCCTCGAATACACGATCAACAAAGGCAAGCAGCAGCGCTTGCAAGCCTTCGGATACATCGCCGTACGGCTCGACCGGGCACTGCCCAACATGGTGCTGTCGTCGATCGCCAACCGTCAGCAGGGCGTGAGCGAGCTCCCGCCCATCGATGGCAGCCAGAAGCTTCAGCTCGAGGGCGACTTCAATGAGTACTTCACCCTGTACTGCCCGAAGGGCTATGAGCGGGATGCGCTGTACTTCTTCACCCCCGACCTGATGGAGTTGCTGATCGACGAGGTCGGCGACTTCGATGTCGAAGTGGTCGACGACTGGTTTTTCGTCTACTCGCCGCGACCGTTCACGAGCGTCGGCGTGCACACCTGGGAAAGGCTGTTCCGCATCGTCGACATCGTCGGGGCGAAGGCCGCCGAACAGGCCGAACACTATTCGGACCCGAACGCGACAGTTGCCGGCTCGGTCGCCCCGGCGGGCGCGCGGCTGCAGGAGCACCGCGGGCTACTGTTCACCGGCACGCTGCTCGGCATCTGCGCCTACATCGCGGCCCTCTGGGGCATCTGGTCACTACTCATGCTGGTCTTCCCCGCCGGCGCGCCACTGCCCGATTAGCCCGCGTCGGCAAGATCCAGCCAGGACGGGGTCGGCGGGCACTTCTGCTCCAGGTACGCGGACGACTTAGTCGACCCGGTGAGCCAGACGAGATCGAACGGACTCCAGCTGGAGAGTCCGGTGAGATGCCCGACCGGTGGCGGGAAGGTCTGCGCGCCGGCCAGCCGCAGGCAGGGCTGCACCTGGTACACCTCGAAGTCGTCGAAGGCCTGCTGCTGTTGCTTCGTCAGCCGGGCCAGGACATCCGACTGCTGCACATAGGCGGACGTGCAGAGGTAGCCCTCAACATGAAAGTCGACGTTGGTCTGGTTGGAGAACGAATCGAAGGTGAAACTGTCGCCCGAAACCTGGGCGATGTAGCCGCGATCGTGCAGGCAGTCGACGACGTCCTGCGGCCAGTCGTGGTCGGGCACGGTGTGCGTCGCGGGGGCCTTCGGACGGATGGCGTCCGGATACACGTTGGCGATCTCCTGCCACTGCTTGTCGAGGAGCGCCGTTCGGATCTGCGCTCGCTGCGCCGCGCTCACCGGTGGTTGGGCGGATGCGCAGCCCGCCAGCAGCAGGCACGCTGCCACGAGCACCGCTGTTTCGAGCACACCGATGAGCCGCATGGGTCAAGTGTCGCACCCAACGGTGACCCTCGTTCTGGGGGCAAGAGGTGGGCAAACCGCTTCGATACCAGCGGCGAACCCCATCCCGCAGAGGGATACACGCTTCGGCCGGACCAGGGATCCGCGACCGATGCATGGGGAAATCGGAGACCGCGTGGTGCTGGTTATTCGACCTCGAAGGGCCGGGTGGATTCGGGATCCGCGCCGGCCCTTCGCTTG
>JAODAT010000140.1 GCA_025463565.1 Microbacteriaceae bacterium
ATGTCAAAGAAGACAGCAACGCCGCAGGACCGCTACACCGCCGAGCAGATCGAGACGTTCCGATCAAAGGGCTACTGGGACTCGAAGAGTCTCGCCTGGTACGTGGACAGCTTTGCGGCCGAGAACCCGGATGCGGTCGTGCTCACCGATGACTACACGACGCTGACCCGCGGCGAGCTTCGCGCACAGGCCTACCGCTTCGCGGCATCCCTCAAGAAGCTCGGCGTCGTCGCCGGCGACCGCGTGCAGGTGCAGCTGCCCAACTGGAACGAGTACGTGGTCATCTACGTCGCGCTCGCGCGGCTCGGGGCGATCCTGGTGCCGACCATGCCGGTCTACCGGGATGACGAGGTCAAGTACGTCATCGACAACGCGGGCGCGAAGATCTCGATCGTCACCGAGGAGTTCCGTCACTTCAACTACGCGAACATGATCGCCGAGATCCGCAAATCCACCCCCGGCATCGAGAACGTCATCATCGTGCGCGGCAACGCTGCGAGCGGCAACCTCTCCTTCGACGACCTCATCGCGGGCGACAGCGTGCCGACGGATGCCGAACTCGGCCCGGTGCCGGGCCCCGACGCCACGCACGCGGTCATCTACACGTCCGGCACCGAGTCGCGGCCGAAGGGCTGCCAGCACACCTTCGCCACGATGGCGTTCACCGCACACAGCCTCGCCAAAGATGTGTTCGGTCTCACCGAAGACGACGTCATGTTCATGCCGACGCCGATCACGCACGCGACCGGCCTCGCCGCCGGCGTGATGCTGCCGCTCATGTACGGCGCCGCCATGCACCTCGTCGACGTCTGGGAGCCGAACGACGGCCTGCGCCGTATCGAGCAGTACAAGACCACGGTGAGCATCGCCGCGACCCCCTTCCTGCAGATGGCGCTCGGCGCCCTGCGCGGCGGAGCGACGAATGACATCTCGTCGATGCGCATCTGGGCGAGCGCGGGCGCGCCCATCCCCGAGGCGATGCTGAAGGCGTGGCGCGAACTCATCCCCGGCTGCCTGGCCCTGCCGGTTTACGGCAACAGCGAGGCGCTCATCGTCACCGCGATGCGCAAGGACGATCCGGAGGAGAAGGCGGTGAGCACAGACGGCCGCGCGCCTGAGGGCATCGTCGTCGAGATCCGCGATGAGGAGAACCACGCTGTCGCTGCCGGCCAGGAGGGCGAGATCAAGTTCACCAGCCCCGGCATGCTCGTCGCCTACTGGCAGAACCCGGAGAAGACCACCGAGACCATCGGTGCTGACGGGTATTTCGCCACGGGCGACCTCGGCAAGCTCGACGCTGACGGCTTTCTTCGCGTCACCGGACGCATCAAAGACCTGATCATCCGCGGCGGGCTCAACATCTCGGCGCGCGAGGTCGAGGAGAACGCGGCGACGCATCCCGCCATCGCGGCGATCGCCGCCGTCTCCATGCCCGACGAGAAGATGGGCGAGAAGGTCTGCGCGTTCATCGTCGCCGCGGGCGATGAGCAGCTCACCATCGAGCAACTTGCCGACTACCTGCAGCATGAGCGCAAAATCGCGGCGCAGAAATGCCCGGAGAAGATCATCTACATCGAGGAGCTGCCGTCGACCGCGACCGGCAAGGTGAAGAAGTTCGAGCTCCGGCAGATCGCCGCCGCGTCACTGGTCAGTGCCTAACAGAAACGTGCCTGACGCCTCCGTGCCTGAAACCACGACCGACGACCTGACGCGGGCCGCCGAGGATCGGCTGTACGCGCACTACTCGCTTCCGCACACGGAACGGGTGGTGCGCGCCGGTGACCTGGACGTGCGGGTCGTCGAGATCAACCCGGACGCCGCAGGAACGCCGGTGCTCCTCTTGCACGGGATCGCGTCCGTCACGGCCGCCGCGGTACCGCTGGTCGCCCATCTCGGCGACCGCCGGGTGATCGCCTTGGACTGGCCGGGCCATGGGCTCTCCGGGCCGCTGGTGCTGAAGCGCGACGATGACCTGCGCGCGATCATGGTCTCGGTCATCGATGCCGTGCTCGATGCGTACGGCCTCAAACGGGTCGACATCGTCGCGCACTCGCTCGGCGGGCAGTTCGCGCTCTACTACGTGCTGGCCCGTGCCGCGCGGGTGCGGCGACTCGTGCTGCTCGGGGCCCCGGGTGCCGGGTTCTCCGAGGTGACGCCCGTGCCCGCCATGCGGCTGTTGTCCATTCCTGGCGTCGGGCGCGGCATCCTCTCGCTCCCCGCGTCGCCCGCGGCCTATGCGAAGAACTCGGCGGCGACGCTCGGACCCGGCGCACTTGACGGGTATCCGGATGACCTGGCCGAGGCGGGCCGCCTCGCGTCCCAGCGCCCCGGCTTCGCGCCGAGCGTCGCCAGCTACTTCCGCGCGCTCATCACTCCGTTCCGGGTTCGGGCGAACGTGCCCGTAGGCCACGCGGAGCTTGCCACTATCACCGTCCCGACCTTCATGGTGTGGGGCGACGAAGATGTGTTCCTCACGCCCGACCGCGGCAGGGCGAGCATCGAGTCCATCCCCGGGGCGAAACTCCTCGTCGTCAAGGGTGGACACGCACCGTGGCTGAATCAGCTCAACGAGACGAGTGCCGCGGTCGTGGGTTTCCTTGATGCGCCATAAACTGATGTCATGACTGGCATCATTCTCCTCAGCATCATCGGTGGGCTCGCGGGAGTCGTCGGCATCGTCACCATCGTGGCGCTGGTCGCGATGTCGCAGTCCGCCTACCGCGGCTAGC